>URGA01000042.1 GCA_900547275.1 uncultured Oscillospiraceae bacterium | reverse complement strand
CTTTTACAATAACCCGGGGCGCAGCTTTCCCCCCAAGGGCTGCCGTATCCCGGTCAGCTTCGCCTTCAGGCGCTTTCCCATGTTGCTTCAGGTTCAACAGGCATTCTTTACTGGAATTTCTTTTCTATTCACAACAGCAAGGAAACTTACTGGAAAGGCCTTTTAAGCCACGATTTCAGAGAAAATCCCACTTATCTTGAAGCCTGCGAAACAGGAAAAGAACTGACAAAAATAACCGATAAAATCGGTTCGGTAAAAATTGAAAACCGAGTTGCGCTGATGATCTCAAATAATTCTCTCAGCGCTCTTAAAGAATTTCCTACCGATAAGGATCTTTCTTATAATGATATAGTTTTATCATATTATAATGCGCTGTACAGAAGCAATATCCCCGTTGACATAGTGTTTGACAATGCTACTGACTGGGAAAATAAATATGATGTAATTATAACCCCCGCTCTTTATACTGTAAGTGAAGAGACAACAAAACGCATTAGACAATTTGTTGAAAACGGTGGTACACTAATAAGTTCTTTTCGCAGTTTTGTTGCCAACGAAAATGTTAAGGTGAGCTGTCAGCCGCTTCCTGCAGGTATGACAGACGTTTTCGGTGCAACGTATAATCAGTATACTAAACCCGTTAACGTTACCGTATGCGGCGAAAAACCCGATTACTGGATGGAACTTTTTGTGCCTGATACCGCCAAAACTATTGGCAATTATCAGCATAAATATTACAGGAATTACAGTGCGGTTGTCCGCAATTCTTTCGGAAAGGGACAGGCGTTTTATATCGGCTGTTATTTTGAATGGCAGGCGCTTGAAAATATTTTGTCCGATATAATTCCTGCTGATTACCGCGTTTCAGAAAGAGAATTTCCCCTTATTGTAAAAAGAGGAAAAAGCGAAAATGGCAAAGAAATTCTCTGTGTATTTAATTACAGCAGTGATGATAATTATTTTGACATCACTTTTGACTGCACTGATATTCTTACTGACAAAAAGTATAAAAAGGGTGATAAAGCGCCAATGGCTGACTGGGGCGCGCTTCTGCTGGAGGTGAACTGATATGCTGGACGCGAAAAAACTCTGCAACCATGTGGCAAGGCTTACTCATGCCAGAGTGCGTGCGTACAACGGCCAGCATCAGTTGATTTATCAGGTGTCAAACGGAGATAATCATAACAGTATTTTTGATTATGACCGTGATTTTGAATTAAAACTGCTCCAAATGGGAAGCATTGACAAGCCGGTATTGTATACAGAGCACGGAGATATAATTTACGCCGTTATAAAAGGTAAAAACGTTATCTATCTTGTAGGTCCCTGCTGTTGCCAGAAAGATACCAGAGAGGCATCAAAGTATCTTGCAATGGAGCATGGCTCGGACAACAGCCGAATATTCCGCGTTTCCGCATCGATTATTGATAATGTGTATGAGTGCGCGCTTTTGTTGTTTCATTCCGTATCAGATAAACCGATGAGCAAGGAGCAGATGCTTCTTGACAACCATGATCTTGAAAATTTCACCCATAAGGTTGAAGAAAAGATGATGGGTGTTTACAATGATTATAGAGAAAACAGTATGGTTCATAATCCTTACAGCCAGGAAAGGCGTGAGCAGGAGAGCATAAAAAACGGTGATCTTGAAGGGTTGAAAGCGGCGCTTGACGAGGTATATGTGGGCGAGTTGGGCCGTATGGCAAAAGAGGAACTGAGAAGTGTAAAGAACCTCGCCATTGCTGTTCTTACCCTCGCTTCCCGCTCTGCTATTGAAGGCGGACTTATGCCTGAAATTGCTTATTCAATGTCAGACGCTTATTCGCAGCGGTTTGAGGAGCTTAATTCCGCGGCGGAAGTTGAGGCTCTTTTAAGAAATGCCGAGTATCAGTACGCATCCCTCGTAAAAGAGATAAAGGATAAGAAACATACAAATCCTATTATTACTGGATGCAAAGACTATGTTAATAAACATCTTAGCCAGAAGATAACGCTTTCACAGCTTGCACAAATGCTTAATGTAAACGCAAGTTATCTTTCTGATTTGTTTTCACGTCAGGAGGGAATAACTCTCAGCGAGTATATTTTGAGAGAAAAGGTTGAGGCTTCTAAGCGGCAGTTGATTTTTACAGACGAATCCTACGGTACGATAGCATATAATTATGCCTTTTCGTCACAGAGCCATTACGGAAAAACATTTAAAAAATTCACCGGACTTACGCCGAAAGAATACAGAAAAATAAATAAAGTTTCAGAACTGCGCTGACAGGAGAACAGTAGAAAGCGGAGCGAAATCACTGTGGTTTTGCTCTGCTTTTTTGCATAATATGTGCAACAAGTACAATAATAACGGTAAATGTTAAAAAAATATGTTAAAAACATAAAAACCTCCAAAAAATATTACAAAAACAAAAATAATGTGATATAGATAGTCAAATAACTAATATATACTTTAGTTGCAAGGACAAAAAGGGCATCATAATGATGATGCTTAAATCAATGAAAGGGGTTTATTTATGTTTGTACAGGGAGTTAACCTCGGCAACTGGCTGGTGCTGGAAAAGTGGATGAGTCCCGGCCTTTACAACGGAACTACTGCTGAGGACGAGTATTATCTTCCAACTCAGCTTTCGCCTGAGGTGTATGAAGCAAGAATTCGCGCCCATCGAAGCGAATATATTTCGGAAAGAGATTTCGCCATTATTAAATCACTCGGTCTCGATACAGTAAGAATTCCTGTTCCGTATTTCATTTTCGGAGACTGCCCGCCGTTTATCGGATGTGTTGAGGAACTCGACAAGGCGTTTGCCTGGGCAAAAAAATACGGTCTTAAAATTCTCATTGACCTTCATACCGCTCCGCTTTCACAAAACGGATTTGACAACGGCGGAATAAGCGGCGTTTGCGTTTGGTCTCAGAGGCCGGAACTTGTTGAATTTGAACTGTCAGTTCTGGAAAGACTGGCGGAGCGTTACGGAAACCACGAGGCAATGTGGGGAATTGAGCTTCTCAACGAGCCGATAACAGAGCCTATGTGGAGCCAGATGGGTATTCAGGAAAGATACGTTCCCGTCGATAAGGAACTGGGTGCTCAGAGCAAGCCGAATACTTTTGAATTTATCGAACAGTTCTACAAAGACGGCTATGACAGAGTACGCAAATACCTGCCTGAAGATAAATATGTAGTAATTCATGACGCTTTTGACTTTAAACGCTGGAAGAACTTCATGCGCGAGGATAAATATAAAAATGTTGTTCTCGATACTCACCTTTATCTTATGATGGCGGAAATGTTCGGCTGTGACCAGACAGTTGAGTCTTACGAGGAGTATATCCGAGACCATTTCGCAAAAGATATGGAAGAGATGGAAAAATATTTCCCGTGCATCTGCGGCGAGTGGTGCCTGTTCAATTCCTACGCCTGCGGTGTTGATACCCACGGCGGACAGACAGTTTTGAACGGACAGGAAAACGCGTCAACGGAAACTTTTAACGAAGAGCAGAAAAAAGAAATTTATTCACGCCTTAACAAAGCCCAGATTGCGGCTTGGAAAAAAGGCTCAGGATATTTTTACTGGACATACAAAATGCTGCTCGATACAGTAAATGAAAACGGCTGGATCGGCTGGGACGCATGGGATCTGGGGAAATGCGCCGCCATGGGCTGGTTTGAAGCCGACAATAAATAAGTGCATTAGAACATTGGTATAGAAAAATAAATTTTCAGAGAGGGGTTTAACCGATGAAAAGCAATGCATCAGCAAAAAGTCTTGACCCTAATGCCAAACTTTCCATGCTGGAAAGAATCGGCTACGGTCTCGGCGACTATTCAGGCAACCTGGTATATTCTGCCATAAGTGCGTTTTTGGTAGTATACTATGTCAGCGTTGTACACGCAGATCCGAAGATTGCGGCTTCAATTATCGCTGTTTCCAAAATCTTCGATGGTATTTCAGACTTGATTATGGGCTACATTGTAGACCATACTCACAGCAAATGGGGCAAGGCTCGTCCCTGGATCGCGCGCCTGTGCGTGCCGCTGGCAATTTCAACTGTGTTCATGTTCTCAGTTCCCGCTTCAGCCAGCGATAAGGTTCAGATCGTTTATATGTTCCTGACATATAACCTTGTTTCAACAGTATTCTATACAGGCATTAACGTTCCGTATGCTACGATGAACGGCCTTATGACAACAAACCAGTATGAACGCGGTCTGCTTGGTAACTTTCGTATGCTTTTTGCAACAGCAGGTACAATGACAATCAATACGTTCGTACTTAAGATGACAACTTATTTCGGCGGCGGAGATCAGTACAGCCAGAAGGGTTGGACAATTACATTCATCATTTTGATGGTAATCTTTGCTGTTCTCAATATGGTTACTTTCTTAACATGTAAAGAGCGTGTAAACATTGAAGAAAGCGAATCTGATAATAAGAAGAACACTGTTCCGCTTGGCAAACAGCTTAAGACTCTCTTCACTAACAAATACTGGCTTCTTCTTGTAATTTGCCTGTTTGTTATGTACTTCATGATGAGTTGTTTCTATTCATCAGCTCTCTACTATGCTCAGTTCAATCTTGAAGCCGGCGACAAGTACGCAACTATTTCAAACGTGCTTTCAATCGCTCAGATCGTAACTATGCTGCTCACTCCGTTTATCATGAAGAAGGTTTCAAAGCGCAACCTCTTCCTTGTGGGCATGACAGTTGCCGCTCTTGGCTTCATTGGTACAGGCCTAGTAGGTAAAAACGTAACACTCGTTATCGTCCTTTCAGCAGTTAAGGGTATCGGTTTCGGCTGCGGTGCAGCAACAATGTTCGGTCTCCTTCAGGACTCCATCACTTACGGTGAATGGAAGAGCGGCTATGATATCACAGGTATGGGCAACGCCGCTTCATCTTTCTGCATGAAAGTCGGTTCAGGTTTCGGTACTGCTGCTCTTGGCTGGGTACTTGACGCCGGTAAATTCGTAGATACAGCGACTGTTCAGAGCGAATCTGCTCTCCAGGCTATTTCAGCAAACTTTGTATGGATCCCCGCAGTAACAATGATCATCGCAGTTGTATGCCTGCTTGCTTACAACCTTACTCCCAAGAAGTATGAGATGATTGCAAACGATCTGGCAAACGGCAGACATAAGGGCGATCCCGGAGCTGCACAGCTGTAAAAAACAACAATAAATAAAGCTTGAAAACACGGCAGGGTTGACCTGCCGTGTTGGTTTTTTTACACGTTTGTGTGATAATTTTGTCAAAGGTGTTGACAAATTTGAAAATTGGATTATAATAACAATTAGCACTCGGGTTAAGAGAGTGCTAATTTGATGAATTAAGGTGATCGATATGCGTAAAAAGCAGTTCAAAGCGGAGTCTAAAAAACTCCTTGACATGATGATCAATTCTATTTATACCCACAAGGAAATTTTCCTTCGTGAGCTTATTTCCAATGCCTCAGACGCCATTGACAAGCTCTATTTTAAGTCATTGACAGACGACAGCGTAGGAATGAACCGTTCTGATTTTCAGATCAGGATAGATACTGATAAGGACAACAGAACTATTACCATTACCGATAACGGTATCGGAATGACTGCTGAGGAACTGGAGCAGAACCTCGGCACCATCGCTAAGTCAGGTTCTCTTAATTTCAAAAAAGAAAACAATACCGAAAAAGCAGAGGATATTGAAGTTATCGGTCAGTTTGGCGTTGGCTTTTATTCAGCGTTTATGGTTGCAGATAAAGTTACAGTCGTATCAAAAGCTTTCGGTTCTGATACTGCCAACGAGTGGGTATCTTCCGGCGCAGACGGTTACACGATGACCACTTGCGAAAAAGATACGGTAGGCACCGTTATTACGCTCCATATTAAAGAAAATACAGAAAACGAGAATTACGACGAATTCCTTGAACCATATAGAATTCAGTCTCTTGTAAAGAAATACAGCGACTATATCCGCTATCCTATCGTTATGCAGATGAGCCATCAGGTTCCCGATCCTGACAAGGAAGGGGAGACCATTACCGAGGTTGCAGACGAAACTCTCAACTCAATGGTTCCGATTTGGCGCAAGTCAAAGAGTGAACTGAAACCTGAGGATTACAATGAGTTTTACAAACAGCGTTTTATGGATTACGATGATCCGCTTCATGTTATTCATACCAAGACTGAGGGTCAGGCTACCTTTGACGCTTTGCTGTATATCCCGAAAAATCCGCCATATGATTACTATACAAAAGAGTTTGAAAAGGGACTTGCCCTTTATTCAAACGGCGTTCTCATTATGGAAAAGTGCGCGGATCTTCTGCCCGATTATTTCAGCTTTGTAAGAGGCCTTGTTGACAGCGCAGACCTGAGCCTTAATATCAGCCGTGAGATGCTTCAGCACGACCACCAGCTGAAAATTATTGCAAAGGCTATTGATAAGAAAATCAAGAGCGAACTTGCAAAAATGATGAAAAATCAGCGCGACGAATACGAAGAGTTCTTTAAGACTTTCGGTGTTCAGCTGAAGTTCGGTGTTTACGCTAATTACGGTATTGAAAAAGACAATCTCAAAGACCTGTTGTTGTTCAAATCCTCAAATAGTGACAAGATGACTTCTCTTAAAGAATACGTTGAGCGTATGCCAGAGGGTCAGGATACAATTTATTATGCCTGCGGCGACAGCGTTGAAAAGATTGCATTACTGCCCCAGACTGACGCTGTTCGCTCAAAGGGTTACGAAGTGCTTTACCTTACCGACGACGTAGACGAATTCGCTTTGCAGGTTCTTGTATCATACGATGATAAGAAATTCGCAAATATTACTAAGGACGAGCTTAACCTTGAAAGCGAAGAAGAGAAAAAAGCAATCGAGAAGAAGAACGAAGACTCAAAGGATCTGCTGGATGCAATGAAAGAAGCGCTGGGCGATGAAGTAAGCGCAGTTAAGTTCTCCGGCAGTCTCGGAAGCCACGCAGTCTGCCTGTCGGCAGAGGGTTACGTTTCCATGGAAATGGAAAAGGTGCTTAATTCAATGCCGGGTTCAAACGGCGGAGTTAAGGCTCAGCTTGTGCTTGAAATCAACGATACCCATCCTATTGCAGAAAAACTTTTCACCCTGTTCAAGGAAGACCCTGAGCAGCTTAAAAAGTATACTTCCGTGCTTTATAATCAGGCGCGTCTTATCAGCGGTCTTGACATAAAGAATCCCACTGAACTTGCCGACATGATTGTAGATATGATGGTTAAGTAAAAGTAATTTTTAATATCAATAGAAAATGTATACCTCCTGTGGTAGAATGTAATTGTCTGCCTCAGGAGGTATTTTTTTATAAAAAAATAAAAAATTGAAAAAATTTGTAACAAAGTGCCATGTTTTTTACACTATATAAGTAAAAGAAAAGATATGTTTTTGTGTGGGAAAGGTATTTTGTTATGAAAAAGCTTATTTCAGTTTTGACTGCGGAAATAATACTGCTCTCTTCATTTTGTATTTGCGGTTTTTCTTCATTTGCAAAAACTACCAAAACAGAATGGGAGAGACCGCGTCCCCGGGATCTTCTGTCCTTCGTGAACAGTAAGCCGTCAGACGATATGTCTATTGAACTTGTTTCAGCCAGAGACGGCGATAATCCCAATACATATTCAGAAACAAAGATTTCCGGTAAACAGCAAGAGTTAAATTCTCAGAAACTTCTTTCTTCTGTTGAGAATACGGAAGAAAGCGACAAGACAACTCAAATCGGCAAAGATAAGCCGAAAGAGATAAATTATAATAAAATTATTATTCCGTTTGTAGCGTCGGGCATGGGTATCTGCCTGATTGTTATTGTAATTATAGGGGAAAAGAAGAGAAGGTAACAAAAGGGATTTTCTAAGCCCATTTGTTTTGTGAATTTCGGTGTAACATTAGACTCATGATTTTGCACTGTCATAGTGAAAGGATAAGGAGACCGGGAAAATGAGCGAACGAGATCTCGTATTACTGGCACAAAAAGGCGACATAAAATCTTTTTGTGTTCTTTATGATAGTTACAAAAAGAAACTTTATAACTACGCATATTATAAACTCGGAAATCAGTCTGACGCCGAGGATGTTGTTCAGAATTGCGTTTTAACGGCTTTTGAGAAGATTCATAAGCTTAAAAATCCGGAGGCGTTTCAGGCGTGGATTTTTAAAATACTCTATTACGGCTGTATGACCGCGATTAAAGCCCAAATAAAGCAGCGGGAAACGGCTGATATAGACGACTACCAAAATATCCTTTCATACGACAACGACTCTGTTATTGAGAGTGAAGAACTTAAAGAGGCGTTGGATATTCTTAAGGAGGAAGAGAAAAATATTGTGCTTCTGTCAGTTATAGGCGGATTGAAAAGCAAAGAGATAGCAAAAATCACCGGTCTGTCAGCCGGAAACGTTCGTCAGAAATTAAGCAGAAGCCTTGCTAAAATGAAAAAATACTTGACGGATTAAGGAGTATTGGTTATGAAAAATAATGATTTTGAATTTGTGAAAAACAAGTTTGACAATGCTCAGCAGGACGTTCCACACACTCTTGATGCAAGTGTAATTGAATATAAACTCATGGCAAAAGAAGACCACAGAAGAATTAAGTTTGACAGTAAGAAGCCTGTCTTTAAACCGCTTGCAGCAGCTGTAGCCTGTCTTGTGCTGGTTCTGGGTATTGTGTTTGCGGCAAATCCTAACTTTTTAAACCCAAACATGGTTGCAGGATTTGATGATTATGAAGAACTGAACCAAAAACTGTCTACTCTCGAAACAGTGCCACAGTACAGTGAGATGGGAGGCGGAATATGCAGTTCAGTAACGTATACCACAGAAGACGGGGTTGAATATCCGAATATTGTAAAATACTATAACGGATATATCTTCTATGCGTATTTTAATTGCAATGAATATACCACGAGAAATATGGTATATATTTTCAAAGAAGACGGCACTTCTTCAAAACTTGCTGCGATTATTGACAATGTTGATTCAGACGAGTATGAACTGATGGATATTTTGACAGTAAACAATCGATTGATTGTGAATTTATCCTCTCAAGAAATTACCCACACTAAAATATATGATATTTCTAACTGTGAAAAACCGTCTCTTATTTCCGAATTTGCTCAGAGCGGTAAATATTCTATGGCAAATGTAATCGGCAATAAATTGTTTGTGTTTACAAAACACGAAGACGCAGACGAAATTCCATATATTGAGCAAAACGGCAAAAAAATAACTGTTTCCAGCGATAACGTTGTTTGCTTCGAAAACGTAACAACCGCGCGGTATGCTGTAATCAACTGTATTGATATTGAAAAAGGAGCGCAGTCTGACTACCTGAAAGCCGTTCTGGGCGGTTCTCCGATAGTGCACAGCACGAAAGAATATATTTATATCAACGAGTATATCAACGGAGAGGACATCAATAAGCCCGAAAGAGACGTTAAGGCGGCAATGAAACTAAACGTAAATAAAGGCAGGATTGAATATGCTGATGAAGAAGAAATAAAACTCTATTCAGAACATGTCATTGATATCGGAAAAGGCGACGGTTACAGCAGTCATGTTTATCCTATCGGCGATTATTATTTGAGTATCGGCAACGACATAGAAGTTATGAAAGATGAGTTAATTCTTTTCGATAAGAATTTCAATGAAATAGATAAGATAACTTTTGACGTAACGAAGTTGTTATATATGTATGGCGGATCACTTGCCGTAAATGATGAAAAGAATGTCTTTGCTGTTCCTGCATACTTTGTTGACGAAACACAGCGCTATTATGGTGCGTTGACGTTTGAAATAAAAGACGGAAAGATAGTTATCAAAGACGAATTTATAAATGATGATGAAAACATGATGTATCCCGGCGAGTTCGTATTTGTAGGTGATTACCTTTACAGTTTCAGCATTAATGACTTGGCGGATGACGAAGATAAGCTTAAGATTTTTGCATATAAATATTGATAAGCAGAAAAGAACCGAAACGGTGATTTACCGTTTCGGTTCTTTATTGTATTTGTATTTCTAATTTAATTATCGAATGCTTTCGGCAATATAATCTTTGCTTCAAATCCTCCGTAACTGCTTTTGCTAAGCTCCAGTGAGCCGCTGTGAGACGCGGCTATTTGCTTTACTATGAGAAGTCCGAGACCGTGGCGCTGTTCGGTTGTGTTTGTATCGCATACGGTGTAGTGGGGAGCAGTGCTGAGTTTCTTTATTTGCTCGCTTGTTGCTCCTATTCCGTCATCTGCAACCGTTATTATACAGTTTGCTCTTTCCTCTTTGACTGAAACGTAAATATTGCATCCGTTTTCGTTGTGATTTATGCTGTTTTGAATAAGATTAGATACAGCGCGGCTTATTAGATTTTTGTCTGCGTTTATAAAGCAGGCGCCGAGTTCTCTTTTTGTTTCCCAGACAATTGAATATTTGTCGTCAATATTTGTGTTGATAAAGTCTACAACTACCTGCCTTACGATTGCAACGGCGTTTTCACGGGCGGTGGACAATGGCTGCATATTGTATTCCAATTTTGACGACAGGTTAAGGTCGCTGATGAGATTGCGTATTTTCTCACTTTGCTTCAATATTACCGATACTTTTTTCTTTTCATCATCAGAAAGACCCTGCGCTTCCTTTAACTGCCCCGCATATCCCATTACCATTGACAGCGGCGTCCTGATATCGTGGGATACTCCGGCAATCCAGTTTGCCCGTGCGGTCTCCTTTTTTCTCAGTTTGTATTGCTGACTTTGAAGTATTTGGGATGTTTTATTTATGTTTTTTGCCAGTTCGGACAGTAACCCTGTCTCTTTGACGTGAACAGGAACTCCCGTAGGCAAATCCGTAATACCGTTTGAAATGGGCTTTACAGACCGTATTAGTTTTGAACTCGCAGTCAAATATATCAGAAAAATCAAACCGATGTTGACGGCAAGAACAGTTACGGCTGTTTTGGGTAAATTTTTGATAAAATCATAGTCCCAGCTGGGATACATATGTTTCCAGAAACTCGTTTCCGGATAGCCTACCACCAGTATACCGTCCTTTCTGTCGCCTGTAAACGTTGGGTAATCGTTTAAATAGCCCCTTGTAAGATCGGCAATGTCAGACAGAGTATATTCGAGCGGAATGCTATCAGGAAGGTTGTCGGTTTTCCAAACAACCTTTCCGCTGTTGTTTTCTATAAAAATTGCCCATGCGTTGCTGTCTTTAAGCTGTTTTTCAACTTCACTGTCAAGTGTGTAACCGCTGTTCGTCTTTTTAAGACAATCAGCCGCGTTTTGGGCCGTTGACCATGGAGAGGAGTTTGGCGTTATTCGGCTGTTCAGTGCCTGGTCGGATGCAAGTGTCATCAGCACAACAACATTAAGTATTATCAAAAGGAAGGTGCTTAAAAACAGTATTTCTGCAAATCGCAGTATAAGTTTCGGAAGACTTTTCATATTATTTTCCTTCAGTTATAAGTTTGTAGCCAAGACCCTTTATCGTAACCAGTGAAACGGGATGCGATGGGTCTTTTTCTATTTTTTCTCTTATTCGTCTTATGTGTGCCATAAGCGAGTTTTCATATCCAAAAGGATTGTCCCCCCATGCCGCTTCGCACAGCGCGTCAATGGTGACTATTCTGCCGGCGTTGCGGTAAAGGGCGGACAGCAGTTCAAACTCCTTTGCCGTAAGCTGTATATGTGCGCCGTCTTTGATAACTTCTGCCCGTTCAAAATCAATTTCGCTGCCGCTCAGTTTTACAAGTGGATTTCCATCTTTATATGTGCGTCGTAATATTGCCGTAATTCGGAAAATCAGTTCTTTAGGCAAAAACGGCTTAACGATATAATCATCCGCACCTAGACCGAAGCCTTTGAACTTATCTTCGTCCTCGCCTTTAGCCGTTAAAAAAAGAATAGGGAAATCACCGCACTTCTTTAATTCAGACATAAGACTGAAACCGTCGCCGTCAGGGAGCATTACATCCAGCACCGCCAATTGAGGCTTAAATGATTGTGCGGCGTTCAGTGCTTCGCTAACGCTCATTGCGGTTTTTATATTACTGAAACCATCGCCCTTGAGAATAGAAACTACCATATTGAGAAGTTCCTGCTCATCGTCAACAAGAAGTATTCGTTTATTTTTCAGTTGCCCTGTTTCCATAATCATACCTTCTTTCCGATTATCATTATAGCACAGTGAAAGCCGTTATTTCGATTGTATCAAAAAAATGTAAGGTAATTGTAAGGCAGAGAGAATGTTCCTGCAAGGTTTGAGGGCTAAAATTAAGGTGCATTGAGAAAGGAGTAATTCAATATGAACATCATTGAAACAAAACAGTTGACTAAAACTTATTCAGAATTTACTGCAGTTAATTCCCTTAATCTGCATATTCCCAAAGGTACGGTTTACGGCTTTCTCGGTCCTAACGGGGCTGGAAAATCCACTACGATGAAAATGTTTCTGGGGCTGACTAAACCCACAAGCGGAACATTTTCAATCGACGGAAAAAAGTATCCTGAAAACAGAATTGAAATTTTGAAAAGCGTTGGCTCTTTTATTGAGGCGCCTGCATTTTACGGTAATCTCAGCGGTGAGGAAAACCTTGATATTGTAAGACGTATTCTGGGATTGCCTAAATCTGCAGTCGACGAAGCGCTTGATATTGTAGGGCTTACTCAATATAAGAATAGGCTGGCAAAAAAGTATTCTCTCGGCATGAAACAGCGGCTGGGGCTTGCTTCGGCGCTTATAGGAAAACCGCCGATATTAATTCTTGACGAGCCTACAAACGGACTAGATCCCGTGGGTATTCACGAAATAAGGTCGCTTATACGTTCTCTTCCACAAATGTTTGACTGCACTGTGCTTGTGTCATCGCACCTGCTGTCGGAAATAGAACTTATGGCGGACAATGTAGGGATACTTAACCACGGAAGACTGCTTTTTGAGGGTACTCTTGACGAACTCAAAGAGGGGGCTCGTCAAAAGGGTTATCCCACGGATAATCTTGAAGAAACGTTTCTTGCGATGATTGAGGCAGACAATTGCAGGCGAGGTGACAAATAATGAGCTTTTTGCTTGAATGTAAAAAAATCAGACGAACAGGGTTTTTGATTGCGTTTTTATTCGGCGGCATTTTGGCGGCGGCTGTTCCGATAGCAAATATGGCGGTGCGTTCGGAAAATTATCTTTGGCTGTCAGGTACTCCTGTGGAAATTCTGCTTAACGCTAACTGGCAGATGATGGCTATGCTCAATATTTTGCTTGTTTGCGCCGGCGCCTGCATACTTTATCACACCGAATACGCTGATAACGCTTTTCAAAAAATAAACACTTTGCCTGTTTCACAAACCAATGTCTTTTTAGGCAAATTTATATTAACGCTGTTGGTAATGGTTGGCGTTATTGCTGTTGAGTTAGCGGCGGTTTTATTCAGTTCGGTTCACTGGTTTGCGGAGAACGACGCAGTATTTTCTGAGCTGGTCAAAAACTTTGCTTTTTCATTGCTTATGATTATGCCGTGTTTGGCGATGTCGCTTATTATTTCTTGGGCATTTAAAAATATGTGGATTTCCCTTGGAATAAGCGTGGTGTGCGTTTGTGCGGCGGCAATGATACCCACCGACAATTTTGCCCTTACGCTGTTTCCCTTTGCTTTGCCTTTTCAAACGTTATCGTCTTTGTCCCACGATGCCGCTGTTAACTATATTATTGCCGCTTTTTCCGAATTCGGCGTGCTGAGTGCGGTTGAGTGCGTGTTTCTTAAAGTCAGGAGGTCTTTCGAATGAGTTTTATATCAATTCTCTCAACGGAGTTCAAAAAAATCCGCAGGTCAAAAATATTACTGATACTTATTGCCTCTGCGCTTATTCTTTGGCTTCCGTCTATTTTGAATGCTGATATAAATTTTAAATCTCAGGCTGAGTTTGGAATAACGCCTGAAAACAACTTTTTAATTCAGGGCTTTATGGCGTTTGCCTGGTTTATTTTTCCGGCGTCTATGGTGGTTTCTACCGTATTGCTCAGTCAGACTGAGCGTTCAAATAACGGCATATTAAAAATGCTGGCGCTTCCGATTAACCCTGCTGTGCTGAGTATGGCAAAGTTCGTTGTAATGCTTGTTCTTTCCGCTGTCCATATTCTTATTAATGTTTGCGTTTACTACATCAGTGCTTTAATAACTTCGGCAACGCAGGATTACAGTTTTACAGTGCCTTTTGCCACCGTTGCAGAGCTGTCCGGATTGGTGTTTTTATCGTCTGTTCCCATGATTGCTTTTTTCTGGATGATTTCAGTATGTGTTAAAACGCCTATTTTTTCAATCGGTATCGGACTGGCTTCGATTGTTCCGTCAGTCCTTATGATAAATACTAAAGTCTGGTATCTGTATCCTATTGATTATCCTTATTACATTATTGTATCTAAATACGGAGAAATGGCAGAAAATTTAGGCTCTCAATCTATGGATTTGCTTCCATGGATTCCGATTGCCGTTGTATTTTTTGCAGTTTGCTTTGCAGTTTCCTGTCTTCGTTTCGGGCAGGCGGAAAGGAGATAACTATGAAAAACAAAATTATAACTGCCGTAAGTGCGGCAATGATTTTAATCCCATGGACAATTTTACCCATAAGAACTTTCGACTGGGCGCTTAAGTCTCCTGCGGCTGAGATAATAATTGCTTCTTACGCCGTATTAATGATTGCCGGCGGTATTTTCACCCTTTTGTCTTACGTCAAGATGAAGGTACAAAATAACCTTATGAAAGTCAGCCTTGTTGTCAATTTGCTCTACGCTTTTGTAGGGGCGGCCGCTTTATGTATGATGATTTTTCCAAAGTTTATGTAGGAGGAAATCTAAATGAAGATTTTAAAAGTTGCCGCAACGGCGGTTGTTTTGTTGTGCGTCTTTTTTAGTTTAGCGTCATGCAGTTTAGACAAATCCGACGGCGGATTAAAAGAACGGCTCGTAATCGGCTATGAGAATATGCTTGAGCATATGAGCAAATTTGCATTGACTTGCGATAAAGATCTTCAGGGAAAACGAGAACTTAACAGTGACGGTTTTACAGGGAAATATACTGCACAATATGAAAATTTCAGCGGAAAAGAGTATATATTCGGAGCAACCTGTGTAAATGATGGAAAAATACCGCTGTTACTTAATTATAATTTGCAGACGGTTTCAGGCGGCGCCGTAATTTACCATATTTCAAAGGGAGAGAAAACAGAGATTTCAAGCGGTGGCAGCGGGATTGCCGATTACTCTGTATCATCAGGGGACGACTATATCGTAATTGAATGCGTAAATTTTACGGGAAGTGTTGATTTAAGCGTAGAATAAAGATATATCATCGTCTGAAACACCACTGCGGCAGTTAATTAAGTCCAAATAGCAGGTTTGGTATTGCATTTCTTTTAACTATCTGCTAAACTACTTCTGCTATGAAAAAACTTAACTTTAAACATACAATCGTTTCGTGCTTCATCGGCTATATTGTTCAGGCTATTGTCTGTAACTTTGCGCCGCTGTTGTTCGTTACATTTTCAAGTGAATTTAATATCAGTCTTTCAAAGATTACGGTGCTTGTAACAGTAACCTTTGTTGTCCAGATTTTGGTGGATCTTATTGCTGCAAAATATGTTGACAAAATCGGTTACCGCCAAAGCCTTGTGCTGGCCCACGTTTTATCTGCGGCAGGCTTTGTAATGATGGGAGTTTTGCCGGATTTATTTGACCCGTTTTCGGCACTTCTTTTGTCCGTTACTGTTTATTCAATCGGAAGCGGACTTCTTGAGGTGTTGATAAGCCCTGTTGTTGAATCATGCCCCACAAAGAATAAAAAAGGAATGATGAGCCTGCTCCATTCATTTTACTGTTGGGGCTCTGTGGCGGTTATTCTCTTGCCCACCGCTTTCTTTGCCGCTTTCGGCAGAGACAACTGGCGCATTCTCTCTATGCTGTGGGCGGTTTTGCCTGTTGTCAACTGTGTTTTCCTGTTTTTTGTTCCCATCAATCATCCTGTTGAAGAGGACGAAAAGATACCCGTTTCTGAAATGGCAAAAAACAAATTTTTCTTTTTGCTGATACTTCTCATGGTGGCGGCAGGCGCAAGCGAACAGGCGATGAGCCAGTGGGCTTCCACCTTTGCTGAAACAGGACTTCATGTTTCTAAATCTGTGGGAGATTTGGCTGGG
>URGA01000041.1 GCA_900547275.1 uncultured Oscillospiraceae bacterium | reverse complement strand
ACACCAACGGGTTTTACACCGTCATATGTAACTGAGCCGTAATAATTGTACCAGGTGGTGTAGCCGGTGCGCTTTTTGTGCTCGCGGCAGGTTATTCCCATAAGGCTGAAATACCGGTCAAAAGCGTTTTCGTATTCGTCTGAAATAAATACGAAAGAAAGAATTTCAGTGTTATCTGAATAAATTACGCCCTCAAGATCTTTGCCGATAAGAACGCAGTTTCTGCCTGCGTCAAAAGTAACGGTTGTGTAGCCGCTTCTCTCGCTGAGAGAGCCAAACAAATCAATATCTCCGCCGTTGCGAACATAGCCGTATGACCAGCCGTAGAAAACTCCGTTGCAACGTGGGTATTTATGGAAATTCAGATCTCCGGATTCGCTGAAGCCGATTTTTCTCAGGGGAGTTTTCGTTACTCCGAACTGGGTAAGGGTGGAAAGTTCGCCCATCTGTTCGTCAGGGCGATATTCGAGACTGTCGGTCCAGCTCTGGTATCCGTTGACGTAAATCCTGCTGTCAGACTTGAATGAGTAAGGATATTTTACTGTAAAACGATCAATGCTCAGGCTCTGTTTTGGACAGAGTGTTACGCTGAGTTTTCCGTCGCTTAATGATGTCTTCAAAGAAAAATGCTCTGTTTCTGCACCGGTTGCCAAATGTTTTACGTTGTTTACCTGATATTCAATTCGAAATGAAAGTTGTTTAATATCCATTTCTTTTTCCTCCAGCAAAAATATTATTTTATGGTTATTTCAATGTGGTTTTCGCTTTCTTCGCCCCAGCTGTCAACAGCGTAAATTTTATACACGCAGCCGGGCGCCGCACTGCTGTCCTCCATGGTCAGGGTAACTGTTTTTGCCATATTGTCTATGCCGTTATAAAAGTCGCTGAAAAACAGTTTTTCGTTGTTTTGGCTGTCAACAATTTTATATGAGTGGACAAAATCGTCGTCACTGCCTGCCGGGAAAGTAAATACTACCTTGCCGCTGCTGATTTTTGCGCTCCCTTCTGCTTTTGGCATTTCGGGCGCCTTATTAACCGACTTACGGCTTTCAAAGGAGTATTTTTTGTCGTTGTTATACGGTATGCCAAACTGCCATACCATATCGCTTTTTTCCTCTTTGCCGCTTGCAAAGTTATATCGGTGAATTTCAATTTTGTCGCTGTTTATTTCCATTATGTAGCCCATCGGGGTGGTATCTGCGTTGGGAGGAATTGTGCCGTTTTCTTTGCCATCTTCCATTTCGGTGTAAGAAAGAGACTGAGTGTTTATAACGGTATAATCTCCCTGCCAGATTGAACGCTCATCCAGCAGAGAATAGTGGACGTGGCCGCTGAAATCAATTACGTTTGGATATTTTGAAAGAACAGCGTCAAGCGTTGTATCTCCCCAGTCTTCACTGCCATAGCTTGTGTCTTTAGGCTGGTTGTGGGTAATAACGAAAATCGGCTTTCCGTCTGAATCTTCGCTTGCTTTCTTGAGTTCGCTGTCAAGCCACTGAGCCGTTTTTTTATAACCCTTTGTCATGTTTCCGCTGTCGGGCGACGCGCCGATAAAGTGATAGCCGTTAACAACGTAATGCGTCCACGGACTGTGACCGATTATTTCTTCAAAAGCCTTCTTGTGGTTTATTGCTGTAAATACGCTTTTGTTCCAGTAATCGTGGTTGCCCATTATTGTCTGGACTATCGGTTTATCATCGCCGTAAACCTTGTCAAATACATCCATATAAGTTTGAAAGGCAAAGCGGGTGCCCAAGTCGCCGATATCGCCGGCAAAAAGAATCATGTCCACATCGTTGCTCTTTAAAAATTCCAAAGTGGTTTCAAGATTTTTTACATAAACATCGGATTCTTTTAACTGCTTTTCGGTAGGAGGCAGCTGGGTGTCGGATATTACTGCAACTTTTAATGAGTTACCGTCGGTTGTAAACTGCTGAATTTGAGTTTTATTCATTTCGCTTTTGCTCCCGGAACAGCCGCCCAGCGTTGCTGCGATACAAAAGGCCAGCAGCAGGCAGAACGTTGCTTTCGTTATTTTCATATTTTTTCTCCCCGTCGTTTACGCCGCTTATTCCGGCGTGTTGTTTCTGCTTTCTACAGCGTTTTTCATAGCTGAAAAAAGGCTGTATTGATTGCTCATTGGAAAATCAAATTCTCCGCACCAGATCATCATTCCGGCAAAGCCCATATCATATGTATAAGCCGTTTTTGAATAAATCATATCATAGCCGTTAAAATAATATTCTCTTGAGTCTATTGTGCCGATGTTCTGGGCTTTTGAATTGATTTGGAAGTTTGAATAGCCCGACTGCATAAAATCGCCGCTGTCTCTGGTGTTGCCGTAAAACGGAACGCCGAGAAGAAGCTGATCTTTTTTGAAACCTTTTTTAAGGAAGTATTCGGCGCTGAAATAATGGCATGTGAAAAATTCGCTGTGATTATCACGGGAATTTTTTGCCCAGTCGTAAGCCATTATGTTGACAAGATCAAGGCTTTCTTTTGCTTCGTCTGTCAGCATAACGCCCCAGGGTCCCAGAGCGGAAGACAAAAGCAGATTGTTATCGTGGAGCTCTTTGCCCAGCCCTGTAAGCATTTTGCTGTAGGCGCTCCACACATGGGGCAGACGAGGATATTCCCAGTCAAAGTCAATTCCGCAGAACCCATACTCCTGACATAAATTTACAAGATTTTTATTAAGTATGTCAAGATTATTGTTGATTGCATAAACAGAATCATTGTTGGCGTGTTTTCCGTTTTCTTTTTTAGGATTTGCAATACAGCACCAAATTCTAACGTTTCTGTCGCCGATTATCTGTTTAAGCGCCTCTGTTTCCGCTTTCAGCATACCGCTGTCGTATTCAAGAGTGCCCTCTTTAGTAAAGCCTACGGCGCCGATTATTATGGCGTCAGTAATAACGTCAAAGTATTGAGAAAAATCTTTGTCGTTTACTCTGTCCTGAAAATATGTGCTTCCTTCGCTGATAGGAAAGTAGGAGTTGACAATGAAATTATTGTTTTCTCGGTCTTTTGCGTAAAATGCTTTGATTTGAGATATTTTTACTTCTTTGTTGTTTTCCGAAGAGTCAATTCTCAGTATCAAGCGGGAAATTTCAGCGCTTTCAAAGGAGCAGTATAAGTAATCGTCAATTACGTCGCCTCCGAAAAGCAGTTTTCTTTCTCCCGTTTCGTCTTCGCCGAAAATTGAGAAACCGGTGCAATTACTGCCGTTTTCTTTTATTGTAACAGTGTTTACGGTGCAGGCTTTGTCTGCCTGAAGAACGATTTCTTCGCCGCATTTAAGTTTTACTGTTTCGTTACCGTCTGAGTTAGTTATTTCGCTGTGTTCTGCGCAGGTCATAGCTGTTTCTTCAATGTTGTTGAACACGGGACCTGCTTCCAGCTGTTCGGTTACGTTCTTTTTCGAGCAAGCGCCGAGACTGAAAATAGTGCAAAGTGCCAGCGCAGCGCTTGCCGCTCGCAAAAAAGTTTTTTTCATCTGTATGTCCCCCTAATCTACAGACATATAAATTTTTTATTTTTCTGAAGATGCCGCGCCAGCCGCAATGGCGTTGAGCTCTTCAATTTCGCGTTTTTGTTTTTCTTCGCGGAATGCTTTAAGTTTGTCTGCCTGAGCTTTTTCATCAAATTTATAGAACAGCATCGGGATAGACTGAAGAAGCAGACCGATTGCTCCGAAAGCGGTGAGCATGAAGAATATAACGTTTAGCAGAGTTGTGTAGTTTATTCCGCCGTAAACAGCCGCCTGAGTTGTGCTTTCAATAAGCGGACGGGACAGATTGTCTGTGATTTTTGTCATTGTGTCCGCGTTGTATCCGAATTTGTCAACAATATCAAGCATAAGAACGTTGAATACTGCTATTGCGATTTTGTTTACAAGGCTTCTGAAAGAAAATACAGTGCCTTCAAGTCTTTTTCCGGTGCGCATTTCAATGTCGTCAACAACGTCTGAGAACATTGCAACAAGAAGAACGGTCATAACGCCTACCGGGAAGTTTGTAAAGAAACGCATAATGGTATATGTAACTGCGCCGGCAACTGTGTTGTAAGGAATAATCCAAACTCCGATTACAAAGCACAGAACATCGGCAATAATTCCGAAAATTGAAACTCCGATCCAAAGCGTTTTCTTATCCATTTTTTTGAGGAATACGGGAACCAGCGCCATAGAAAGCATGTAAGAAAGTCCGCTGCCTATCTGGAGCAGAGGAATAAGAAGTCCCTCGCTGGTGAGCTGGATAGAAATTCCGAAGGTGTTCTTTATCCATGCGCACAGATCGTCAATGGGAATAACCCCTGCGCAGTTCCATTTTGCGAAGTAGGGCAAAAACATTGCGCCCATGTTAACGATAGCGGAGAAAAACGCCGCGATTGTCAGACATACGAATTTTTTGTCTTTAAATACAATTTTAAGTCCGTCAATATACTTTTCCTTTTTAGGCGGAATGTATACTTTCTCTTTAAATCCGAAAGCGGAGAAGAACATCGGAATTCCGCCCAGTGCGGCAAAAATAAGCGCCGCTCCGAAGTAGCCTTCCTTTTGGTGTTCTCTGCCCCAGAGACCAGCAACTGTAAAGAACAGTATAGACGGGAGAACGGAACCGAGAGAGCCGATAATATTGCTGAAAGAAATCGCTTTAACTCTTTTTTTATCCTCCGGGAAAACCAGGGGAGTAAGGCCCTGATAAGGTATGTCAAGAGCTGTATAGATTGTGTAGTAAAGCAGATATGCAACAATAGCGTAAATAAAATTGCCTTTCTGGCTGAAGTTAACAGGAGCAAACAGCAGAGATGTAACTATGATAACGGGAAACGACATCCAGAATATGTAAGGTCTGCATTTACCCATTTTAGTGTGGGTCTTGTCAACTATCATTCCCATCATCGGATCGTTGATTGCGTCCCATACCTTAGTTGCGGAAAGCACAACTCCCGTCATCGCTAAAGAAAGACCCAAAACGTCAGTCAGATACAGATTAAGAGCCGTGCTCATAATTCCGTAAATCGTGCTCATTCCGAAGGGAAGCAATGAAAAAGCCATTATTTCCCTTGCGGTTTTGTTTTTAAAAATATTTTTCATAAAAGTTCCTCCGCTCTTTTAAAAAATCCGTACTTATTAACCAGTGTGTGGAAGCCTGCCGTTATTCCTCCGATATAGTTGTCGGAAACTATAAATTCCGGAACTGCGTAATCGGGAAGACCTTTTGTGGCTTCGCTGATTATTTTTTGGAGCCTTTTCGGTTTTTCAATCTGGTAAAACACTACTTTTTCTGGATTGATGCATATTATTACGTTTCGTATTATTTTTCCAAGATAAGTCGTTTCGAAAATGTCTTTTCTAATAAAATTCATATAGCCCACTTCGCCGGCAAATCCCGAACTGCCCTCTAAGACATGACCGTTTGCCATTTCGCCTACGCCTATTCCGTTGTGGCTGAACTGCGCAGTGATAATGTTCCCCGAGCTGTTCCTTATTTTGCTTTCTCCGAGTACTGTAAGGTTCATGTCGTTTTGGACTATGACGTTTATCTTGTATTTCTCTTCTATCTTGTCTTTAATATTTAACCCTATGCAGGACGGGTTGTAGTACCAGTCGATTATTACTCCGTTCTTCACCACGCAGGGCATGGCAAGACAGACGGTGCCCAGCGGATATTTTTCATAAGCGTAAGAAATGCTGCTGTAAACAGCGCCCATAAAATCTTCCATTTCAAAGGGAAGTTCTTTTGCATAAATCTTTTTGAAGTTAAAATCGTAAAGGGTAGACAAAAGCTTTCCGTTATCGATTATCAAAACGAGAAAGTGTTGGTAATCGGGACAGATAGAGTATTTCATTGCTTTTCGTCCGCCGGTTGAATGCGCTTCGCCCGCTTCACATATCATTCCGTAATCCATAGCTTGCTGAACGCATTTCTTTACTGTAGTCAGACCGCCAGAATTTTGCTCTGCAAGCTGAGCCAGACTGGCGTCGCCGCTTCTCCTGAGCGTTTCCAGAACATCGGAAAGATTTTTGTTTCTTATATTCGTTAGTGTGTTTTGGTCAAACAATTAAATTCCTCCGCTGATCATCTTTTAACACGGGGTGTTAAAAGTCATTATATAATTCCTGAACAAGTTTGTCAATTGATGTATTCACTTTTCATTTTGAAAAATTTGTTGCTGTTTTCCGAAAAATATCTCTCTTTTATTATATTAAAAAGGACGTGATGTTTTTTGGCTTTTGCGGCAATTTCTCAATTGAGATGATTGCCATATAATTCCGGCAATAACTAGTAAACAAGGCATTTTTGTCTTAATATAAGGAGCCGATTTTTTGATTGACAGAGCAGATTTATTGTGTTATGTTTTCAGTGAAAACGGTTTTCATTTGCTGAATATAGGAGGGGGAAGACAGCATGAAAAATTTAGTTTGCGTAATTTGTATTTTTAGTTTGCTTGCGGTTTTGGTAGGCTGTAGTTCAAAAACTGAAAACTATGAAAATCTTGGAAGTAATTTTACTCCTTATGACGAAAAGGCTTTTTTGGAGCAATTGTCAGCCGGGGGAGAAAACAGGGTTTGCCTTGCAGAAAACGGAAAAATTTTGTTTGACAGCATTGTTTATCCGGACGAATTATTTATTAACAGCGACGACAGGTATGTAATTGAACTTGAAAGCGCAGTGGAATTTTTTGCCGATACTTTGAGCAGTATGACAGGTGACGAGATTAAAACTGCCCCACAGTCAAAATATAATGGCAAAAAAGCAATCATTATTGCTCTTGATGAAAATGTGGAAGCAGGCAAAGGCGGCTATGCTTTAAACGTATCTGAGCAGAAAATTGAGATAAAAGCAAAGGATTACAGCGGGCTGAGCGGCGGCATTTATGCGTTTTTGGAAGACAAATTGGGATGTATGTATGTTTCCGATAGCTACGATTACATTCCAAAAGCAAAAACAATTTGGCTCGATGTGTGCGAGGAAAATCATACTCCGTCAATAGAATGGAGATATGTTTACGCCTATGAACCGGAACTGCGCACAAATGAAGACGGAACAAAAAACTACGGCGGCTGGAACAGCAAGCTTAGGCTCAACGGTGCCGGGTCAAACGATTGGTATGCTTGGGTTCATACGTCATTTACATATGTTCCTCCCGAAGAGTATTTTGATGAGCATCCCGAATATTACAGCCTTTATATGGGTAAGCGTACATATAAACAGGGGCCTGTTTCGGGACAGCTGTGCTGGACAAACGAGGATGTATATAAGATAATTTCTCAGAAAGTTCTGCAGGAAATGAGAGACAATCCCGACGTTCATATTTGGGATGTGAGCCAGATGGATACGTGGGAGAACAGGGGCACCGGCTGTAAATGCGATAAGTGCAAAGCGATAGATGAGAAGGAAGGCACCCCCATGGGTTCTTTGCTTACTTTTATCAACAGATTGGCTGACGACGTAGCAAAAGAATTTCCCAATAATTATATCTCTACCCTCGCTTATAACTATACTGAGGATCCGCCCAAAAACATAAAGCCCAGGGATAATGTCATTATAAAACTTTGCTTAATGCCCGGCGACTGTGCGTCAGGCTATGCAAACCCCGTGGGCAAACACGCAAAAAAAGCTAATGAATTAGTTGTTTCGTGGGGCAAGGTCGCAAAGCATATTGTTATTTGGGATTACAATATTGACTTCCATAATTATCTCATGCCGTTTCCGATTTTGGATACTGTTAAAGAAAACAATGATTTTTATTTGGACAACAATGTCTACGGTATATTCCATCAAATGAGCGCTGATAAAGGCGGGGATTTTGCAGAGCTTAACAGTTATGTTTTTGCAAGATTGATGTGGGACAGAAATACCGACGTTCAAGAAGTTTTCAATAAGTATCTCACCGTTTATTACGGAGATGCGGCACCGTATATTGCTGAATATTATTCGGCTCTTCAGAGAAATGTTAAAGAATCGGGCAAAGATTTGTATATATACGCAAAACCTTGGCAGTACGCAACTTCATATTTGTCTGCGAAAAATATAGACGGATATCTTGCTATGTTTGAAAAGGCAGAGAAATCGGTGAGCGAAAATGAAGAACTGCTGGCAAGAGTTGAAAGAGCAAAGGCTGGCGCGCTTTTTGCAAAAGCAGCTCAGGTTTCAACCGATTTTGACGGCAGAGAAAAAGCGCTCAACGAATTTATTGAGATATGCGAAAAGAACGATATAACATCTTTGGTAGAAGGCGAGCAAAACGGCAATGAGCTTCAGGTTTTCCGTGATAAAGTGGAGAAGCAGATAAAAGCTTTTCCGTACGTAATTGCCGGTGCTTTATTCTCAATTGCTGTTTTGGCAGTTACTATATTTACGGCTGCAAGGCATAAGAGAAAATACGGCTCATTCTTGCTTTGGAAAAAGCGGTAGTATGATTTAATTACAGCCCACAGCCGTTATCAAAAAAATATTAAAAGGCGTGTAATGATAAAATTCATTACACGCCTTTTTTTGTTCCTATTTTTTAATCAAAAGTTTTAATACAAACGCTTTTGAACCTGCCTTTTAAAGTTCAAATGGGTTATAGATATTTCCAACAGCAGAACCTGTAGCATCTGATGTGAAATAATCTATGTATCCTGTATGTTTGTAATATTCCAGAATTTTTGCAACATTTTGCTGTACTGTGCGGTACTTGTGTTTCCATGCCGAAACAGACTGGTAATCATTGCTGGAAATATCAACACCGCAGTAGGAACAGATTGATTCTCCGCCTGTTTTGTCAACGCTTATGCTGCATTTTATTTTCTTTGTGTTTTTCATTTTGAAATTATTTTTTTCATTTCTGATAATTTCAAAACGCTGAATTAAAAATCGCTTTATTGTAATATTTTCCTTTGTGTCCGAAACGGTTTTGTTTAAATTAAGCAAAGCGGAAGGGAAGCGGATTATCTGGGTCGCAGTTTCTCCGTATCCATACAACGGCATAATTTTCCTAAGCGGAGTTCGGGGTTTAAAATAGTAATGCCCCTTCTTTTTATCAGAGGGAATTACATCGAGAAACTTTCCTGAAAAAGTTTTGACTTCATTTTCGGTTATTACGCTTCTTCCTCTCATTTCAGCGGTGCAGTCAATTTCAATATTTGTTGACATCAATTTGTTAATACTTTTTTCTATCTCGTCTTTGAAGCCTTGATTAAGCGTCTGGCTGTTATCCCCCGACAACTCGTGAAGTATATTTCTTAAAGACAGTTCACCTGTCCCGCGTTTAAAAATTGAGTATATCGCGTCGGCAACGTCGCAGTCAAAACGCGAGAGGGGATTTGATATTTTATAAGTTGTTATTATCGCTTCTTCCTGATTGCGGGCAGATACAACGCAGTTGTTAATGCAGTCTGTTTTTGCTCTGCCTGTTCTTATTTCGTTTGCGATTTTAGTGTTGTTGATATACGAAACTGAGACTGCTTTTTCAGCCTGAGGTTCAGTATCCGCTATATTTTCATCTTCTGTTACAGATATTTTGTTTTTGCTCTTATCAGTTTTAACAGCTGCGTTTTTCCCATTGTTTTCTGAATTTTCGGCTTCTTCAAAACAGCTGAATTCGGTTATAAGATTAAATTTGATTGTTTCGCCTGCTTTTCCGTAACGGTTTTTAAGAACGACAATTTCAACCGGGCGCTTGCTGTTCTCTTCTTCAGAGTTTTCACTATCCGAAAGTTCGTCAGTTTCGCTTAACTGCAGGCCTAAAAGAACGTCGGCTGAATATTCGATACCGCCCGTCTCTTTAAAAGCCGCCATTTTTATCGGGCCTTCATAATTTGCCCTGTTCAAGGAACTTATAAGAAATACGGGAACGTCGTCTGAATGAGCCAGTTCCAGCATAATATCAAGATTTCGCTCAACAGTAAGTTTGTTAGAAAAATTAGCAGCGTCTTTCGGCGGTGGTAAAATCTGAAGATAATCAACTACAACAAACGGAACGCATTTTTTGTTGTCCTCTTTTCTTGCTTTAATGAAATCCCGTACTGTGGCCGCTATTTCATTTGCAGAGCAGATTTTATCAACAACAAATAGGTTGCTTATCTTATTTTCAAGTTCTTTTTTCTGCTTTTCCCATAAATGAAGATTTGCGCTGTTCATCAACTGATTTTCATTTAGTAAAAAGTTATTATCTTCAGCGCCGTCAATGTTTGCTTTTCTGTTTTGGTATAGACTGCGGCTTATTATTTTTGCGGCAATTCTTGCGGCAGGTACTTCCTCGGAAAAATACAGTACTGGCGTTTCGCTGTTTTGCGCAATGTTGCAGGCCAGCTGTATTGCAAACGTTGTTTTTCCCAGCGCAGGAATGGCGCCCAGCACCGTAAGTCCGCCGTAAAGACCGCCTCCCAGTTTGCTGTTTAACTGCTGGAAGCCGGTGTCTATTCTTCTTTCAAGATAAATTAGATTTTCTTCTGTAAAATCATTTTTTAATATTGCGTCAAGGCTTTTTATATAGTCTGTACTCATAGTTTCACAGCCTCATAATTAAATAATTCTGTAATTCATAATGCGCCGTGCGCCGAATTTTTACTATATCGATTATAATATAAATTGAATTTCTTGTAAATAAAACTAAGGATAAAAAAGCCTGCGCAGGGTTATCAATCCTGCACAGGCTCTTGTGTCGGCGTATAGTGATTTTTGAAATATTCATTCGCTTCGTAAACGGCGTCTTCATATGCTTCGGCGATGTCTTCGCCTTCAGCGTCCAATAAATATTCCCAATCAAATCCCATATGCATCACATCCTTTCGTATTTTTCTTTTCAACAGATATATTGCGGCTTTCAGTAAGTTCGCGATATCTTGTGTGTTCCGTCAGATCGTATTTTTCTACTTTCCGCGGTTCGCTGCCCCTGGTAAAGAGATACGCTTCTTCCAAAGGCATATTCAGTATCGTTGTAATTGATTTGTTGGCTTTATAGCTCATGTAGCTTGCTGTTTCAATATCCTGACCGCCTAAGTATAAGCAGTTGTCACAGTTGTTGATTATTGTTTTTGCTTTTCTTGAGCCGTAAAGCGCGTCAAGCTGAGTTATGCTTTGCAGAATTATGCTTACATAGATCTCGCGTGAGCGGATTACTGAAATTATATTGTCAAAATCAGGAATGTAAGCATTTGTGGCAAAGTCATCAAGAATAAATCTTACAGGCACAGGCAGACGGCAGTCGTCGTAGTCAAAATCCGCACTGTTGCAAAGCACCTGAAGCGCCTGTGTGTAAAAGAGACTTATTATTCTGTCTTTAGACCTGTCGGTATCGCTTATTGAGAGAAATACCGCTGTCTTTTCTCTTCCCAGCGCGCTGAAATCAATCCTGTCTTCTTTTTTGTACATTCTGAGAAGTTCATTGATCATCAGACCGTTGAATTTTTCTCCCAGAATGGCAAGAATACTGGCTTCTGTTTTTTCACTGCGGCAGGTGTCTTTAAACAGATTATAAGTCTTTACGGCAAGACTGCGTGGATTAACCTGCTCCAGTTCGTCGATAAGTTTGCCGTAATTCCCGTTGGAAATTTGCAGAGACAGTGTGATTGCGCTGTCAAGGTTGTGCTCGTTTTTTGGGAGACACTCCAAGGTGTACGCAACGGCGCTTGTAAAGTACATTCTTGCCGCAAGTTCCCAGAACGGATCCGTTTTGCTGGTTGGTTTGGGTATAACCGCGGCGGCGATGGTCAAAATGTCCTGTTCGTTGTATCTTTCGTTTGCTTCGTCATAGCGAACGTAATCAAAGGGATTGTAGCCGTAAGAATTTGCCAAATTCTTAAAGTTCATGTCGATTACTTTATATCCGGCTTTTTCAAGAGGGCTTTTCAGCTCTTTTATCAAATTGCCCTTGGTATCAGCAATAATCATGCTCTCGTTGCACTGGAGTATGTTAGGCTTTACATAACCGCGGGTTTTGCCTGAGCCGCTGGGGCCTATGATAATATCATTGTTGTTAAGCCCCGTTGCCCATGTGTCGTTGCTTATGTAACAGCCTTTTGCCAGAATTCTTCTGCCGGCTTTTTGGTTTGTGTTTGATTTGTTTTTCATTGTTTTCATCAAATCATCCTTTCTTTTTATATTTTGTGAATTATTCTGTCTGCAAGGCCGTATTGCACGGCTTCGTCAGCGCAGAAGTACGTGTCTTTTGCTGTTTTATCGTAAATTTCTTCAAGGTCTTTGCCTGTGTGCTCGGCAAGTATCTTGCAGGTGATTTCACGGATGCGCATCATGTCTTCGGCAACTGCCTTGACCGTTAGTGTGCTTCCGCCGTAGCCCTGCACCAGCTGAGGGTCATGGATCATAACCCGCGCGTGTTCAAAAATGTCTCGTTGGTCTCCGGCAGTAAACAGAATTGCCGCCATGCTCGCCGCCATGCCTGTGCATATTGTGCGTATCGGGCAGTTAACGGATTTCATAACATCGTACAATGCAAGTCCGCTGGTTATCTCACCGCCGGGACTGTTTATGAACATTGTGATTTCTTTTTCGTCGTCCTCGCTTGCGAGGTATCTTATCTGACGGATAAGAGAATTTACGGTTTGCGAATTGATTTCACCCACACATTCGATTTCGCGCTTTTTCAGCATATAATCCTGAATTGTGTAAAGTACAGTTCCGCTGCACGTTTCTTTGATTATATTTGGCATATTTATCAGCCTCCTTTATGTTTTAATTATTTTTTGTTCTTTAATTTTGTTCATATCAACCAACGGTAAAATCAATATATTAAACAGCAAAGATGCGTATAAGTCGGTGGCAGTGCAGTCGTTATCGTTTCTTTGATAGAGATCTATTCTTTCGTTTAAGACTGCATGAGCGACACTTTTTTTCAACGCTGATGTGTCCTGAACAGCAAATATGAATTTCGGGTTTTTCAGCAGCTTTTCTCTGCAAAGCCAGTTAGGATAATTGCTGTTTATCAGCAGAGAGGCGGCATAATAATACTGACCCAGCGGCATTGAATATACTGAAACGGCTAAATCTTCTTTACTGCCAAGTGCTTTCAGACGCTCTTCCAAACTTTTGGGTTCTCTCTGCTTAGGTTCTGCCGCCTTGCGGGCGCGGCAGGGACTTGGTTTGTATTTACTGTTGTAAACAAATTCGCCTAAATCAACGAGAATGTTAGAAAAGAGTATATTGAAATCGTTGTAGTTGAAATCTATTCCGGTGCTAAGACTGTCCATACGGTAAAGGAAATTCACCAGGTCTCCGTATGTTATTATCTTTTCAGGCTGAGGAGCATTAGGAACAGACTTCGATATGAATTTTTTTGCATCTGCAATATCATTGAGAAGATGAAAATAGATTGATTTATTACTTCTCATGATTTCTCTGAGCGAAGTATTGAGAAATGTATTCAGCTTTTTTGCCAAAATCTGTCCGTATGCTTTTTCACACGGAATTCCTTCATCAATACATTTCAAGCGGTCTTCCAAAGGCATCAAAGAGCCTTTATCTTCCGAAGATTTCAGCTTGAAATACTTTTTTGTTACAAATACTTCGGGACTGTTTGCAGACGCTTTAAATGATTTTTTGAACCCGTGCGGCTCGTGAGGGCTTGAAGAATAACAGCACATTATGCCGCAGGCACTGCCGTACTCGGTAATATTTAAATTCTCGTCAACAGCGCGCGCCTTCATCAGCACATTATCTATTTTCTCATTGTCATATTCCGAAATGTCAGAATTCATTGAGCACAGAGATTTTACGGAATAAACAGAAAGCGCGTGTTTTACAGTTTTGTCGGCGCTTTTTTCTGCGTATCTTTCCAGCGCGGTTTTTGCGTAAGACGCAAAAGTGCCGATACTGCACGCGTGAGAAGGCTCGCTAAAAGGCAATCCGCGCAGCGGACCTTGGAAATGTTTTGACAGCCTGGTGTCGGGATTTAACATCACGCATAATGCTATTTCTTTTTTTACGCATAAAACAATATCAATTTTCAGATTGCCCGTTTTACCGTTAATATCTTCTGTAAGCGCAGGCGTTTCGTGACCGTCTTTTACAAGGCGGATACAGCTAACGGGAACCAAAGTATAAACGGCGCAATTTTCTGAGCTGCAGTTATTTTCGGAAAAAATGTGTTCTGCAATTGCTTTAGCATATTTTTGAACGTAATAATCATTGTTCAAAATTTAATTCACCTCTTTCTTAATTAAAAATAAATTGAAAATTATTTTGTATGCAAGACTGTATCTTGAAATCAAGTAAATATAACGAAGAAAGAAAGGAGAAACCAAAAGAAGAAGAGATTTTTGATTTCAAGATGCAGTCTCAAGCAACAGAAAAGAATTTCATCTTTCCTAAATGCTCCAAAAAAACACTCGGGGGGCTGCCTAACGCAGCCCCCTTTCTCAAAACAAGGAAGAAAAATTTATTAAAACAAGTAAGGAAAACATTAATCACAAAAACATCAACAAGCACTTATGTGCTATTTGGAATTAGCAACAGTTATTTACATATTGATCACAACCTTTCAAATGAATTTTAAGTATTTTAATTTTTGCTCACTCCTTTATGTAATAGTAAAACTTTTTTTGTTCAAAACTACACCCGGCAGGCATTTATGCCTGCTTTTTCACCAAGTGTAATTTGTAATTCGTTTAAGGTATCGCCTCCTTAAAATTCTGTTTTTATTTGTTTTCATAACTTTTTTGTTCATATCCTTTCGTAGTGTAATTTGTAGAAATTCAAGAAAAGTCTTTCATTTCTTTCACAAAATAACCCGAGGGCGTTTTACGCCCATTTTTAATTCAGTAAGACTTGATTTATCAAGTCTCCTTTTAGATTAGTAACTTGTGTTGTATTTTTTTGTTGTTTCTTTTGTGTTGTAGGCTTATGCTTTGCATAGCCGATATTTTTTTGTATTCAAAAATACACCCGCACGAAATCCTAAGGATTTCATTAAATAAGTATTGCAAAATTCTAAAAATTTAAGTTGTGTAAAATGAATAAGGAGAACTTCTGTTTAAAATGATAAGTTGCATCTTCGATGCTGATATGAACAATCGAAATTTAATTTGTGTTGTCGATTGTATAAGTGATTTAATATTGTTGTTCTCATAATTAATTTTTTTAACATAAAAAAATTATTATGCATAAAGGACTTAACTTTTGCTATTCGTCATAAAATTTGGCTTAACTGCGGGGGAAATCGAGAATGAGATAAATGAATTTTAACAAAATATCATTGATATTATTATAAATCAATGGATATTACAGCCTACAATAATGTAAAAAGTAAAAAAATTAAAAGAGCAAAGCGTGAAAAACTTGCTCTTTTTTGTGAAAAATGATTGAATTTTACAGATGACTTTTTCCGGTTTTACTTTTGATAAAAAATATGTTATCATAAACAGGAATTTCAATCGCTGGCAAAGCGTTATATTGTTAAAAACCTGATTTTTCAAGAGGAAATAAAGAGGCACTGATTTATGGAGCTGAATACAATAATAAACGGAGACTCTCTGGAAGAACTGAAGAAAATTCCCAACAACTCCGTAAATTTAATATTTGCAGACCCGCCTTATTGGATGAGGGTGGAAGGCAGTTTAACAAGAGTTGAAGGCTCAGAATTTGACGGATGCGATGATGAATGGGACAAGTTTTCTTCTCTGGAGAGTTATGAGAATTTTACCGAGCAATGGTTGTCGCAATGTCAAAGAATATTAAAACCAAACGGCTCCATTTGGGTTATCGGAGGAATGCAGTGCATCTATACAATCGGAGCCATAATGCAGAAACTGGGCTTTTGGATAATCAACGACGTAATTTGGCATAAAACTAACCCTACGCCGAATTTTAAAGGAACGCGTCTGAACAACAGCCATGAAACTTTGATTTGGGCAACAAAAAGCGCAAAGAGCAAGTACACTTTTAATTATAAAACCGCCAAAGAATTAAACAAAGATACTGTGACGGCGGAAGATTATCAAAACGGAATAAGAAAACAAATGGGCTCCGTTTGGAGATTTTCCGTTTGCTCCGGCAGTGAGAGGCTGAAAGATGAAAACGGGAAAAAACTTCACAGCACACAAAAGCCGCTGGAGTTGCTCCAAAGAATAATCGCTGTTAGTTCAAATGCGGGGGATATTATATTGGACCCGTTTGGCGGAACAATGACTACAGGCGTTGCCGCAAAATCTCTCGGAAGAAATTACATCATGATCGAGAGAGATAAAAAATACTGTGAATACGGAAAAATAAGATTAGATAATACAGAATATATTGAAACCGATATATCGAAGGCGAAATTTGATGAAAAACCGGTTCGTGCAACAATGGAGGAAATGATTGAAAGCAATTATTTTACTGCCAACGAATGGTTTTATACAAAAGACGGGCAAGCTCAGGCAAAACTGTTGCCCAACGGCAAATTGCTTTATCATGAAAAAGAAGTAGATATGCATACATGTATAGCTCAAGTAAGGCAAGCCAAGGCTAAACGGTTAAACGGTTTTAATTATTGGTATGTAATGAGAAATAACGAACTGAAATCAATATCGGAAATCAGAGAAGAATTCAGAAAAGAAAAAAGCAACTCATGAATTGAACTGCCCCAAATTGTGCAGACAGTACAAAAAAGCACCAAAATGGTAGAA
>URGA01000040.1 GCA_900547275.1 uncultured Oscillospiraceae bacterium | reverse complement strand
AACGGATACTGCCGCCGGAAGAGACTGAGGGCATTTTCATTTTGCCCATTGGGAAAGCGTTGAGCACCGTTTCGGTATGCTCAAAGCCCTTTGAAAAATCAAGAAATGTTACGGATTGGAGGCCGATATAGCCGTCGTCAGAGAGAGTAAAGCAGACGCCGAAATTGCCGTCGTTTGACAAAACGGAATAGTAATCCCACTCTTTAATGCGGCTGGCTCTCTTTTTAATATCACGCCTGTCGTAGACCTGAACGGGGCGGCGTGACCAGCCCGGCTCCCTCAGGGTTCCGTCATCTTTCAGCAGTCGCTGATAAGTTGTTACCTCGTGATTGCGCATAAGACCACTCCTTAATTTATTTTTCCCTTTTGCTTTACTTACATATTATCACATAGCCATTCCCTTTACAAGCGGATAAAGACAAAAAAGAGTGTGCCCGAAAGGACACACTCTCTTAATTTATATAATCGGTATGATTATTTGTTATCCTTGATTGCAGCCTGAGCAGCAGCCAGACGAGCGATCGGTACACGGAAAGGTGAGCAGGATACATAGTCAAGGCCGATCTGGTGGCAGAACTCAACAGATGAAGGATCGCCGCCGTGCTCACCGCAAATACCGCAGTGAAGTTCAGGACGAGCAGCCTTACCGTTTGTAACTGCCATCTTCATAAGCTGGCCTACACCAACTGTATCAAGCTTAGCAAACGGATCGTTTTCAAAGATCTTCTTGTCATAGTAAGCGTCAAGGAACTTACCAGCGTCGTCACGGCTGAAGCCGTAAGTCATCTGGGTAAGGTCGTTAGTACCGAAGCAGAAGAACTCAGCTTCCTTAGCGATATCGCCTGCTGTAAGAGCAGCACGGGGGATCTCGATCATAGTACCAACTTCGTACTTCATTTCAACGCCTGCAGCAGCGATTTCAGCGTCAGCTGTTGCAACAACGATGTCCTTAACATACTTAAGTTCCTTAGCGTCGCAAGCAAGCGGGATCATGATTTCAGGAGCTACTGTCCAATCCGGATGAGCCTTCTGAACATTGATAGCCGCACGGATAACAGCCTTAGTCTGCATCTTAGCGATTTCAGGATATGTTACAGCAAGACGAAGTCCGCGGTGACCCATCATCGGGTTGAACTCGTGGAGTGAAGTAATGATAGCCTTGATTTCTTCAACTGTCTTGCCCTGAGCGTCAGCAAGCTTCTTGATGTCCTCTTCCTCAGTGGGAACGAACTCATGGAGCGGAGGATCAAGGAAACGGATTGTTACGGGGCAGCCTTCAAGAGCTTCGTAAAGAGCCTCAAAGTCACCCTGCTGATAAGGAAGGATCTTCTCGAGAGCAGCTTCTCTCTCTTCAACTGTATCTGCGCAGATCATTTCACGGAATGCAGCAATTCTGTCCTCTTCAAAGAACATATGCTCTGTACGGCAGAGTCCGATACCTTCTGCACCAAGCTCACGAGCTTTCTTGGCGTCAGCAGGAGTATCAGCGTTTGTGCGAACCTTGAGCTTTCTGAACTCGTCAGCCCAGCCCATGATTCTGCCGAATGTGCCTGCGATAGTAGCGTCAACAGTAGGAATAATTCCTTCGTAAATGTTACCTGTTGAACCGTCGATTGAAATGTAATCACCCTCGTGGTACTCTTTGCCTGCGAGTGTGAACTTCTTGTTTTCTTCGTCCATAACGATGTCGCCGCAGCCGGAAACACAGCATGTACCCATACCACGAGCAACAACGGCAGCGTGTGATGTCATACCGCCGCGAACTGTAAGGATACCCTGAGAAGCTTTCATACCAGTGATATCTTCAGGTGAAGTCTCAAGACGAACAAGAACAACTTTTTCGCCTCTTGCATTCCACTCTACTGCGTCGTCAGCGTTGAATACAACTTTACCGCAAGCAGCACCGGGAGATGCGCCGAGACCCTTACCAGCAGGAGTTGCAGCCTTAAGAGCAGCAGCGTCAAACTGAGGATGAAGAAGTGTATCAAGGTTACGGGGATCGATCATAGCAACTGCTTCTTCGGGAGTTCTCATGCCTTCGTCAACAAGGTCGCAGGCAATCTGAAGAGCAGCCTGTGCTGTTCTCTTACCGTTACGTGTCTGGAGCATGAAGAGTTTACCGTGTTCAACAGTAAATTCCATATCCTGCATATCTCTGTAGTGGTTTTCAAGAGTTTCGCAAACCTTTGTGAACTCAGCGAAAGCCTCAGGGAATTTCTGCTCCATTTCTGAAATGTGCATAGGTGTACGAACACCGGCAACAACGTCTTCGCCCTGAGCATTTGTAAGGAACTCACCGAAGAGGCCCTTCTTACCTGTTGCAGGGTCACGTGTGAATGCAACGCCTGTACCGCAGTCGTCACCCATGTTACCGAATGCCATTGACTGAACGTTAACGGCAGTACCCCATGAATAAGGAATATCGTTGTCACGACGGTAAACGTTTGCACGGGGGTTGTCCCATGAACGGAATACAGCCATGATAGCGCCCATAAGCTGTTCTTTCGGGTCGGTGGGGAATTCTGTGCCGATCTTTTCTTTATATTCAGCCTTAAACTGAGAAGCAAGCTCTTTAAGGTCGTCAGCAGTAAGTTCAACGTCCTGAGTTACGCCTTTTTCAGCCTTCATTTTGTCGATAAGCTCTTCAAAATATTTCTTACCAACTTCCATAACTACGTCAGAATACATCTGGATAAATCTTCTGTAGCAATCCCAAGCCCATCTGGGATTTCCTGACTTTTCAGCGATAGCGTTAACAACATCTTCGTTTAAGCCGAGGTTGAGGATTGTATCCATCATACCGGGCATGGATGCTCTTGCGCCTGAACGAACTGAAACAAGAAGCGGATTTTCCTTATCGCCGAACTTTTTGCCGGTGATTTCTTCCATCTTAACGATGTACTCGTTGATTTCAGCCATGATCTCATCGTTGATCTTGCGGCCGTCCTCATAATACTGAGTGCAAGCCTCTGTGGTGATTGTGAAACCCTGTGGTACAGGAAGACCGATATTGGTCATTTCTGCAAGGTTAGCACCTTTACCGCCAAGAAGCTCTCTCATAGTTGCATTACCCTCTGAGAAGAGGTAGCAATACTTTTTTGCCATTGGGGAATACCTCCTAAATTTGTTTCAAAGTTTTAGATTTTTTATACTATTACAGTATAATGCGATAGGATTATACCACAATAACTACTAAAATACAAATGTTTTTTACCAAAATTAAGCCAATAATTGATAATTGTATTGAAAAAATCTGATATTTAGTGCATAATTGTATTTGTGAAAGTTTTAATATACGGAGGATATGTATATGAAATGTGCAATAATTCTTGCAGGCGGTAAAGGTACAAGAATGAAAGCTGACTGCCCCAAAGTAATGTGCAACGTGCTTTTTGAACCGATGATTAGTTATGTGCTTCGAGCTGTAAGAGAAGCGGGATGCGAAGCAGTCTGCGTTATTACAGGCTACCGCCACCAGGAAGTTGAAGCCTATCTTCCCGAAGGTGTTGAAACAGCTTTGCAGGAGCCTCAGCTGGGCACCGGCCACGCTGTTATGACAGCCACCGATTTTATTAAGCGCCACGCCGACGATAAAATCCTCATCCTCAACGGCGACGGCCCGCTTATGGACGCCGAAACAATAAACAAGGCATACGACTACCACGAGGAAAACAAAAACGCTATTACCCTCATCAGCGCCATCGTTGAAGACACAGAGGGTATCGGCCACGTAAAGAGAGACGAAAACGGAAAACTCCTTTGCATTGTTGAGCACAAGGACGCAACTCCGGAAGAAAAGAAGATAAACGAAAGCAACGCCGGCTGTTACTGGTTTAACGGCAACGACCTGCTTTACGCTCTCGAAAGAATAACAAACAACAACGCCCAGAACGAATATTACCTTACCGACAGCCTTGCTATCCTGCTGGGCGCAGGAAGAAACGCGGGGGCTTACGTTGTTGAAAACAGCGAAGTTGTACTTGGCGCCAACGACCGCTGTCAGCTGAACATTCTCAACAATATCATGAGAAAGAACATCAACAAGCGCCACATGGTAAACGGCGTTGACATTCCCTGCACAGACGGCGTTATGATAGGCGCCGACGTTGAGATCGGCAACGGAACCGTAATACTGCCAAACACCATAATCCTCGGCAAGACGGTTATCGGCGCAGGATGCACCATTGGCCCCAACTCATACATTGTTGACGGAAAAATCGGCAACAACGTAAAACTCGACAACGTTAAACTGACAGACTCAACCGTAGAGGACGGAGCTGACGCAGGCCCGTTCGTTCAGATAAGAGGCGGCAGCGTTATCCACAGCGGCGTTCACATCGGCGATTTCGTTGAAGTTAAAAACAGCGAGATCGGAAGCGGAACAAAAAGCGCCCACCTTACCTATATCGGCGACAGCGATGTTGGCGAAAAAGTTAACTTCGGCTGCGGCACCGTAACAGTAAATTACGACGGCAAAAACAAGTCCCGCTGCAAGATCGGCGACGGCGCGTTCATCGGCTGCAACACTAACCTTATTGCGCCTGTGGAAGTCGGCGATAAGGCTTATATCGCCGCCGGCTCTACTATTACGGACGACATTCCGGGAGACGCGCTTTCAATAGCACGGGCACGCCAGGTAAACAAGGAAGGCTGGGTCACAAAGAAAAAGCCATATAAGGAATAATCTAAGGAATAGAATAAAAATGAAAAGAGCACTGACGCTTCTGCTCAGCGTTGCCATATTAGTTACCGCTTTCGCCGCATGCACTAACAGCAAGGAGGCGGCGAAAGAGGAAACAACCCCCACAAAGACCACCACGACGGAGACAACGACGGTAACCACGACAGAAGACACGGAAACAACATTTAAAGAAAACTACACATCCACGATTTACGAAGCGCTGAAGAGGGACAGCGACGGCAGTTACCCCTACAAACTGGCGACATACACCTCTTATTTTGACGCTAAAAACGAAACGAGAACGGCAAATATCCACGCTTCTATAAAGAAACTGAACAATCTTGTTATACCGAAAGGCAAAACATTCAGTTTTAACCAGACGGTGGGCAAGCGCACTGTGCTTGCAGGCTACGAAACGGCTAAAGTCGTTCAGGACGGAGAATTTGTTGACGGACTGGGAGGCGGCGTTTGCCAGGTAAGCTCCACCATTTACGAATGCATACTGAGAGCCAACCTCAAGATTGTAAGCAGAGCGCCCCACTCGCTGGAAATAAGCTATGTTCCATTAGGCGGCGACGCAACGGTTCAGTGGAACACCACGGACTTTCAGTTCAAAAATGATTCTTCAACAGACATAAGGCTTAAAGTAACGGCGCAAAACGGCGCTCTTACCTGCACCGCTTACGGCAAAAAGGATATAGACGTCGGCAACGTAAAAATCAGCATAAAGAAATCCGGCAAGCAGTATGTTCTCACAAGAACCGTCAACGGCAAGGTTAACTACACCGCTTACTCAACATACCAGAAACCGAAGAAAAGCAGCTGATGCCGCGTTGGGCTAACTAAAATTAATAAATATGAAAAAACGTAAAATTTTAATGGGGCTGGCGGCGGCTGTTTTCATCGCCTCTCTGTTCGGTCTCATAATCTGCGGCGCCATTGCCCAAATGACGCTTTTTTGGATATGCTTTGGAGTTTTGATGGCGGAATGTGCCGCGCTTATAGTTATTCAGTTAACGTGCCTCGATTGGAAATGCACAAAATGTTCCCATGTTTTTTCCGCAAAACCGATAAAGGTCTTACCGGGGATTAACGGCGGCAACGTAAAGAAACTTTACTGCCCTTACTGCGAAAAAAAGCAGTGGTGTAAACCCGTATGGAAAAACTCAGATAATAAGACAGATTAAAAAGGCATAAAAAAACAAACGCCGAGAGAATTTTTCTCCCGGCGTTATTTTTATTTACGGCTAAAATCAAACGCTTCCCATATAGCAGCAGGTGAAATTCGGAATAAAAACCACTCCGTTGACGCTGTATTTATCAAAAAGTTTTTCCAGTTCGGCGACATAGTCCGAAAAGCCTTCGTCCCCGTCTTTAAGAGAATAGGAAGAAGAAAGACAGCGTCCAACGAAGCCCTCTTTATTAAGGGCAAAATCGTTTTTGAAAAGTTTTGAGATATATTCTCCTGAGAAAAAGTCTGAAAACTCATTTTCACTGCTGAAATCAGTTCCTCCCGAAAAGCCGTTAAAAGACGGGCAGAAACGCCTGTTTATCCGAGCGTTTTCCCTCACAATATCCGAAGCGGCGTCCTTTGTGTTCCAAACAAGGAGAACCTTTCCGCCGGGGCGGAGAACGCGGCGGCACTCGATAAGAAACTTTTCCCTGTCAAACCAATGGAAAGCCTGGGCGGCGGTTACAAAATCAACGCTCTGACTGTCAACACCCATTGCCTCACTGCTGCCGCAGACAGAAACGAAGCCGCTGTATTTTTCAAGACTGCTCTCAGCCATTTTGCGCATATCCGCATTGGGTTCAACAGCAAAGACGGTACTGCCTTTTTCAAGCAGGCGGCGGGTAAATATACCTGTGCCTGAGCCAATGTCCGCAACAACGCTTTCGGCTGAAAAGCCGCCCGCAGAATAGAGCCAGTCAATAAACTCGTCTGAATAATCAGGACGGTATTTTTTATAAATTTCGCCTTTTCCGTCAAATTTGTGCTCGTTCATTTAATTCTCCTTTCAAAAATAAAAACATTATAAGAATAAGAAACGGCTGAAATATCTTCAGCCGTTTTTATTTTACTTATTGAACTCTCTCAAAAGCAGTACGTAATCTCTGCCGTTTATGTAGCCGTCTGAGTTAACATCCAGAAGCGGCTCATAATTTTCACTGCCTGTCTTTGCGTTCAGGCAATCTAAGAAGCGAACCGTTCTCGAATAACCGCATCCGCCTGTGCAGGAAATCGTTGCCACGTTGTCATCTGAAAACGCCGTAACTGCATAATGGTGCTCTTCTTTGCAAATTGCGTAAACATCCTTATCGGCAGTTATATTTTCCAGAGAATCGCTCCAGCCTTCAACGTAAATGCACGCTCCCGGATTATAATCGGGCGCCTGAACAGTTTCGCCGGAGTTAACGGCGTTAGCGGCGATAAGCGTTGTTTTGCTCTCGTCGGTATAAAAACGAACCTGATAAAAATCCTTTTCACAGGTAACCGTTACGTCGATAGGCTCCGAATTGCTGTTGCCGGTGGAATAATCATAAACGAAGCCATCCAGCATACGGCTGTAATCCGTAGTCACAAACTGGCCGTCAGAATATGACTCCATATTTGTATAAACAATTCTATCTGCCGCCAGCGGAACAGCAACATAAAACGTGTTGTTTGACTGGGTAGCCTGAGCAGTTATAGTCTGGTTACCGATTGCGGAAGCAGTCGTTTCGGCAAGCTGGGTATTAGCCGACAGGTCCAGAGCGCTGATATGGTTGTTTGAGCAGATAAGCGTCTGAAGCTGGGAGTTGGAAGCTAAATTAAGCGATGAAATATTATTGTTTGAGCACTTAAGATAGACCAGGTGTGAAAGTGTTGACGTATCCAGCGATGTAATATCGTTGTTTTCACAGAGAAGCCGCTGTAAGTTGATATTATATGTCAGGGAAAGTTCCGACAGATTGTTGTCTGCGCAGTTGAGTTCCTGAAGCATAACATTATAGCGGACTGTCAGTTCTTTGAGTTCGTTTCCCTGGCAAGTCAGATGGACAAGATTAGTCAGCTTTGACACGTCAAGAGTAGTAAGACCGATTCCGCCGCAGCGCAGAGTTTCAAGGTCTGTAAAATACTCGATACCCTCAATACTTTTTACAGGGACATCTTCGCCCAGAAGCGTTTCTTTCATGCCTGTAATAGACATTGTTGTAACGCTGCGCTCCTCAGGCGAAAGCTCGTTGTTGTCATCCTTGTCGTAATATTCGGCAACGATTTGGCGCCACCCCTCATCGGGGAAGTGGGCGGCGTCAATCGGAACCGATTCCTCCGCATAAGCGGAGATTACGCCGGTAAAACAGCCGGATATCATCAGAAGTGCCAGCAGAACGCCAACTAATTTTTTTGTTCTTTTCTGCATTTTTCTAATCCTTTCCGTTTTACCGTTTATCTGCTGAACGTTACCTGAATTGAATTTGATACGGTAGAACCGTCCTCAAGAGTAACGGTGCAGGTAATAGTTGTTGTGTAACTGCTTTGAAGCATAAATCCACTTGCTGAAACAACGCCTGTATTCGGGTCTACCCGAAGATTTGAGCTGGTAGACGTCCACTGGATTGAAGTGTATTTATCAGCCTCTGCAGGATAAGTATTTATACCAAGCTGAATTGATTTTCCGGTATAAATTCCGTTGCAGTCGTAGTTAACCTCTGTAACCTCTTCGCCGTTGTAAGTAAAGGCTATTTCGGAGATGTTCACCTTCTGGTTAACTATCTTAATTACAACAGTCTTTGTATAAGTTCTTCCGTAATCATCGGTAAGAGTTATCATTACCGCAAGAGAACCGGCGGCGTCAGCAGATGTCTTTGTAATAACGTATTTGCCGTTTTCATCAGCCTGTGCCGTTACGTTTACAGCGGCAGACGACGACCATTCAGCCGACTTGATCATTGCGCCTTCAGCATACTGAGCGCTGAGGGTTACTGATGAGTTTTCATCAACAACAAGAGCGCTTCCGTCTGAAACTGTCTCTTCGCCGCAGATAATGGAAATTTCACCGGGCTGAACGAACTCGTGACCCTGGAGTGCTTCCATAGTAGTTGTAAGATTTGCGCAGGCGGCGTCTATCTCTGACTGTTCTGCCGTATATGTCTCATTGACCTTAACAGCCGCGTCGTACGCTTCCTTAAACGCCATACCGTAATCGTAAGCGTAATCGGTATAATTTAATTTTTCAGCATCGCTGATAGCCGCCTCAAGCGCCGAGAAATCGCTGGTGGTATACGCCTTTATCGTTGCGGTATAACCGCCGTCGCAGGAGGTTGCCGTAATTGTTGCCGTGCCCTTTGAAACGAAGGTTACATTGCCGCTTTCATCAACCGTTGCAACCGCCTCGTTGTCGCTGGAGAATGTGCAGTCTGAAATCGCCAAAGAACCGATAAGCGCGTCGGACTGAATGTTCGGCTCAATCTTAACGGATGTTCCGGGAGAGCCGTGGACTTCCTCGCTGTCAAACGAAACGCCTGTTACTCCGTAGCGAGCAAAGCTTACATATGCTGTACTGCTGTAAGTATCGCCTTTAACCGTTGTTATCTTACAGGTTATTACGCTGTAACTCGGGGTAATTGAAGTATTTGTGCAAAGGCCGTTGGCGTCTACCGTAATCTTGCTGTTTGAAGAACTCCACTCGATAGACTGGTAAAGTCCTCCCTCAGGAGAAGTCTTTGCCGCAAGCTGGATAGTCTTTCCGTTTATCGTTGTTGAATGTGTATAACGGAAGTAGCCCGGATTTTCCTCGGTTACGTTATTCTGGGCATTGGTATCCGTTGTGATTGATACGCCGTCTGCAATTATATAGCGGACAAGCGAATTATACGCATTATCCAAAGCTTCCACCTGGGCGTTTATCTCGTCCTGGGTTGAGCGGTAATCATCAATCATCTTCTTGGCTTTTGCAACCTCAGCCTGAAGCACCGCAAGAGATTCTTCGGTATATACGTAATTATCCTGAACTTCCTCAATAAGAGTGTTATACTGAGCAAACTTAGCCTCAAGCACTGAGTAATCCGCCGTTACGGTAACAGTACATGAAGCAGTATGGCCGCCGTCAAAAGTTCTTACGGTAACAGTCGCCGTTCCTATATCAACAGGAGTAACAGCGCCGTTTGAATCAACGGAAACGATAGCCGGGTCTGATGACGACCAGGTTACGCTTGTAAAATCAGTGTCGCCTGTTGTTGAAAGCGAATAGCCGAGAGTTACAGGGCTGTCTGTGGCTTTCATATTAAGAGAAGTCGTATTAAGAGTTACGCCGGTTACGGTATGCCACGACATAACTACAGTAATAGTTCTCGTTGTTGTTCTGCCGTAAGAATCCGTTGAAGTTGCGGTAACTATCGCCCAGCTGTCGCCGGCAGTAGTTGACGGGGTAAGGGTAAGTTTCGCTCCGTCGGCCTCGCCCTTCATGCTGTGGGTGTCGTCTACACTCCAGGTAATTGAAGTGCTGTCAGCACCTCCGGGATAAACGGCGGCGTTGAGCACAACAGAGTTGGCGTAATGGAGCAGACCGTAGCCGCCTGCATCCATATCTATTGAAAGGGCATTTGTCTCTGTTGAAACAGTTCCTCTGCCCTTAAGGGAGGATATTTTGTATCCCTCCCAATTAACCACTATGGTCTCAACCTTAACAAGCTCGTGGCCCGCAAGCGCCTCGCCGGCGGAATTAAGTTTATCCGCGGCGCTGTCGATTGCTTCCTGGTTCTTGCTTATGTCGTCCATTGTTGCAACAGCTTCTTCGTAAGCTGTCTTGAACGCCATGCCGTAGACATATTCGTAATCTCTGTAATCAACGTCTTTATATTTTTCAATCGCGGCTTTAAGCGCATTTCTGTCGCCGCTGGTGGAAACACTGCACTCGCCGTAAAAACCGCCGTCATAAGAGATTGCCTTTACGGTGGTTGCACCTGTGCCTGTAAAGGTTACAAGACCGTTCTGGTCTACGGTAGCAACGTTTTCATCGCTTGAAACCCAAAGCAGATCCTGGATGCTCGCTTTGCCGATACCCAGAGTGCCTGTAGGCTCAATAGTTGCGGTAAGCTGATACGTGTTGCCGATAGCGCCTGAGATGCTCTGCTCGGAAAGTTTAACTCCGGTAACAACGTAATAAGCAAAGGATACCCATACCTGGTCTTTCCACTGGTTGCCGAAGTGGTCGGTAACGATGCAGGTTATCTGGCCGTAACAGCTCTTGTTGCTTGCGGGAGAAGCAACGCCGTCCTCAGAAATTACGATATCTTCTGTTGACGAAATCCACTCAACCGTTGCGTAGTTGGCGTTATTGGGATAAAGCCTTACGTTAAGATCAAGTTTCGCATTCTTGTAGCTGATACCTTCGCTGAGAAGCGACAGGTCATACTGATAGTATTCGGAAGCCGCCTCGCCGTCCAGATAAATCTCAATATTATTTACAAGGTTATATTTTTCAAGTCCTTCGTAAGCCGCAATAAGTTTTTCAAGCATTGCGTCAACTTCCGGCTGGGTTGAGTTCTGCGCCGCGATAAGCGCCTCAGAATCAGCGATTGCCTTCTGGAATGCTTCCCAAGTATCGGGATAATAGTTGGTGCTTATAAGGTTAAGCTGTTTATATGTTGTAATCTGGCCCTGAAGAGCGTCATAGTTGGTTACAACATTTACGGTGCAGGTAGCCTGGTAGCCGCCGTCGCAGGAGGTGGCCGTTATCACGCAGTCGCCGCCGTAATTGAACGTAACTTTACCGCTCTGGTCAACAGCCGCAACCTTTTCATCCGAAGAGGTCCAGACAACATCCTGAATTGACGCTTTGCCTACTCCGAGAGTGCCTGTAGGACTGAGGGTGGCTTTAAGGGTTCTTGTTTCGCCGACTTTTCCGCCCTGGATAGACGTTGTATCAAGTGAAATTCCCGTTACATTATAATTAGCAAAAGCAACAACAACGCTGTCGCTGTGGGTTGTGCCCATATAATCTTCAGCCGTTACGGTAATTACTGCCCAGCTGGCTGAATTTGAAGTGGGTTTACAGATACCGTTCTTATCAACGCTGATGCTGTCGCTCGAAGGTGTCCACTGGATTGAGCGATACATTGCCTTTTCGGGATTCATCGCTGCGTCAAGGTCAATACTGCTTCTGTCATAGCGTGTTGAAGTTGAAACATGACAGCTGATGAAATCGCCGGGGTCTGAACCGTCTTTATTTACTATTGAAACGCCGTTAAGACCTACATAACCGCCAAGCTGGTAGAAAGAATAGAGAAGTTTTCTTGCATAGGTGTCGCAGGTTGACTGGCTGGCAAGCGGTTCATCATAAAGAACATAGTAAGCGTAGTCAAGATTTTTGCTGAATTCTTTATAAAGATCTTTGTTTTCGTCTGTACGCGTTATTACGGAATTTTCGCAGAGGGTAACAACCTCCTGGAGATACTCCTTGTCCGGATAAACGGTAACTTCCGCCGTGTCAAGGATACCGCCGTCTGCGGAAACGCAGTAAAGAGTAGCCGTTCCTACGTCAACGCCGGTAATAACCGCGTCGCTGTTGTCGTTGCCCTTATTCTCTACGGTAAAAATATCTTCATCGCTGGAATACCAGGAGCAGTCTTTGCAGACGTACATATCTGACGACCAGAAGCTGTCTGCAAACGTCATTGTATGGGTTGCGTCAGCAGTTTTTCCGTTTGTAACGGAGATGCTTTCCTGGTCAATATTGTTTGAAGTGGCGTAGTTTCTCGTTACGCAGAGCGTAAGCTTTTCTGAAGTTATTTCGCCGTCTTCGGAAACACACCAAAGCTCTGTGCTTGATGTCTTTTCAACCGCCGCCTTAATCTTTACGTCAATGGTATTGGCGGAATTGTCCTGATTTTTAAGTTCAAAATCATCGTTTGAAACGTACCAAGTAACTTTTTTATTGGTGGCGTCCTCAGGAAGAACAGTTGCAAGAGCTTTTATTCCCGAACCGTCTGCAACGGCGCCGACAGGTTTTTTAACAGTAGCGAAATAATGCGTTTCGCCGTTTATCTCAACCTCTTTTGTTGTCAGCGTTGTGCTCAGGGTGCCGCCGTCTATCTTGTCCGCCGCGGAAACATTTATATCTGATACGGGAAGTCCGTTTGCTATATCCATATAAGCAATAACGGATGAAATCTCGTAAAATTTATCGTTAAGAATGTAATAGCCTGTAACGGCTTTCATAGCGATTTTAGCTGTGCCGCCGGCAACAGCGGTATAATGACCCTTTGCATCGATCTTGCCAATGCCGTCGCTGGCAGTTCCGTCATGATGAACAACAGTTTCCTCGCCTGTCGCTTCGTCCGTTACCGTTTCATCATACGGCTCCTGAGCCCAGGCATATTCATAGGTCTCTTCATCAGTGCCTCCGGTTACAACACCCCAGGTAATATAGAGGTTATCCGCCGTTGCAACTCTTGAAGGATAAACAGTGTAAGAAAGATCCTGTTCCTCGCCTATATTCATATAATCCTTGCCGCTGATAACCGCGTCGCTGAGATAACGCCCCGTTCTTCCTGTAACGGTTATCGTTATTGACTTTTGAACGTTATTCGCCGCGGAAGTTGCGGTAATTACCGCCGTCTTCTGGCTCAAAGAGCCCAGAGAACCGCCTGCATCTCGGCCGGTTACAATACCTGTCTTCGGGTCAACGTAAGCAACGCTTTCGTCAGAAGATGACCAAGTAATGTCTGAAGTATCAGCCGCAACAGGTTTTGCATCAGTTATTCCAAGCTGAATCTGAGTTCCCTCTTCAACAGTGTCAGGACCTTCAATCGTAAAGTCGGTACAAGGAACACCGTCTACAACGGTAAATGTTATTTTGTCGTTATAAACAAACTGCATAACGATATTGGCAATAATAGTTGCCGCTGTTGCAGTAAGCTGGATCGGATCGGCAGTGTCGCCTACAATATCCTTAACCGCAAAGCACACATCAAGAATAGCCGCAAGCACATTTCGGTCCATATCTATGCCGACGTATTTTATAAGGATATCTGCTACCTTTCCGGTATCAATAGTTCCTGTATTATCCAGCTCGTAGATGTAATTTACAAATTTCAGCAGGTTGTCAACAAAACCTTTTGTATCAGGGGAAACGATAATTGTTACCGTGCCGGTATTTTTAAATGTAACAAGACCGCTGTCGTCAACCGTTGCAACAACATTGCCCTGGGTAAAGATTGAAGAGCTCTTTACCGAGTAAACAACGCCCATATGGAGACGAACGGGAGTAGTTACAGCATAAAGCTGGCAGGTGCTGCCCTTGGCAACAGTCGTCTCGATATTAGACTTATTTGTAATATGAGTTCCGTTGGGGAGGAAGTCGGCGTAAATCTCGTCGCTCTTCTGAACAGTTATGCTGACATAGTCGTCCGCAAGCACTGTTCCGTCTGCGTCATACATTGTAATATGTATGTTCGAGTTGATATTGTCGAGATATTCTCTCAGAGAATCAACCAGCTGACCCTTGTAAGATTCAAAATACTTTGCAAGGGGAGAATCGGAACCGAAGCCCGCTTCGATAACAGCGATGATCTCCTCCGTATCCATTGTGTCTACATTAATAGTGTCATTGAAAAGAAGTTTCTCAAACGCGGTGCCAAGCAGACTGCCCACAAGGGGTATCGTCTTTACCTCGTTGTCGATCCAGCTCTGGATAACAGCGCCCTTTGATGAGTCAAACGCTTTTACAAGACCTTCGTCGTTAACGTCTACAAGGGTAGGGGTTTCGCTGTACCACTTAACGTAACCGTTATCCGGCAGTTCACAGTCGATAAACTGGTATGAAAGCTGGAGTTCTTCGCCCTCTTTCATATACTGTTTAAATTCGTTGCCCTCTTCGTCAGTATCAGGGACGATAGTGCCGTCTTCATAAAACAGCTCAACAACATATTTGTCGATAACGTCGCCTGCAAGCGCCGTAAGCGCGGGGGTAAGCGTGCCGACAGCCATAAGTACTGCCAGAAAAACGCTCAGCAACCTTTTTTTGATGGAACGGTGTTTCATCTTTTTTCCTCCTGTTTTGTCCTCTATTTTGCAAAACTTGTAATTATTTTCAAATAATTATACAAAAAGATACACAATAATTATAAAACTAATTTTACCGCCGGTCAATCAAAAGAGAATTATAATAATTACCAAACTTTTTTCTGTGCGTTTGTCTATAATCACCAAAAAATACTTAAATGTTTATTAAAAAAGGACAAATGAAACTCATTTGTCCTTTAACTCGTTGTTTAATTTTATACTACGCTGAGTATTCCCACGGTTGCCTGGGAGCCGTCCGGCTGAGTAATTATCTTTCTGCTGTCGCAGACCGTTATTTCTCCGAGAGAGCCGGTCTGGAGAGAATATTTAACGATAACTATGTTTCCGTCCTTGGCGGCCACAAACATCTGCTGGCGGATATCCTCCGCTTCCTGTTCCTGCATAAATCTTGCCAAATTTCCGCCGAACAAATCAAAAAGTTCTGTTCTCGAATAGCCGATAAATTTAATAAAATCCTCGCTTACAAGATCAAGTTTCAGCGGATCGTCGCCCTGAGCTGTAAATACAGGACCCGGCAGATTTTTAAACAGTCTGACAAGTCTTTCTGACTCGTCGTCTGCCTTTTTTTCTGCTTCTTTGGCTCTTGTAATATCGGTAAAAACAGCGTGAAAAACGGGGCAGTCGTCCTCATCGTAGCGCTGAATTCCCGCGCTGACTTTGCACCAGACATACTCGTCTTTATGAACTCTTACACGGCACTCAACGTCCATCGGTTCGTTTACCGCCATTGACTTTCCTATTGCCTGGTAGACCGTTGAACGGTCGTCGGGATGCATAAATTCGTCCAGCCTGTATGTTCTTGCAACATAACTCTCCTTTGATGTGCCGAAAAGGCGGCAGCATTCATTGTTTAGATAAAGCGCGTCAATGTGCATATCAGGCGACACACGGAAAAGACAAATTCCGCTGTGAACAAAGTCGATTAGATCGTGCATTTCAGTAGCTTTTTCCTGGAGAAGCTGCTGTTTAGCGCGGCTTTTTGAAACGTCAGCAAAGGTCATTCTGCAAAGAGTAGTGTCCTCGATATTCTGGCCTGTGCAGTGGACGAAAACGGGGCTGCCCTCCTCGTCCAAAAGGTCCATATCTATGTAGATAAAACGGGCATTTTTCTTGCAAATTGCCTGGATTATACGCTCCCTGTCAGCAGGTTTTATTCTATCATAAAGGGATAATTTCCCCTGTTTGATTTTTGAAGGATGAACTCCCGTAAACTCCGCAAAATGGCTGTCAAAATCAACCACCTTGAGGTCATCTGCCTTATCTACCACAATGGTCATAAAATCGACTTCATAAGGCTGTTCATCCAGTTCTTCCCTGAACGTTTTCTTCACCTCCTTAAAGTGTTGGCGCGATATGTTCAAAATAACACATCAGCATATACAGTATAGCACATTTTTTTGATAATTTGCGAACGATTTTTTACAAGTACGTAAAAATTTCATAAAACAGTAGGCAAGCAAAAAAAATTGTGTTATTATATTAAATATCTGAAAGCGCGCAGAGGCGCGCTCTCACAAGTTTTTGGAATAACGTGAAGGAGAAACGCAATGGCAGAAGTTTATCGAATTTTTGTTGAAAAGAGAAAAGGGAACGACATTGAGGCTTCCCAGATACTGGACGATCTGAGAGAAAACGTCGGACTTACAGGTCTTACGGAGCTTCGGCTTATCAACCGCTACGACGTTCAGGGTATCAGCGAGGAAGAATTCAGCAAAGCCGTTACCGACGTGTTTTCCGAAACCAACCTTGATAATGTATATGACAGCATCGCCTTCGATGATGACACAAGGTTTTTCGCAATGGAGTACCTGCCCGGTCAGTACGACCAGAGAGCAGACAGCGCGGCTCAGTGCATTCAGCTTCTGACCGCAGGCGAATGCCCGAAAGTTGCCAGCGCAAAAATTATTGCAGTTAAAGGCGACATCAGCGACAGCGAATTTGAAAAGATTAAATCATACCTTATTAACCCCGTTGAATCTCGTATCGCTTCAATGGACAAACCCGAAACCCTTGACATGACGGCGGACGTTCCGGCAAACATCGTTCGCATTGAGGACTTTACGGCAAAGAGCGACGAGGAGATTGCCGCTTACCACAGCGAGATGGGCTTTGCGATGAGCGTTGCGGATCTCTGCTGGGTTCGTGATTACTTCAAAAAGGACGAGGGCCGCGACCCAAGCCTTACAGAACTTAAAGTTATTGATACATATTGGTCTGACCACTGCCGCCACACCACTTTTTCCACAAAACTTGACGAAATTAAAATCGACGAAAGCAAATACAACAAGGCTATTGCAGACGCTCTTGCCCAGTACCTTGACATCCGCCGCGACGTTTACGGCGACAGAGAAAAAGACATCTGTCTTATGGACATGGCCTGCATCGGCACAAAATATCTTAAAAAGCACGGCAAGGTAAACGACCTTGACGAGTCTGAAGAGATAAACGCCTGCTCAATCGAAGTGCCGGTTGTTATTGACGGCAAAACAGAGCAGTGGCTCGTTCAGTTCAAAAACGAGACCCACAACCACCCCACAGAAATCGAACCTTTCGGCGGCGCGGCAACCTGCCTCGGCGGCGCTATCCGCGACCCGCTGAGCGGACGCGCTTACGTTTACCAGGCAATGAGAGTTACCGGCTCAGGCGACCCCACCACTCCATTTGAAGAAACGCTGGACGCAAAACTGCCTCAGCGCAAGATCACCACGGGAGCGGCTCAGGGTTACTCAAGCTACGGCAACCAGATCGGGCTTGCAACAGGTCAGGTTACGGAACTTT
>URGA01000039.1 GCA_900547275.1 uncultured Oscillospiraceae bacterium | reverse complement strand
GCCCAGCTTGGCCCCACCATCGGCACCCATGTCGGTCCCGGCGTGGTCGGCGTGGTGTTTGTGGCGAAGGAGTAAACCTGTAAAATATAAAAAAGCAGGGGCGAGCAATGCCCGCCCCTGTAAGTTGAGCTTCTCCATTCGGAGAAGCTTTTTTATTTTCCGCTGAAAAACTTATTCAGTGCATACACCCCCAGCACCAGCGCGCCGAGGACGAGGAAGATCCCCGCCATACCGGCGCAGAGCATCGAGAGGGTGACGGGCAGCAGAGCAGTTGACATGGCGCAAGCCTCCTTATACATAACCGTTCATCAGGGTCAGAATCAGGCCGCCGGCGATGACCGATGCGATCTGGCCAGAGACATTGACGCTGATCGAGTACATGAGCAGGAAATTCTGGGGATCTTCTTTAAGACCCATCTGGTTTACTACTCGTCCGCTCATCGGGAATGCAGAAATACCTGCCGCACCGATCATCGGGTTGATCTTTTTGCCCTTAGGCAGGAAGATGTTGATGAATTTTGCAAATACAACGCCGCCTACTGTGTCGAATACGAAAGCAACAAGGCCGAGACCGAGAATCATAAGTGTTTCCCAGTTTACGAAATCTGCCCAGTACATTCTGGAAGCAACAGTAAGTCCGAGAAGGATTGTGATTGTGTTTGCCAAAGCGTTCTGTGCTGTTTCAGAAAGCTGATTGAGCACGCCGCACTCGCGGATAAGGTTACCGAACATAAGGAAGCCTACAAGAGCAACTGACTTGGGAGCTACAAGGCCTGCAACAGCGGTAACAACGATGGGGAAAATAATCTTTGTAGTCTGTGAAACTTCGCCTGCATGATATTTCATCTTTATGCGGCGTTCTTTCTTTGTAGTTACGGCTTTGATAACCGGCGGCTGAATAATAGGTACAAGGGCCATATATGAATATGCCGCAACCATTATTGCACCGAGATACTTTGAATTGAGCTCGTTTGCTACGAAGATTGATGTTGGGCCGTCTGCCGCACCGATGATAGCGATTGAAGCCGCGTCATTGATGTCGAACAGGAAACCTGCAATAAAGAATGTAAGGAAAATACCAAACTGGGCAGCTGCGCCGAAAAGCATCAGCCATGGATTCTTTAACAGGGGACCGAAGTCAATCATTGCACCGATACCGATAAACAGCAGAAGCGGGAATAATTCGTTTGAAATACCGGCATTAAAAAGAACGGTGAGTGGTCCTTCCTCAGTGGAGCCTGCCTGTGTAATGGCGCCTGAAAGCGGAAGGTTTACAAGAATTGTGCCGAAGCCCATGGGCAACAGCAGGGTGGGTTCCATTTCCTTTTTTATGGCAAGGAACACCAGCACGCCGCCGACGATCCACATGACAACCATCTGCCATTTGATTTCGCCGAAATTGGAAAACAGCGCTGCAAAACTAGATAATACGTCCATTCGCTTTTTTACCTCCGTTCGTTAATATGCGAACTGGATAATTATAATAATGTATAAAAAATTTGTCAATAGATATTTATCATATGTATAATTAAACATAAAATCAGGTTATTTGCACAAAATTTTACTTTTATGTATTTTGCTGCACAAATAATCGTGTTTCGCTTCAAAACGGTGCACTACAAATTGTGTCAAGTGATTTTGACGAAATTTTGTAATAAAAAATTATCCCCGTTAATATTGACAAGTCAGCCTCGGTCTAGTATAATACCCATTGCTGTAAAGAGAAATCACTTTACAGCTATTTTATCGAGAGGAGAGGTTTTAGGTGGCTAAAAATCTGGAAGTATCTTTTTTGCTCGATTTTTACGGGGAAATGCTTACCAGAAAGCAGCACGACTTTTTAGTATATTATTACGACGAAGACCTTTCCCTTTCTGAAATCGCCGAAAACGAGGGCATAACCCGTCAGGGCGTGCGGGACGCTATCAAAAGAGCGGAGAACCAGTTGTTTGAGATGGAAAACCGTCTCGGCCTTGCAGCTAAGTTTGAAGAACTGAAAAAAGGCTTGGCTGAGATAGAGCAGTGCGCTGATAATATTAATGAATATAATCTGACGCACAGCTTATCAAGAGAGATCAACGACAACGTTGCACGTATAAAGACCCTTGCGGCATTTCTTTGTGAATGATGAAATAAATAAGATTGGAAGTGGACAGCTTGGCATTTGAAGGACTCAGCGAAAGACTGGAAAATTCTTTTAAGAAACTGCGTGCCAAGGGTAAGCTTACCGACTCAGACGTAAAAGAGGCAATGCGAGAAGTTCGTCTTGCGCTTCTTGAGGCCGACGTAAACTATAAGGTAGCCAAGGAATTTACTTCAAAGGTTACCGAGCGTGCCATTGGCGCTGACGTTATGGAATCACTGACCCCAGGTCAGATGGTAATAAAAATCGTCAACGAAGAACTGACTGAGTTGATGGGCGGCACTGAATCACGTCTTGCAATCGCCAATCACCCGCCAACGGTTGTGATGATGTGCGGTCTGCAGGGTAGTGGTAAAACAACCCATTCCGCCAAACTGGCGTTAAAATTAAAAAAAGAAGGCCACCGTCCTTTGCTGGTTGCCTGCGACGTTTACCGTCCGGCGGCTATTAAACAGCTCCAGGTTGTAGGAAGCCAGGTTGATGTTCCTGTTTTTGAAATGGGAACGGAAAATCCGGTAATAATTGCCCAGGAAGCCGTTAAGTATGCTAAGGACCACGGTAATGACTATGTTTTGCTTGATACCGCCGGTCGTCTTCATGTAGACGAAGCGCTTATGGCGGAACTTACCGACATCCGCTCAACGGTTCATCCCCATGAGATTTTGCTGGTAATCGACGCTATGACAGGTCAGGACGCAGTTAACGTTGCGAAAAGCTTTAATGAATCTCTCGGTGTTGACGGCGTTATCCTTACTAAACTTGACGGTGATACACGAGGCGGTGCCGCGCTTTCAGTACGCGCCGTAACAGGCAAGCCGATTAAGTTTATAGGCACCGGTGAAAAGCTCGACAATCTTGAGACTTTCCACCCCAGCCGAATGGCTTCCCGTATTCTCGGCATGGGCGACGTTCTCTCTTTGATTGAGCGCGCTGAAATGTCCCTTGATGAGAAAAAGGCGGCTGAGCTGGAGAAGAAACTGGCTAAAAACAAGTTTGACCTCAACGATCTTCTTGACCAGTTCGACCAGATTGAGCGCATGGGCAGTCTGAAGGATACCATCAAGATGATACCCGGTATCGGCTCAAAAATTAAGGATGAGGATATCGACGAAAACGCTTTCGGCCGTTTCCGCGCGATAATTTACTCAATGACAAAAGAGGAACGCTCTCATCCCGATATAATAAATCCCTCCCGCAAGCGCAGAATTGCAGCGGGCTGCGGAATGCAGGTTGAGGACGTCAATCGTCTGCTGGCGCAGTTTAAACAGATGCAGAAAATGGTTAAGCAGTTCGGCGGCGGAAAAGGCGGCCCCAAGATGAGTAAAAAAATGCGCAGGATGATGAACCAAAATCCTGAAATGGCCCAGAAGATGATGGGCATGAACGGTAAAAACCCGTTCGGATTTTAAGTATATTACCAAATTTATTTTGGTTTTTATAAATTATCAAATTATTATTTATTTAATTTCGGAGGTAACAAAAATGGCAGTAAAAATCAGACTTCGCCGTATGGGCGCAAAGAAAGCTCCTTTCTATCGTGTAGTTGTTGCAGATTCAAGATATCCCCGCAACGGCCGTTTCATTGAAGAAATCGGTACTTACAACACAATGGTAGATCCCGCTGAGATCAATATTGACGGTGAAAAGGCAAAGAAGTGGATCGCAAACGGCGCTCAGCCCACTGATACCGTTAAGGCTATCCTGAAAAAAGAAGGTATCTTATAATTAGTTCTTGATTTTTATCAAGAATTATTATGGAGGTGTTTTCTTGAAAGAATTGTTAATATCCATCACAAAAGGTCTTGTTGATCAACCGGACCTTGTTACGGTTGATGTGGATGAGCCGGACGCAGAAGGCGTAATTGTTTACCATCTCCATGTAGCAGAGAGCGATATGGGCAGAGTTATTGGAAAACAGGGCAGAATTGCCAAGGCTATACGTGTTGTAATGCGTGCCGCAGCAACTCGTAACGAGCAGAAGATTTCCGTTGAAATTGACTGATTGAATAAGCTTCCGCCGATTGGCGGAGGCTTTTTTACTTTTTGTTGCCGTTTTCTTCATTATATGTTAGAATACACAAAAAGCAGGTGATGTAATGAAACAGTATCTTGAGGTGGGCTTTTTAAATAATACCCACGGAATTAAAGGCGAGCTGAAAATGACCCTTTGGTGCGACGGGTTTGACTATCTTAAGCAGTTTAAAACTCTTTACCTTGACAGCGAGGGAAAAAATCCTCTTAATATCGAAAAGGTAAGACCCCAGAAACAGGGCGCGATTATAAAATTCAAAGAAATCAATTCTCCCGAAGAAGCGCAAAATATAAAAGGCAAAACTCTTTACGGCAACAGGGACGACGCCAGTCTTCCCGAAGGCAGAAATTATATTCAGGATATTATCGGCTGTTACGTCGTAGATGTTGACACAGAGGAGGAGTACGGAAAAGTTACGGACGTGCTCAATTACGGCTCCTGCGACATATACGATATTGAAAGTCAGGGCAAGCATACGCTTATCCCCGCTATTGACGATGTTGTTAAAGAAGTAAACACGGAATTTGAAGTTATAAAGATTAAACCGATGAAAGGACTTTTCGATGAGGATTGACATATTAACGCTGTTTCCCGACATGTGCGAAGCCGTTATGAGCGAAAGCATTATAGGCAGAGCGCGAAAAGCGGGGAAAGTTGAAATTCACTGTACGGATATTCGTGAATATACTGAGAATAAGCACCGAAATGTTGACGACACGCCTTACGGCGGCGGAATGGGAATGATAATGCAGGCTCAGCCGATATATGACTGCTATCAGGCAATATGCGAAGAAACGGGAGCGAAACCGCATTTGATTTTCTTAACCCCCCAGGGTAAAACGCTTACCCAGCAAAGAGTAAGGGAACTTGCGGAGTATGACAATATTGCATTGCTTTGCGGTCATTACGAAGGTGTCGACCAAAGAGTGATAGATGAACTTCAGCCTGAGGAAATCAGCGTCGGCGACTATGTTCTTACAGGCGGAGAATTGCCTGCGCTTATTGTTGCGGACAGCGTTTGCCGAATGCTTCCAGGTGTGCTGTCTGACGAGGCGTGCTTTACAGATGAAAGCCATTATAATTCTCTTCTGGAGTATCCGCAGTACACAAGACCGCCGGTTTGGCGCGACAGGGAAGTACCGTCTGTTTTGCTGTCAGGCCACCACGCTAATATTGAAAAATGGAGGCGCAGACAATCCCTGAAACGCACTTTGGAAAGACGCCCGGATATGTTTCAAAATGCCGAACTTACAAAGAACGACAGGAAAATTCTGGAAGAGATTAAAAATGAATAAATTTCTGTGTATTTTGCACAAATCGAGCCGGAATATTTTGTGTGCGATTAACAATACAAACGAACTTTGCCACCACCCGTTGACCAAACGAATTGAAATGGTATAATATATAAAGTACGGGAGCGTTATGGGTTTTGCTCCCCCAGAAAAGATAAATTGTTCATACGAATTAAAGCGAGGTAATTACTATGTTCGTTAAAGATGTTAAGGTAGAAAATCAGGTGGGCTTGCATGCTCGTCCGGCAACATTTTTTATTCAGAAGGCTAATGAATACAAATCTTCTATCTGGGTTGAAAAGGAAGAGAGAAGAGTAAACGCAAAAAGCCTTCTTGGTGTACTTTCACTTGGCATTATGGGCGGCACAGATATCCGCATTATTGCCGACGGCTCTGATGAGGAAGATGCAGTGGAAGGCCTTGTAGCCCTGGTTAAATCCGGCTTTACCGAATAATAATTGCAAACATAAAATGCTTTATGCGGAGAGTAAAATCTCCGCATATTTTTTTCATTTGGAGTTGTTATGACAGAGAAAGAACTGCGCAGAAAAGCGATGGCTCTGCCGCTTCAGCCCGGCGTTTATCTTATGAAAAACAAGGACGGGCAGATTATTTATATCGGCAAGGCGAAGGCGCTTAAAAACCGTGTGTCGTCGTATTTCGGTTCCCATACCAACCATACTTTAAAAGTTATCAGGATGGTTGAGAACGTAAATGATTTTGACTATATTCTTTGCGACAGCGAGTTTGAGGCGCTGGTGCTGGAGTGTTCGCTGATTAAACAGCATATGCCGAAGTACAATATCCTTCTTAAGGATGATAAAGGCTATAACTATATAAAAATCACGAATCCTCCGTTTTCTCAGATACGGGAATGCAAACAAATTTCCGACGACGGCGCTGAGTATCTCGGTCCGTATACAGCAGGCTATTCTGTAAAACAGGCTGTTGAGGAGACATTGCGCATATATAAACTCCCCAGATGCAATAAGCAGTTCCCCAGAGATTACGGCAAGTCGAGGCCGTGTCTCAACGGCTTTATGGGTATTTGTTCTGCCCCGTGTGCCGGAAGAATATCGAAATCAGATTATGCCGCCAGTATTGCTGACGCCGTTTCATTCCTCAAAGGAGGAAGCGCCAAGACGGTTAAAGAACTTACTCAGAGAATGCAGGAATGCAGTGACGCAATGGAATTCGAGGAAGCGGCTAAGCTCAGAGACCGTATAAAAGCGATACGTAATCTTGACGAACGCCAGAAAGTCGTTTCTATAAATGTTCCTGAGGAAGACGTTTTTGCCCTTGTTACGGCAGGCAAAAAATCATGCTTTGAAGTTCTGCGATTTGAAAACGGCAGGCTGACTGACAGCGAGTATTGGCTTATTGATACTCCTGAGGATATAGCGGCAGCAAGAAGCGAGCTAATTGAAAGATATTATTCAATCAGGCAGCGGGTCTCCTCCCGTGTTGTACTGGACGGTCCCGCAGACGAAGAGGAACTCCTTGAAAAATGGCTGACTTCTCGCCGCGGCAAAAAGGTTTCTATTCTTCATCCCCAAAAAGGGGAGCACATGGCAATAGTCCAAATGTGCGTCAAAAACGCTAATGAACACCTCGCTCAAAACGCAGGCCGTCTCGGCCGAGAGTTTGCCGCACTGGAGGAACTGGCTTCGCTGCTTGGCCTTCAGAAAGTTCCTGAATATATAGAATCTTACGATATTTCCCACACATTTGGCGCAGACAATGTTGCGGGAATGGTGGTTTTCCATAACGGCCGACCCATGAAAAAAGCCTACAAAAAGTTTTCCATTAAGGGATTTGACGGTCAAAACGATGTGGGTTCAATGGCCGAAGTCCTCGAAAGGCGTTTTAAACATTACCGTGAAGATACAGAGGGCACTTTTAAAATAATGCCCGATTTAATATTGCTGGACGGCGGCGACGCCCAGGTGCGCGCTGTGCTTCCTGTGCTCCGTTCAATGAATATTGACGTTCCCGTTTTCGGAATGGTAAAGGACTCAAAGCACCGCACCCGCGCAATATCCACCGGAGGCGGAGAGATTGAGATAAATTCTCACCGCCAGTCGTTTACCTTTGTTTCATCAATTCAGGAAGAGGTTCATCGTTTCGCGGTGAGCTATCACCATCAAAAGCATAAAAAATCGTCTTTCTCATCAGGTCTGATGAAGATAGACGGAATAGGCCAGGCTAAGGCGAAAGCACTGCTTAAAGCGATGAAAACAGTGTCCGCCGTAAGCACTGCCGACATGGAAGAATTGATGAAAGTACCCGGTATTTCCAAGCGGGACGCTGAAGCCGTTTATTCCTACTATCACGGTTCAGAGACATAATAAACAAAATTTTTGTTTCCAATTATTACAAAATGTAAAAATACTGTTATTCGGCTTGACTACTTCATTTTATATTTGTATAATGGAAAGCAATCAAGTGTAATCTGCATTTGCTGAAAGTGCGCCCGTTCGCAGTTTTTTGCTTTTGCCGATGTATTAAGGTGTAAAAAAATGATGCGTGTAATTACCGGTTTGGCTCGAGGCAGGCGGCTCCAGACGCTGCCCGGCGACGACGTTACCAGACCGACAACCGAATCTGTTAAAGAAGCGCTTTTTTCAATGATTCAGTTCGACATTGAGGGCAAAAGAGTTCTTGATTTGTTTGCAGGCTCAGGCCAGCTGGGAATAGAAGCATTATCCAGAGGCGCAGTGAGTTGTACATTCGTTGAGAATAATCGCAATGCTATGAAAGTGGTTGAGGCTAATGTCAATCACTGCGGTTTTTCCGACCGTTCAAGCATTGTACTTTCTGACGCTCTTTCGTTTCTCAGGCGCAATACCGGTTACGATATTGTTTTGCTTGATCCGCCTTACGGTAAAGGACTAATTCAGGCTGCGCTTCCCACAATAGCCCAGAATATCAGCCCAGACGGACTGATTATCTGTGAAACTGCAAGGCAGGAGGAACTGCCAGAAACAGTCGGCGATTTCGTTATCGACCGTGTTCGCAATCACGGCAAATCAAAGATAACTCTGTATTTGCGCGGAAAGGATGCGGTTTGATGAAAACGGCAATTTGCCCCGGCAGTTTTGACCCGATAACATTGGGCCATCTTGATATTATTCAGCGTGCCGCCGCTCTGTTTGACAGAGTTGTGGTAGTTGTAATGAACAACGGCGCCAAAGAACATTCACTTTTTACAGTGGACGAGCGTGTAGAACTTATACGCCGCTGTATTAAGAATGACAATATCGAAGTGGATGATTACGACGGACTGCTTGTTGATTACGCAAGAAAAAGCGGCGCCGCCGCAATTGTAAAAGGGCTCAGAGCCATGTCTGATTTTGATTATGAATTTCAGCAGGCGCTGACAAATAAAAGTCTCTATCCAGAACTGGAGACTGTTTTTCTCACCGCCAAGGGCGAAAATATGTTTTTGTCCTCAAGCATGGTGAAAGAGGTGTGCCGCCTGGGCGGTGACATATCCGAATTCGTTCCTAAAATTATTGTAGAAGACATATACAAAAGATGTAAAGGAGAGCACACATTATGACCAACACAGATATTTTGCTTGAAGATCTGGAAGACGTTCTTGACGACGCTACTTCCATGCCGATGACCAAAAAGTCATTGGTTGACGTTGAAAAAATTAAGACTATTATTGAAGACATTCGTTTGAATACTCCTCAGGAGACAAAGCAGGCTAAGGCAATCGTTGATTCAAGAAACAGCATTCTTGAAGAAGCTAAGAAAGAAGCCGCAAACATCATTTCCGAAGCTCAGGCTCAGGCAAGAGAACTTGTTGCCCGTGACCAGATCACCCAGAACGCCCAGAAAGAGGCTACAGAGATTATCGCTAAGGCTCACGAAGAGGGCGAGGCTTATATCAAGCAGGCTCAGGGCCAGGCGTCAGACATTCTCGGCAAGGCAACAACTCAGGCTAACGAGATGGTTACAACAGCCCAGAACAAGAGCCGCGAAATGCTTACAGCAGTTAACAACTATGCTGACGATACTCTTCTTTCAATTGACGATTCTCTTTACAAAGCGCTCAGCGACGTAAGACGTATCCGCCAGGGAATTATGAACAGCCAGCATAAAGGCTCAAGCCACAACAACGGCTGATTAAAAAATTAAGCAGGCACTTTTGTGCCTGCTTTTTTATTGCTCAAAATTGCCTGAAGGGTAAGATTGCGCTCAAAGTAAAAAACAGAAATTGAATATTAAAAGAGCACGGCGCCGCCGTGCTCTTTTTGTGTTTTATGCTGTTTCTTTGTCTTCTTTTGCTCTGCGTTCAACAACGAAATCGTGAACCTTGTCGGCGAGTTCGCCGTAAACTTTGAACTTGCTTACGAAAACTATCAGCGCAAGCAAAACAAGGATTGGTGGAATACCGAATGCGATAATACCGATTGCGGATTTTGTTGTTTCGTTAATGCTTCCGGTGGTTATCTGACTGTTGTAGTCAACCATTTTCAAACCGCTGAAAAGGATAATCGTCTGAATGGTATATGCCATTTTCTGAAGGAAGCCTTTCATCGAGAAGGTAATGCTTTCGTTACGCTTTCCTGTTTTGTATTCGCCGTAGTCAACAATATCTGCAAGGAATATTGTCTGAGCAACAAACATTGAACTGATGCCCACGGAAGAAATAATGTAACTTATGTCCAGGGCAATGGTGTTCTTCATTACAGGACCGAAAATATACATTAACACATATCCGAAGATTGTCATTGCCAGGGAAATAATGTATATCGTACGTTTTGTAAACTTCTGAGAAAGAATCGGGATAACAAGCAGACCTACAGCGGAGCCGACAGCGCCGATGGTTGAGAAAAGGGACTGTGCGGTGGGCTGTTCAAGAACGTCCTTGAAATAGTAGACTGCTGTACCGCTGGTGAGATACCAGCCTGCGTTTGACAGCATGGCAAAAATCATAAATACAACAAGCTGATCGTTGTGGGCAACAACCCTGAACATCTGCTTGAAACTGAATTTTTCATTGCTGTATACAACGTGGCGTTCCTTTGTAGAAAGAACGCAGATGCTGGAAAATGCAACAAGCGCAATGGCGCAGATAAGCGCCCAGCGCGAAAAGCCTGATGCGCTGTATCCCTCGTTTGTTTTCATTCCTGACGAAAGCAGGGGAAGAACCATAGGCGTAAGAATTGTTATAAGTCCTTGGCCGATACCGCTGAAAGTTCTTGCAACTGTTGCAACGAGATTGCGGTCCTTCGGGTCTGATGTAAATGACGGAACCATTGACCAGTAGGGGATATCCGCCATGGTGTTTGTCATTCCCCAAAGAACGTACATAAAACCTATGTAAACGTAGAGTTTGGTGCCGCTCATTCCGAAACTGGTGAAAAGAAGCGTAAGCACGACTGCGTTTGACAGCGATCCGATAACTATCCATGGGCGGAATTTACCCATTTTTGTTTTCGTGTTGTCAACGATTGTTCCCATCATCGGGTCGTTGATACCGTCCCAAATTCGCGCCAGAGGAGTGAGTAGAAGCAAGAAACCTTCTTTTAAGCCCAGTACGCTAGACAGATAGTAGGAGAGGTAGGAGTAGAACATTCCGTAGCTCAGATCAAGACCTACCGCGCCTATTCCGTAGCCAATTTTTTCTCGCCAGGTGGTTTTATATTCTTCCATAATAATTCCCGCCGTTTCGATTTTTTTCTAGTATAACATTTTACGCCGCATTGCGCAACCAAAACATACATCATATTGTTGACACCTGTGTTTTAATGCACAAATTGAGGAAAATTAGGCGATTATTACAAAAAGGTTACAAATAAATAAATGCTTGACATATCTTTTTATTGTCATTATAATATAGTCAAGCGGGTGAAAATTCATTGAAATCCCATGAATTTCACTGAAATCCCTAAATAATCCCGCAAATTGCCGATGAAAGGAGAACGAACATATGTTGCCGTTTTTTGTAGGTACTCATTATGACTGCAAGCTTGACAGCAAAGGTCGTCTTTCCATTCCGGCAAGATGGCGTGAGCGCCTCGGTACGGAGTTTTATATGGTTGCCGTTACCGTAAGAGGATGCAAGTGCCTTACTCTTTATCCTCCGGAAGTCTTTATTCAGCTTGTTGATGAGATGGACAGAGGAACGGAGAACCAGAAATACGCTGTAACAAAGTCAGTTTTCTCTCAGGCGGAAGAAGGCTTTCTTGACGCCCAGGGCAGATTTACTCTGAACGGCCGTCTTAAGGATAAGGCGCTTCTTCAGAATGATACAACTGTTATCCTTCAGGGTCAGCGCAGTACCATTGAAATATGGAGCAACGATGAGTTTGAAAAGATGCAAAACAGCCTTAACACAGACGAGGGCGTATTTGACCTGATGGATAAAGTCAAGGCAGACGGTGAGTGATATGGAATTTGTTCACAAAAGCGTCCTCTTTGACGAGACTGTAAAAGCCGTTAATGCCGATAAAGATAAGGTCGTTATGGACGGTACTGCCGGAGGCGGAGGCCACTCAAAGGCAATCGCCGAAAGCGGATGCAAACTTATAGCGGTTGACCAGGACCCTGATGCAATTTCGGTTCTAAACGAACGGCTTTCATCGTTTCCTGAAGTTACGGTAGTTCACGACAATTTCTCTAATATAAAAAACATTATTAGTTCTCTTGACTGCGGCGGGATAGATGCGCTGCTGCTTGATCTGGGAGTTAGTTCGTTTCAGCTTGATAACGCTGAAAGGGGATTTTCCTTTCACAAGGACGCACCGCTTGATATGCGAATGAGCAAAAGCGGAATGAGCGCATACGACGTAGTAAACAATTATTCCCAGCAGGAACTTGCAAATGTTATTTACCGCTACGGCGAGGAAAAATCCAGCCGCAGCATTGCTTCAAATATTGTCAAGGCTAGAGAGCAAAAGCCTATAGAAACAACATTTGAGCTGGTGGACATAATTAAATCCAGTATGCCCCAAAAGGCGATGCGCGACGGACATCCGGCGCGGCGCACTTTTCAGGCAATAAGAATTGAAGTAAACGGCGAACTGGAAAGACTTAAAAAAGCGCTGGACGATGCGTTTGACTGTCTTAATCCGGGCGGAAGGATAGTGATAATTACCTTCCACTCCCTGGAAGACAGAATAGTTAAGGAAAAATTTGCTCAGTGGACAAAAGGATGCACATGCCCAAAGGAATTTCCTGTGTGTGTCTGCGGCAATAAACCAAAGGGCAAAGCGTTTAAGCCGGTAACCCCGTCAGACGCCGAACTTTCAGAAAATCCCAGAGCGCGTTCATCACGCCTTAGGGTGTTCGAAAAATTCTGATTAATATAAATGATTATTTAAGTATAAAAAACAAGATGTTTAAGAAAGATGGTGAGTTTTGTGACAAACAGCAGTGATTTCAGACGTTATTCATATTCGACCGACGCTGCCTATGCGCTGAAGGCGTTTGACGTGCACAGAACTTCTGCCGCTCCTTCGTATGCTCCAGAGAGACAGAGAAGGCGTGAACTCAAGGTTCACGAAAACCCAAGAAAGAAAAGTCTTGAGGAATTGCGCAGGGATGCAAAAACCGCGCGTCTTCAGGTTTTAAAAATATTCGGTATAGCGCTTGTGTCAATCGGTATGTTGGGCGCTGTGCTTTGTTCTTACGTTCAGAAGAACGAACTTAATCACGAAATCGCGTCGATAGAAAATCAGATTGACGTTGCGGCCAGTGAAAATACCAGACTTAACAGCGAACTTGACGCGCTGGTATCAGTAAGCATGATTGACCAGTACGCTGTTGAAAAGCTTGGCATGACCAAGGTGCAGGCAGGACAGATACGCTACGTTGACGTGGCGCAGTATAAAGAAGAAAGAGCAAAGGCGCTGGAGGAAAATCCGGCCCCGGCCGCTTATGCCCAGATTATTCCGGAATAACATTTAAAATAAGTGCGTATGATTGAGAGTTGGCGGCAGTTGCTTCAACTCTCAAAAGTCTTTTAATCGGCGCCTTTATTTTTCCGTTTTTTTGACAAAAAATCATGAAAGGGAGAGCGAAATATGTCATCATCAAGCAAAAAAAATATGGTAAATCGCATTTTTGTTCTTTGCGTGGCGATCGTTTTTCTCCTTTCTGTAGACGCCGCGAGAATTTTTTATATTCAGATTTTTAAGGGCGATGAATACGCCGCAAAGGCCCAGAGCCAGCAGTTGTCTGATACGGAAATCTCTGCTAAGAGAGGAACGATTTACGATTGTGACGGAAATATTCTTGCAAAATCGGCAACAGTTTGGACTATATATCTGGACCCTATGAATATTCCGAATGATGATACAAGAAATGAAATCGTTACAAAACTTTCTGAACTGCTGTCATATGACGAAGACCAGCAGGAAGAACTCCTTGAAAAATCAAAGCAGGAAAATCATTATACCGTTGTTGAAGAACAGGTTGAAAACGACGTAAAGGAAAAAATATCAGAATTCATTTCAGAAAACAATCTTGCCCAGTGCATCGGAATGGAACAGACAACGAAGCGTTACTATCCGTACAATTCACTGGCGTCAAGCGTTATCGGCTTTACCGGAGCAGACGATCAGGGGCTCAGTGGACTTGAGCAGTATTACGATGAACAGCTGACCGGAACTCCCGGCAGACTTATTACGGCAAAGGACGCTGTTTCAAACGAAATCTCAAATGACTATTCAACATCTGTTGAAGCAAAAGACGGAGACTCTTTGATACTTACTCTTAACCAGACTATTCAGTATTACCTTGAAAAAGGACTTCGCAACACAATGGAAGAGTACCAGTGCAAGGGCGCTTACGGTGTGGTTATGGACTGCAACACAGGCGCTGTTCTCGCAATGAGCTCTCTGCCTGATTATGATTGTAATAATCCTTATGAACTTACTTATGATAAGAACATAAAGGCAATAAACAAACTGAAAACTGATGAGGAAAAAAGCGCGGCTGAAAGCGCCGCAATACAAAATCAGTGGAGAAACTTCACTGTTTCAGATACATACGTGCCCGGTTCTGTTTTCAAAACGTTTATAGCCAGTGCTGCTCTTGAAGAAAAAGTTGTTTCCCTAGATACAACTTATAACTGTACCGGTTCTATCCAGGTAGAAGATTACACGATGCACTGCCATTATCATCCCGGCCACGGCACTCAGACTTTGACCCAGGGACTGGAAAATTCCTGTAACCCGTTTTTCATTACAATCGGTCAGAAACTCGGCGTGCATAATTACTTCAAATATTTTGAAGCTTTCGGTTTTACCGATATTACAAATATTGACTTGCCTGGCGAGGCGAGCCCCCAGTATTACAAAGAAGACCAGTATGGAATAGTAGAACTTTCATCCGCTTCTTTCGGCCAGACAAACAGCCTTACGCCTATTCAGGTGTGCACGGGACTTTGCGCAATAGCAAACGGCGGAACACTTCTTCAGCCGTATATCGTTTCGGAAATTGTTGACGCTGACGGCAAGACAGTTCAAAAGAACGAAAGAACAGCAATACGCCAGGTAATCAGCAAGGAAACTTCAGAAACCGTTTGCAAAATGATGAAGTCGGTTGTTGATGAAGGTACAGGTAAAAACGGCTACGTTGCCGGTTACCGTGTAGGCGGTAAGACAGGTACGTCAACAAAGCTCGGCGAATCAAAAGAGGGCGAGAAAGATAAGTATATCGTGTCTTTTGCAGCAATCGCTCCTTCAGACGATCCCCAGATCGCAATGCTTATAATTGTTGACGAACCTTCGGAAGACCTTGGCGGCGGCGCACTTTGCGCACCTATCGCGGCAGAAGTTGTTGAGCAGGCAATGAGCGAGCTCAACGTTGAGCCGGTATATACTGACGAAGAACTTGCCGCTCTTTCAAAAGCAACTCCTTCTGTAACAGGAATGGACGTTGACAAGGCGAAAACAGAACTTAAACAGCAGAATTTCAAATATAAAGTTATCGGAAGCGGCGATAAGGTTGTGAGCCAGTGCCCGTCTTCAAACGAGGTTATCCCGTCAGGCGGAACCATTATGCTGTATACTGATAACCAGGATAAGAAAACTGTTAAAGTGCCCGACTTTACTGGCCTTACAGTAAGCGAAGCCAAGTCGCTGGCGTCAAGCAGTAATCTTAATATTGAGGTTACAGGCAACGACTTGACATCGGGTACGGTGGTTGCTTACCGCCAGAGTGAAGAAGCCGGTTCAAAAATTGAGCAGGGCAAAGTAATTACAGTCGCATTCAAAAACACAGAATCCGTTTTGGATTGATACACAGCAGGGAAGGAACAGATATGAAACTTTCAGAATTATTAAAAGGACTGGATTATACAGGCGAATATGAAGACAGAGAAGTAACAGACGTTACTCAGGATTCCAGACTGGTGAAAGAAGGGTTCCTTTTCATCTGCATAAAAGGAGCGTCTTTTGACGGTCATTCAGTAGCGGCTGAAATGCTTGAAAAGGGAGCCGCGGCAGTTGTCTGCGACCATGATCTCGGTCTTAAAAATCAGATAATAACATCAAATACAAGAAATGCGTATTCAATTCTTTGCGCAAATTATTACGGAAATCCCGCCGATAAACTTAAGCTTATCGGCCTTACAGGCACCAACGGAAAAACAACAACATCATTTCTTATTAAGCAGGTGCTTGAAAACGCAGGCAAAAAAGTCGGCTTGGTGGGAACGGTTCAGAATATGGTGGGCGATGAAATTTATCCTGCTAAATTCACAACTCCCGATCCCCACGAACTGCAAAAACTTTTCAGAATGATGGTTGACGCAGGCTGTGAATACTGCGTAATGGAGGTTTCATCCCAGGCGCTTGCCCAGGGCAGAGTAAACGGACTGCATTTTGCAATCGGAGCGTTTACTAATCTTACCCAGGATCATCTGGATTACCATAAAACATGGGAAAATTATTTCAACGCAAAGAGAAAACTCTTTGAAAACTGCGATATCGCTGTAACAAATGCGGACGATGAAAACGGTCTGAAGATCGTAAGCGGTCTGCCCTGCAAGGTTATAACATATGCAATAAATACAAACGACGCTGACTATGTTGCAAAGAACGTCAATTTTAAAGCCAGCGGCGTTGAATATGAACTTGTTGGCCTTGAAAATATCGGACGCTGTCATTGCCCCATCCCAGGAAGATTTTCGGTTTATAACTCACTTTGCGCTGCCTGCTGCGCTATTACTGCGGGAGTTGAATTTACGGCAGTGCTTGAAGCAATAAGCAAGTGCACCGGTGTAAAGGGAAGAATAGAAGTTGTTCCCACTGATACGGATTATACCGTTATCATTGACTACGCTCATTCACCGGACGGACTTGAAAATATTATTTCTTCGCTTCGTGAGATAGCCAAGGGAAGAATAGTAACGCTGTTTGGATGCGGCGGTGACCGCGACAAAACAAAGCGCCCGAAGATGGGAAAGATAGCCGCTGAACTTTCGGATTTCTGCGTTGTAACGTCAGATAATCCCAGAAGCGAAAACCCGTCAGACATTATTGCCGATATACTTAAGGGCATGGAGGGTGTTTCTACTCCTTATGTAGTTGTTGAAAACAGAAAAGAAGCTATCAAATGGGCTTTGGAACACGCAAAGCCAAACGACATTGTTTTACTTGCAGGCAAGGGCCATGAAACATATCAGATCCTGCCTACCGGAACAATACATTTTGATGAAAGAGAAGCCGTGGCTGAGATTCTCGGCGAAAATAAATGATGGATAAGTTTACTCTAAAAGAGGCGGCAACCGCCCTTGGGAAAACCGCAACTGGCGACGCCGTAATAAATGAGATCTGCACAGACACAAGAAAAATAACGCCCGGTTGTCTTTTTATCTGCCTTAAAGGCGAAAGATTTGACGCCCACGATTTTGCCGCCCAGGCGGCTGAACTTGGAGCGGCGGCGCTTATGGTTGAGCATCCTGTAAACGTTGATATTCCTTGTATTATAGTCGAAAACACAAGCAAGGCGATGCTGGAACTTTCAGGCTGGTATCGAAGCAGATTTTCAATTCCCGTTGTCGGACTTACCGGTTCGGTAGGAAAAACGACAACGAAAGAATTTATTGCCCTTGTTTTGGGTGCAAAGTATAAAACGCTTAAAACTCAGGGTAACCTAAATAACGAAATCGGCGTTCCCCAGATGCTTTTCAGAATTGACAGCGAAACCGAAGCGGCTGTTATTGAAATGGGAATGAACCACAAAGGTGAAATTCACCGCCTGACCTCCGCCGTAAAACCGACTATCGCACTTATTACCAATATAGGAACGTCCCATATTGAAAATCTCGGTTCACGTCAGGGAATTCTAAATGCGAAGCTGGAAATTCTCGATTCAATGGAAAAGAGAAGCACACTTCTTATAAACAGCGACAACGATATGCTGGCGACAGTTAATCGAGATGATTTTAATATTATAAAATTTGCGATTGATGACAAAAGCGCTGATTATACCGCAGTCGATATTGCAGAAAGCGATAATTCAACTTCATTTACAGTTTGTTTTGACGGCTCAAAACGTCAGATAACAGTGCCCACTGTCGG
>URGA01000038.1 GCA_900547275.1 uncultured Oscillospiraceae bacterium | reverse complement strand
CGGTAGCCTCGGCGGCACCGCCGACGCCCCTCTTAAATGAAATTACAAAAAGCAGATCGAGAACTATATTCAGCACCGCCGAAACTGCCAGAAACACCAGCGGTACAACCGAATTGCCAACGGCACGCAGAAGCGACGCAAAAAAATTATAAAAAAATGTAGCAATTATTCCGCAGAATATAATAATAAGATAGCGGCGCATCAGTCCGCTTACGTCATTCGGAACCTGAAGAAAAACAATAATTTCGTCAATTAACGCAAAAACAACAACATTCAAAACGACTGTTATTACAGCAATAAGTACGAAAGAGGTAAAGGCGCTCTCTTTTAGCCCGTCCTCATCATTTTGACCGAATTTTATTGAAAAAAGCGCCGAACTGCCCATGCACAGTCCCAAAATTATCGACGTCAAAAACGTCATAAGGGAAAAAGACGAACCTACAGCCGCCAGTGCATTAGCTCCGAGAAATCTGCCCACAATAAGAGTATCGGCAATGTTGTAACATTGCTGAAGAAGATTTCCCAGTATCATCGGAAGAGCGAAGCCCAGCATTGAGCGCATTACAGGTCCCTTCGTTAAATCTCCGTTCATTGATGTCCTTTCTATAATCAGTAATTCGATATATATACTACAAAATAAAAATAATATAGTCAATAAAATGAAAATTTTATATATAAAAAACGAAAAAACTATTATACGAAGACCGTTTGACGCAGTTGAATTTAGTCTCGCCATTATTTGGTAAAAAAAAGCAGCCTTAATTTGGAATTGCCGGGCGATTTGAGAGCAAAATAATAGGGATATATTAACATACAAGGAGAAATTGAAATGAAAGCAACTGGAATTGTAAGACGTATTGACGACCTCGGTCGTATCGTTATACCGAAAGAAATCCGCCGCAGCTTCCGAATTAAAGAAGGTGATCCGCTTGAAATATTTACAAACGCAGACGGCGAGGTTATTTTTAAGAAATACTCACCCATCGGCGAACTGTCTCAGTTTGCGTCTCAATACGCTGAGGTCCTTCACAAAAACGGATGCTCACCTATCGTAATTACAGACAACGACCACGTTGTTGCGGCCGCGGGAATAAGCAAGCGTGAAATTATGGAAAGACGCGTTACAAAAAATCTTGAAGAACTTATGGATAACAGAGCGCCCCACATTGCCCACTCAGACGACGACGCCATCAATGCTATTGAGGGATACGACAGAAAAGCTTCAGTAGTATATCCAATAATTTACGGAGGCGACGTTTCAGGCACGGTACTTTTGCTTGAAGACGAGGAAAAAGACCCGCCGGAGGAGACCCAGATTAAGCTTATTCAAGTAGGCGCGGCGTTTCTCGGCAAACAGATGGAATAACGGACAAAGTATTGTAAGACGGGCATAATGTTAATTGCCCGTCATTTTCTTTGTTAATATTGCACAAAATTTTAACCGCTAATTAGTGCAATATATCCAATAGGCAGAAATGAGAAAAAAACTCTTGCATTTTCAAAAATCGAGTATATAATACCACTCGAAAAGACAAAAAGAACCCCGAGGTAACGGCTATGAAAAGAATTAAGAATGAAGCAAGAGGATATATTGCAGATATGTTCGCACAGCATCATATGTGCAAACGCACAGTTCTTTCAATCATCAGTATCATTACCATGGGATTCGGAACGGCTCTTTTCAATGTGTCCGGTTTCGGTGTTGACCCGTTCACGTCAATGAACATGAGCGTCTCAGAAGTACTCGGAATGAGCTTCGGTACTTATCAGCTGATTGTAAACAGTATAATTCTGCTGTACGTAATAATCGTTGCTCACCGCGGACTGGTAGGCGTCGGAACAGTGTTCAACATGGTAGGCGTTGGATACACCTGCGAGTTTTTCAGCAGCTGGCTGATGCCTTTAGTAGAACAGAACAATAACTCCCTGTCAATTAGAATCCCCCTTCTCCTTGCCGGTATCGTTGTTCTCTGTTTCTCATGCAGCCTGTTCTTTACGGCCAACATCGGCGTTGGACCATACGACGCACTTGGATTTATGCTCAGCAGATTTGCAAAAATCCCTTATAAATGGGTTCGCGTTATTACCGACGTGGCTGTCGTAACAATAGGTCTTGTTGCCGGAGGCGGAGTGAGCGCTATTGCCAGCGGCGATTTCAGCAGCATCCACAACGTAGGTATAGGAACAATAATTACCGCGTTTTGCATGGGACCGCTGATCCACTTCTTCAACAAAACAGTCAGCGCAAAAATCTTCAACGTTGACTACGAAAGAATCAGCAAAGACCTGGCTTTCTTCATGATCAAAGGAGCAATGAAAAAAAGCGCAAAAGTTGCTCTCTCCCGTGAAGAAATACTTGTAAGCGGAAATCATTACAGCCTTACAAAGTGAGCCAACAAGGTTACCTTCTCTCCCCCTTTCGGGTAACCTTTTTATATATACCAACTAATGCTTTTACATAAATTTTACCCCCCTTAAAAAGGGAAAGGCACAGGAAATTCACCTGTGCCTTTCCCTTTTTATTTTGCTTTTTTAAATAAAAAGAACCCGAAATGCGTTTAGCAAAACGGGTTCTTTGTTATTTTTATTTATGGTATTTGGTATTATTACTAATTGAAAATGCCCTGTATATCTGCTCAAGCAATACCATGCGGGCAAGTTGATGGGGCAAAGTCATCTTTCCGAAAGAAAGCTTCGTTTTTCCTGCGTTTTTTACCTCATCTGACAGTCCGAAGGAACCGCCGATAACAAATGTAATGGAAGAACACTCACCTGAAATACTTTCAATCTTATCGGCAAACGCAGTGCTTTCAAACTGCTGTCCTTCAATGCAAAGAGGAATAACATAACTGCCCTTTGGTATCTTTGAAAGTATACGCTGACCTTCTTTTTCCATAACTCTCTGCTTTTCAGCCAAAGAAGGGTCGTCGCCTGTTTTTTCCTCAGCTATTTCGATAACCTGAGCCTTGGCAAATGCAGACAGTCTTTTAAGATATTCGTCGCAGCCGTCCCTAAGATATTTTTCTTTAAGTTTGCCCACTGCAATAACGGTAACGCGCATCATAATACAATGCACCGCCCTTCGTTTACGGGAGCAGAAACCTGAAGACGGTAATCAACACTTTCCACTGCGCCCAGATCGCTGAGCGCCGCCACAGTAGTCTGGCGGGCTATTGATGGCATATTGTTTTCCCTGCTGAGATGAGATAATACAAAACGCGTTGTTCCGCTTTTAAGAAGTTCAGCGGCAAATTCAGCGCAGGAACTGTTTGAAAGATGCCCTGTATCAGACAAAATTCTTTTTTTAAGCATATACGTGTAAGGTCCTGTTTCCACCATAGACGGCTCGTGATTGCTTTCAAGAAAAATCAGGTCGGAGCCGGGCAAAACCGACTTTGCTTCAGGTGTAACATAACCTGTATCGGTGCAGACTGAAATCTTCCGTCCGTCAGGCATTGTAAACTTATACCCCTGGCAGTCAACACTGTCGTGGCTCAGTTTAAAAGGCTCAATATAAGCGTCAAAAAAATCAGAAACAGTTGTAACGGGATAAACTTTCACCCTGTTGTTTACACTGCCAACAGTTCGCATCTCGTCCAGACAAACGGGAGAAGCAAAAACAGGTATGTCATAACGTGATGCAAAAACACGCACCCCCGCAGTATGGTCGGTATGCTCATGGGTAAGGAAAATTCCGTTTATCGTTGACGGGTCAACGTCAATTTCTCTGAGAGCATTTTCACACCGCTTGGCGGACACGCCTATATCAACAAGAAAACGTGTACTGCCGGAGGCTATGTAAATCGAATTTCCGCTGCTTCCTGAAAACAGCTGACAAGCTTTGCTCATATTCTCTCCTATAAAGAACGGGGCGGAAATCTCCGCCCCTGAAATTATTATCCTGCGTGAACTTCAATGTCCTTTTCATCGTCCACTGTAACTCGGCGTATATCTGCTCCCAGTTCAGTAAGTTTTTCAACGATATCTTCGTAACCTCTGTCGATATACTGAACGTTTTCAACAGTTGTTTCACCGGTTGCAAGCATTCCGGCAATAACCATTGCCGCGCCCGCTCTGAGGTCAAGCGCCTTTACAGTAACGCCGGTAAGCTGATGAACGCCCTCTATTACCGCAACCTTGCCGTCAACCTGAATATTGGCGCCCATTCTGGTAAGCTGGCCGACATACTGGAAACGGTTGTCCCATACGCTTTCGCTGAGGATACTTGTACCTGATGCAACAGAAAGAAGAACTGCCATCTGGGGCTGCATATCCGTGGGGAAGCCGGGATGAGGCATAGTTTTAACATTGCACTTTGTAAGCGGCTTAAAGCGGGTAATACGAACAGCGTCGTCATATTCTATAATCTCTGCTCCCGCCTCTTCAAGCTTTGCGCTGATAGATTCAAGATGCTTCGGAATAACGTTTTTAACAAGCACGTCGCCGCCGCAAGCCGCCGCCGCAACCATATATGTTCCGGCTTCGATCTGGTCCGGTATGATTGAGTATGAGCAGCCGTGAAGCTTCTCAACGCCTCTGATTTTAATAACGTCTGTACCTGCGCCTCTGACATCGGCGCCCATTGAGTTGAGAAAGTTTGCCAAATCTACGATATGGGGCTCTTTGGCGGCATTCTCAATAATTGTAAGTCCGCGGGCAAGAACAGCCGCGAGCATAACGTTTATTGTAGCGCCTACCGAAACAACGTCCATGTAAATAGACGCGCCCACAAGTTTGTCTGCGCTGGCGCAGACCATTCCGTTTTTAACATCCACCTGAGCGCCAAGCAGTTCAAAACCTTTGATATGCTGGTCAATCGGTCTTACACCGAAATTGCAGCCGCCGGGCATTGCAACCTCAGCCTGCTTAAAACGACCCAGCATAGCGCCGATAAGATAGTAACTGGCGCGGAAACAAGAGGCCAGTTCATAGGGAACGCTCTGGAACTGAACAGGCCTTGAATCAATTTCAATAGTATTTTTATTTATCATTTTAATTCCGGCGCCCATACGGTCCAGAATTTTAATTATCATACTGACATCGCTGATATTGGGAATGTTTTCAATCCTTACAACATCGTCTGCAAGGAGCGCTCCCGGAATTATTGCAACTGCGGCGTTTTTTGCACCGCTGATATTAACTTCACCGAAGAGCTCGTGACCTCCCCTGATGACAAAATTATCCAAAAGGTATCCACCTCTTTAATTTTTCTTCCAACTTTAATGTTTACAAAGCGCACACAAAATATGTATTCCAATACTCAGCAGATATTATAGCAAAATCCGTATATAATAGGAATATAAAAAGGTGCATTTTTTCCAAAATGTAACTTTTTAAAATGTGCAATATCTGTAATCTTTTATATTTTCAAGCACAATATCTTGTTGACCTGTCAAATTGCACCGTAATTCAACGAAATGTTGTATTTCCAAACGGTAACAAAAGGGTAACACAAACCGTTAAGAATGTCAATATATATTATTATATAAATTAGGGATTTTAAAAAACTTCGCAGGAGAGCAAAATTAAACTCTCCTGCGAAAATACCTGTTATTCAGTTACAGCACAGCGTGCTGATTATCAATTCTTCCGCCGGTGAGAATTTCATCCACGGCGAAAATCAATTTTTTCATGTCGAAATTGTTTTTTAAAATTTTTGAAGGAATTGAAACGAAAGACATAACCAGGCGGTAAAAATCAGAACTGCGGGAATATTTCGTCGCCGAGCCGTCCAGGGCACCAAGCATAACATCCTCTATAATATCAAGCACCCTGTATCCACGGCAGGCTTTTACAGCGCCTTTGTCAAGAAAATGCGCCAACCCGAGAAGTCTCATTTTTTTATAAAGCTCTTCTACCGAGCCGTCTTTGATAATATTCATAACGGGCTTTATAAGGGGATAAAGCGGTCTTAATTTCCTTCCGTCAGCCTGCAAGGCCGTCATACGCGCTTCAAAATCGTCCGCACTGCCGCATTCCAGCACTCGTTCAATCATTCGGCAGGCGTGGCGCTTAAGATAATTTTCAGCGTTTACACTGTGGCCCTGCCACTCAAACGTTTTGAGATGCTCAACGTCAACCTTGAGCCGCATATCGTCCTGAACGGTAACCTCAACTATCGGAGCCGGATAGCCGCACAAAGAGCCGATATTTACTTCGGTAAGAACGTTGCCTGACGGTGATTTAAACTCATCAGTCCTTTGAATATGACTGTGGCCGACAAACATGTACTTTAGCCCTGCGTCTGCAAGGCGCGCCGCCATCTCTTCCCTGTCGCCGACGCAGCAGCCGCCGGTAAGAAGAGAATTTATATGCGGGATCAGCAAATGGTGCTGCATCCCTATCATAAGGCAATTATCATCAGCGGCAAGTTTAATTTGGCGTTCTATCCACTGAAAATGTTCCTCTGTATAACCTGCTCTGCCTTTTCCGTTCTGGTCGTCACAAAGAGCCAGCAGTCTCACATTTTCCGAAAGCTGAACAACGTAAGAAAAAATACCCAGATGCGTTTCATATTTTGCAATAGCCTGACTAAGACCAAAGTCAAAATAAAACTCACTGAGTTTTTGAGGCGGCAAAGTTTCAACATTGTTTGAAACTTCCGCTCCGCTGAATCTCCGCGGATTGCCGTCACAGCACCAGTCGTGAGTTGCGGTAACAAGGTAAACCGGCTTTTTCTCCTTAAGTCGGTAAAGCTTTTCCCGCAGTTCATTATGAGATGCCGTTTCTCCGTCGTTTGTAACGTCGCCGGCAATCATAACAGCATCCGTATCGGAATTTGCGATTTTTTCAAACGCCGCGTCAATTATCGCCCCTGTTTCCGCCAGGCACTTCTGGTCAGAACCGGAACGCATTTCATAAGCGCTTCCGGCGGTGCCCAGCGTTGGGGAATAATAATGCAGATCAGCTATAAACGTGAGTTTCATATTATAAAATCATGCCTTTTTGACAGTGTCTTTGTCTTCTTGTTCTTCTGATTTTTCTTCAGTTTCGTTTTCAACAGCGTTTTCAGCCTCTGCTTCCTTGCTCTCTTCAAGTTCCTCAGCTTCTTCAAAAGCTTCAGCAGCAGCTTCGCCGGCTGCACTGCGGCGAGCCTGGCAGAACCAGCGGCGTCCCCGCCGGCACGGGGGGGAGCCATGATGTCTTTGATCATCTTTCTGTGGCTGTCGCCGGTGATGTTATAGAAGTGCATCGGGATAAGCATAAGAGCATAACCGATAATCGGGAATACTGTTGTCATAAGGAAGAGGCCAAGCAGAGTTGAATGGTTCTGAATTGTAGAAACGTCTGTTGTATGCTCAACATAGCCTGTGCGTGAAAGAACCTGAAGGCAGATAAATGATGAGAGAGTACCCTCAAGTTTACCTGTAAAGCTCATGATTGAAAGCATTGTACCTTCAACACGTTGGCCTGTTTTCCACTCAACATAGTCAACGGTTTCAGCTTCCATTTCCTTCTGCATAAGGTTCTTGAATTCCAGCGGGAATGTTACTATTGCAGAGAAGAAAATAACAAGAATACCGGTGAAAAGAGATACGGACTGGCCGACACCCTTGTTCATAATACCGTTGTAAGTTGTAATTGCGAAAAGTCCGTTGAGAACGATACCAAGAATACAGCAAACCTGATAGAACTTCTTTGAGTCAGCCTTTCTGCCCAGTCTTTCAACAATAAGCGGAACAAAAATGCTGGCAAGAACAGAACCGGGAGCCTTTGCAACGTCAAGGAAACCGTTATATTTCGGGTTGAAGAGAGCGTCATAAGCAAAGTAGAATGAAGCCTGCTCTGAAACCTTGATGATTACAAAGAAGATGTTGCCGAGAAACAGCATCAACAGCGGACGGTTGGTAACGAGAAGATGCAGGCATTCTTTAACGCTTGGCGTCTCCTCGTGGTGCTCAAGACGTTCCGTGGTGTTTCTGAACGTAAAGCGGGTGAATACAATAATGAAAAACGCTGAAAATACAGCGGCTACGAGATAAGCCTTGTCCAGGTTCTGGTTGAAATAAGGAAGCCAAGCGGCAAATGCTACCAGACCTGCGGGAATCGCACCGAGAATCATTCGGCCGATGGAGGCTATTCCGTAAAGTTTCGTTCGCTCTGTTCCGTTGGGCGTCATGCTGAATGCCAGCGCTCCCATAGGAACGTCAAAAGCGGTGTATGTAACGTCAAGACCTACGAAAGCGAAAACAGTTAACGCGATTTTCGCACCGTAAGACAGGCTGTCGTTGCCGATAAAGAAAAGCAGCATAAACAGCGATACAAAATAAGGCGCATATTTGATATACGGTCTCATTTTACCGTATTTCGTTCTCGTCTTATCAACAAGCACGCCCATAAGCGGGTCGTTGATAGCGTCGAAAATACCGCAGTACAAACGGATATTTGACGCGTGGCTTGCTTTAATGTGAAGAACGTCGGTAATAAAGAAGTTGACGTATTTTGAAGCCGTCATAGAGGTGCTCATACCCTGGGCGCCACGGCCCATAGCGTACGAAATGGCTTCACGCCAGGTGATATAGGTCTCTTCTCCTACATCCTTTGTGACAATTTTTCTGTCAAGAAAACGTTTGACCATACCCATTTCTCTCAATCCTCCCGGGTAAAAGTTTTAATTCAGAAAAGATTCACTTGATTTGCTCAATCCGATTGCCCTTTACAAAAAACACATGGTCGGCAATGTCCATCATGGCTCGGTCGTTCATCGAGTCTGTATAGAAATTGTCAATATGCGCGTCAGGATAAAGCTCGCGGAAAAATTTCACCTTGTTTTCCAAAAAGCACAAACGGATAAACTTCCCTGTTTTCTTGTCGATTGAAGACCCAACGTAATTTTTGATACCCATTCGCTTCATGATCTCATCAAGAAGGAAATCCGTTGAACCGCTGACGATAACATCGTCATCCCTGCGTATCTGCTGATAAAAAGGTTTTATCTTTTTCTCGTTTTTGTCCCAAAACTTCACCACGTCAGCTTCAATATCGCCTGCGTTGACATAATAGCCTTCAAGAAAGGAAGCGTAAGCCGTAACAGCGTCCTCAACCGTGAAGAGATGGAAGGCGTCCTTAAAAGCGATATAAAGCAGTTTGGGCACGTATTTCCAGATATGCGGATCGGTACGGACGTAATAGAGGATAAAATCTACTAGCGTTTCACCGTCATAAATGGTGTTGTCAAAATCATATACGTTCATGTCGTCTCCATTCGCAGGATATACTAAACCTATTAGGTCAAAATCACATTAGAAATATGTTAAATCCATGTAAAATATACAGTAAAAATAACAGCGGAAATATTTTTATTCAAAAGAAACAAAATATTTACAGATTACTGTTTTTATTTATTTTAACATAACAGATTATCAACTTCAATCTTGACAAACAGTGTGTTTGGATATATAGTGGAATAAGTATAATCAAAAATAACGAACAGCAGAGGATGCAAAAAATGGAAGATTTAAAATCGGCCGTTCAGGCGCTTAAAAAAGAGAAAAACGCCGTTATTCTGGCGCATTATTACGCTGACGGCGAAGTGCAGAGCATTGCCGATTATGTCGGTGACTCATTTTATCTTGCCAAGGTAGCAAAAAGTACAGACGCTGACATTCTTGTTTTCTGCGGAGTTGAATTTATGGGCGAAAGCGCAAAAATTCTCAACCCTCAAAAAACAGTTCTCATGCCTGACGCCAGCGCTGACTGTCCCATGGCGCACATGGCGACTGTTCAGCAGGTTCGCGAAATGAGAGAGAAGTACGACGACCTTGCAGTTGTATGCTACATTAACTCCTCCGCTGAGCTTAAAACAGTTTCGGACGTTTGCGTTACAAGCGCCAACGCCCTTAAAATCGTTCAGGCACTGCCTAATAAAAATATATTTTTCATACCCGACAAAAATCTCGGCGGTTACGTTGCTGAACACAGTGATAAAAACGTAATTCTGAACGAAGGCTGGTGCCCCATTCACAACGATATTACATCGTCCGCCGTGAAGGCAATGAAAGATATGCATCCTAAGGCGGCAGTGCTTATGCACCCCGAATGTCCCAAAGATGTTTTGGAACTGGCTGATTATATCGGCTCAACAAGCGGAATTATCAACCGTGTTGCCGAAGATCCCGCCGGAGAATATATTATCGTAACAGAAAACGGAGTGCTTTGGGAACTCAAAAACAGATATCCTGACGCTTCTTTTGTTTTCCCGGAGCCTGTTCCGGTTTGCGCAGATATGAAAAAAATAACACTGCAGAAAGTTTACGACTGCCTGAAAGACAATCTTAACGCTGTTGAAATCGATGAAGAGAAAAGGGAGAAAGCCCTAATTCCTCTTGAAAAAATGTTGGAGTTGGCAAAGTAATTTATGAAAAACAAAGAATTCATTAAAACTGATATCGTTATTGTCGGAAGCGGCGTTGCCGGCCTTTTTGCCGCGCTTTGTCTGCCGTCCGACAAAGACGTGCTTGTTATTACGAAAGAGGACCTCAAAGAGTGCGACTCTTATCTTGCCCAGGGCGGCGTATGCGTACTTAAAAACGTAAACGACTTTAAATGCTATTTTGAAGATACGATGAAAGCCGGTCATTACGAAAACAACCCTGAGTCTGTCCGCGTTATGATTGAAAGTTCACCTGAGGTAATCGGAACGCTGATAAAACTCGGTGTTAGCTTCGATATGGACGACGACGGCGAATTCGACTACACCCGCGAAGGCGCTCACCGCCGCAACAGAATACTTCACCACAAAGACGAAACAGGTAAGGAAATCACCGCAACTCTGCTTTCGATTGCGAAAAAGCGCGAAAATATTACTTTCGTTACAAGAACTACGATGATTGACCTTATTGAGAAGGACAACACCTGCTACGGAATAATCTGCGAGGACGAATTCGGAGAAATGGGTTCCATAATCGCAAAAGACATTATACTTGCAACAGGCGGAATCGGCGGTCTTTTCAAAAGTTCCACCAACTTCCCCCACATTACGGGCGACAGCTTTGCTCTTGCTATCAAACACAACGTTGAACTGCAGGACATGAGTTACATCCAGATACATCCCACAACTCTTTACAGCAAGAAAAGCGGCAGACGCTTCCTGATAAGCGAATCTGTAAGAGGCGAGGGCGCAATTCTGCTTAACGAAAACGGCGAACGCTTTACAGACGAACTTCAGCCAAGAGACGTTGTTACAAACGCCATCGTAAAAGAGATGAAAAAATTCCATACCGACCACGTTTATCTTACCCTGCCCACTATGACAAGCGAGGAAGCGGAGAAGCGTTTCCCGAACATTTTTGAAGCCTGCAAGGAAGAGGGCTACGATATGACGAAGGATATGGTGCCCGTAACTCCTGCTCAGCATTACATGATGGGCGGCGTTAAGACAGATATCAATGGAAGCACTTCCATGAAGCATCTTTACGCAGTCGGCGAAACGGCGTGCAACGGTGTTCACGGAAAGAACAGACTTGCAAGCAACAGCCTGCTGGAAAGCCTTGTTTTCGCAAAGCGCGCGGCAGATCTTATTGCTTCCGACAAGAGCGAAAAAGAAGATTACAAACCTGAAATCGACCTGAGCGCTTACCCCAAGAAGGAAGAACGCCAGAAAGAATTTAAAGATTTGATAATGAATGAAATTAAGAGAAAGGACCCTGCTTTTTATGATAAATGGTGTAACGATGAAAATATGCGCTGATGACTACATCATGCACACTCTCAGAGAAGACATCAACGATGAAGACGTTTCAACAAATGCGGTAATGCCCGAGGACAAGCAGGGGAAAGCCGAACTCATCTGCAAAGAGGACGGAATAATCTGCGGACTTGACGTTTTCTTCCGTACATTTGAACTGCTGGACAAGACAGCCCGCTTTGAATGTTCTTTTAAAGACGGAGACAAGGTAACCAAGGGCCAGCTTATCGGCGTTATCTACGGCGATATTAAAGCATTGCTTTCAGGCGAGCGCACCGCCCTTAACTATCTCCAGAGAATGAGCGGAATTGCAACAATCACACGTTCATACATGGACGAGCTTAAAGGCTACAAAACAGTTTTGCTGGACACACGCAAAACCACTCCCAATATGCGTCCCTTTGAAAAATACGCAGTAAAAGTAGGCGGAGCTACAAACCACCGCTACAATCTTTCTGACGGCGTTTTGCTCAAAGACAACCATATCGGAGCCGCAGGCAGTATAACAAAAGCAATTCAGATGGCTAAAGATTACGCTCCGTTCGTTCGCAAAATAGAGATCGAGACGGAAACACTGGAGCAGGTTCAGGAAGCCGTTGACGCCGGCGCAGACATTATCATGCTGGACAACATGGACACAGAGACGATGAAGAAAGCGCTTGCTATTATTGACGGCAGAGCCCAGACAGAATGCAGCGGAAACGTAACTAAAGAAAGGCTCAAAGAAATCGCAGAAACAGGCGTTGACTTCGTTTCCTGCGGTGCGCTTACACATTCGGCGCCGATTATGGATATCAGCCTTAAAAATCTCGTTCCTATCGAATAATAAAATCATACATACATAAAAAATCCCGCAGTGAAAACTGCGGGATTTTTGCGTTTAAATCAATTAATAATTTTCTGCCTTAAGTTCAAAATAAGCCTTGGGATGACTGCAAACGGGGCATACCTCGGGAGCTTCCTTGCCGATAACGATATGACCGCAGTTTGAACATTTCCAAATGCGCTCGCCGTCACGGCTGAACACAAGACCCTGCTCAACATTTTCAAGCAGTTTAAGATATCTCTGCTCGTGTTCTTTCTCAATCTCGGCTACCATTCTGAACAGCGCCGCGATTTCGGTAAAGCCTTCTTCCTCTGCTTCCTTTGCAAACTGAGGATACATCTCTGTCCATTCGTAATTTTCGCCGCCTGCGGCGTCCTTAAGGTTTGTGGCAGTATCGGCAACTGTGCCGTTATGCAGGAGCTTAAACCAAATTTTTGCGTGTTCACGCTCGTTGCCTGCCGTTTCTTCAAACAGTTTTGAAATCTGAACAAAGCCGTCTTTTTTCGCCTTTGAAGCGTAATAGGTATATTTATTGGTCGCTTCACTCTCTCCAGCGTAAGCCGCCATCAGATTTGCCTGAGTTTTTGTGCCTTCTAAGTTCATACTTACAATCTCCTTTTTAAAATTATATATCAAGCCTCTTCATCTTCGTTATGAACAAAACAAAAAGGCTCCATACACACTGAAAGATCAGTACATTGCCAACCGTAAGCTGGTTATATCCACCAATCAGCGCCAGCAAAGCAATAACGCCGAAACCGATAACACTGCCGAAAGATACAAGAACGGAAAGCACCGACCTCATATCTTCAAGCGCCTCCGCGCCTCTCATCGCACTGATGAATCCGAGACACGAGCCGTCATGCACCGCATGGGCAGGCGACTTGTTAACGTGCAGATCGCTGTACTTTTCAAACACGCGGCCGCTTGCGGCATTCATAACTCTTACATATCCCTCAGGAAGAGAAAACAACTCGGTAATGCTCTCTTCGTTAATGAACGGGTCACAGCTGTGGACAAGAATAGTAAGGCCGCTCTTTTCCAGCTTGCGCAGAGCTTTTTTCATCTTAGCGTCCGCTCCGTAGCTGACGATAAACATTGCCATTATTTTTCCGGCAACTGCAAGATAAAGGGCTTTTCTGCCCTTTCGGGTATACTTTTCTTCGTATTCTATCTTGGGCACGGAAACACCGTGGTGAATCAAAAGGTCTCTGTTGCCCACAAGTATCTTCTTTCTATATATCCAGCCGGAAGTTCCCATCTTGTCCTCATAGACGATACTGTCCACCTCTGGAAGGATTGACTGCTTGCCCACGATTACATCGTCAAAAACATGGGCAAGAGGGCTTTTTGTTTTTATTATAACAGCCGCAGTCTGAAGAATTGCGTCGTCTATCTTCGCACCGTTAAACGTTTTTATTCCGTGGAGGTCACAGCTTTTCGGTCCGAAAAGGTCGTGCGCCTCAATAACAAGAGCGTTTGCGTCGTCCATCATATGGGCGCCGGCAAATCCGTTTACCATAGCGTGGTTTTTTGCCAGCGAATGGGAAACACCTGCCACGGCAAGATTAGTGGCGTAAAGCGCGGCGGTGGGAATTGATATGCAGAGGCCGCAGGCGGCAGCGTTTACGCCGATATGCCAGTTCTTGGTAACAAGAGTAACAACTGCGAACAAAACAGCGTTAAGGAAAAGCATAACACTGCCTGTTGTGGCGGAAATCCTGTCTGCAGGGTCGTCACTGCATCCTATTTCAAGAAATCCCGTTGGAAAATCAGTTTTAACACTGCTTTTAAGAACCGGCTCGCCTTTCAGCAGTCCCCTGCTTATTATCGCTGAGTCGACCTCGTTTCTGATGGTCTCCACCGTGTATTTTTCCCCTGAATCGGTAATAAATTCAAAATTCTCAATCACACGGTTGATCAGCGTCCGCTTACCCATACTGCTCATAAAGAATGCCAGCGTTACTGAACTGGGAAGAAGCGAGCCGCCGTCAATAAGCAGATCAGGGTTTAGATAAAGCATTACTGTATGCGCCATTATCAGTATTGACACAATAGTTATCGGGAAATCAAAATGAATACCGTTTTTAAAATTAAACCCATTGGCGATATTATGTATATTTGATATCATAACCAGGGCGTATAAAACGATAACTGATATATAGTAAGTATTATTCGGCGCCAGAAAAGCAGGCAGATACGCAGTATCTCTCAACAGCGTAAGCGCCAGAAGCAGTGAGCCGAAAATCACTGTAAAAACAATGCTCATATGAACAGACGATTTCTGGGAAAACAGACGTTCCATAATTGCCGTTTTCTCGTCTGAATTACGAAAATCACTTTTGACAAATCGCTTGGGCGCATTTTCGCCGTGTGTCTCTTCCGGGGCAAAAAGTCTGAACTTGTTTACCTTGTCCTTGCGCCTTTCAATAAGGATTCTTTCCGCCGTCTGCTCGTCAATATCGGGCACGTCCTCAATCTCGTCGTCAAAGCCCTCAAGCTTAATTTGGGCGCTTTCAACGGGAATATCGCTTTCTTCCGTCTCTTCCTGATCCGTTTCTGCCATCGTTCCCATAATTCTGGTGCGCTCCAGTTCCTCAACAGCCAATATCGTGGGTATTTCCTGAAGATCAGAGGTCTTGTCAAATTTTGACTTACTCTTTATGGTAGCCGGTTTTTCAATAATTTCCGGCGGTTCCTTTGAATAGACAGGCTCTTTCGTTGCCTCTCCTCTGAAAAAGCTTGTTCTTCTTTTGTTCAGTTCAGGCACAACGCCGGTCTTCTGTTTAAGCCTTACCGGTCTTGTTTTGTCCGAAACAATATCAATATCATCTGCGGCTTTTACCGCTGTAGAGGGAACTATCTTCGTCTTATCTGAAACCTTCTTGAAAGAGGCAGTTTTTGCAGCTCTGTCCGTCTTTTCGATTTCAATCGGTTCTTCGGTATTATGAATTGCCTCTATCGTGCTTTCGGCTTTTTTCGCCGTTTTTTTTCGTATTTCTTCTGCCTGGCGCAGAATCTCATCTATTGACAGATTTTCACTCATATTATCCTCTTCACAATCCAAGTCTCTGACGTGCTATTTCATACATAATTATCCCCGCCGCAACGGAAGCGTTTAGGGAATTGACTTTTCCCTGCATCGGCAGGCTTACGGTAACGTCGCACTTTTCCTTGACCAATCTGCCTACTCCTGAACCTTCGCTGCCTACTACGAGAGCGGCTCCGCCGCTGAAATCGGTTTTGCACCAGGGCTGGCCGTCCATATCCGCGGCATAAACCCAAATATTTTTCTTTTTAAGTTCTTCTATTGTACCTGCAAGGTTAGTAACCCTGGCAACACGCATATACGAAAGCGCTCCGCAGGAAGTTTTTTCAACAATATAGTTAAGCCCCACGTTTCGTCTCTTTGGAATAATTATGCCGTGAACGCCGCAGGCCTCCGCCGTTCTGATAATTGCGCCGAGATTATGGCTGTCCTCAATCTCATCACATATAAGAATAAACGGGGGCTCGTCCTTCTCCGCCGCGTACTCAAGTATTTCTTCAACCGTAGAATACGGATGAACGGGAACTCTTGCCGCAACGCCCTGATGATTTCCGCCCGGGCACATTGCGTCAAGTTTTTTCCTGTCAACATTCTTTACGGGAATTTTATTCTCCCTGCACATTGCAAGGATACGGTTTACGGAACCTTCGCGCTCGCCTTTTGCCACAAGCACATCCTCAACCGCTCTGCCGCTTTTCAGCAGTTCTATAACAGCATTTCTGCCGATGACCAACTGGTCGTTTTCTTTATTCTGTATATCTCTCACTTAAAGTCACCAATCTAATTTTAGTCTCATTTAGTATAACATTTATCAGAATAATAATCAACAGCGCCGGCGGCTGAAGGGTAGCCCAAATTAAGGTATAAAAACAAATATTACGTCAAAATTTTTTTATAAAAAAAGCCCTGCACACGGCGCAGGGCTAAAACTGTCTATTATCGTACAGGTATATTATTTTCTTTAAGATATTTTTTTAGTTCGGGAAAAGGAAGTTCGTTAAAAGGGAAAAGGCTTGCGGCAAGGACAGCATCCGCTTTTCCTACCGTAAACGCGTCAAGAAAATGCTCCGCTTTTCCCGCTCCTCCTGATGCAATTACAGGAATACCCACTTTCTCGCTGACAGCGCTTGTCAGTTCCAAATCGTATCCGTTTTTCTGGCCGTCGCAGTCCATTGAGGTCAGCAGAATTTCTCCGGCGCCTCTCTGCTGGGCTTCTTTGGCCCATTTTACTGCGTCAATACCCGTGGGAATACGGCCGCCGTTGAGATAAACCTCCCAGCCGTTTCCGTTTCGCTTAGCGTCAATAGCGCAGACAACACACTGAGCGCCGAATTTATATGACGCCTCGTCGATAAGTTCAGGTCTGCGGACAGCCGCAGAGTTTACAGAAATTTTATCCGCTCCTGCCCTAAGCAGTTCTTTGAAATCGTCAACAGTGCGAATTCCTCCGCCTACAGTAAACGGAATAAACACCGTCTCTGCAACACGGCGGACAATATCTATCATCGTGCTTCTGCCTTCGTGGGTCGCCGTAATATCAAGCAATACAAGCTCGTCCGCGCCCTGGCGGTCATAGGCCGCCGCGCATTCAACCGGGTCGCCGGCATCCACCAGGTCAACAAAAGAAACGCCTTTAACAACTCTGCCGTTTTTAACGTCAAGGCAAGGAATAATTCTTTTTGCGTACATATCACTTCGCCTCCGTCGCTAAAAAGTTCTTAAGCAGCTGAAGTCCTACTTTACTGCTTTTTTCAGGGTGGAACTGAGTTGCCGCAACATTGCCCTTCTGAACGGCGCACTGAATAGGCACCCCGTATTCCGTAACGCCTGCAACAACGTCTTCATCGGCGTCTGCGAGATAATATGAATGAACAAAATAAAAGTAGCTTTTATCTTCAATTTTGCTGAAAATTCCGTTTTTCTGCAAGAGAGTAACGTCGTTCCAGCCGATATGAGGAACTTTAAGTCCGAGATTATTGGGAATTGAAATTATTTTCCCCTTAAAAATACCCAGTCCTTCAACGCCCGGGCTCTCCTCACTGCTCTCAAAAAGCAGCTGAAGACCGAGGCAAATTCCCAGAAACGGCTTTCCGGAAGCCGCGGCGGCCTTGACCGTTTCAACAAGTCCCCTTCTCTTCATCGAATCCATAGCGTCGCCGAAAGAACCCACTCCGGGAAGAATAACTCGATCCGCAGCCAGGATTTTCTGAGGATCAGCCGTTATCTCGCTCTCGGCGCCTAAGTAATCCAATGCTTTTTTAACGCTGGACAGATTGCCAGCGCCGTAATCAATTATAGCAACCATATTTTGCTCCAATCAAATAATTTATGTTTTATTTTACCACAACGCGCAAATCCTTGCAACTAAATGAAGCAATATTGTCTACTAAATCAGCGACAAAAAAGCAAAGTATAATTGACAAATCCTCTTCAAAATGATACTATTTATTCACTACGGTCTGACCGCAGTGAAACTTAATACGGAGACGTATCGAAGTGGTCATAACGGGGCTGACTCGAAATCTTGCGGGGAGCTGTCCGTTTCGTCCAGCCGAAACCTTGTAACCATGCGGGTTTTACACGGTTCGAAAAACTAAATATTTTGCTGTTCTTTCCGTCAGTTCTTTCCAAATCCCTTTTTCACCGGAAAAAGGCAGGAAAAAACGGCGGCTGAACATAGAGGGAGAGT
>URGA01000037.1 GCA_900547275.1 uncultured Oscillospiraceae bacterium | reverse complement strand
AGAGGTTGAGACGGCAAATTGAATCTTCAATTTCTTTGGGAGCCGCCATCATAAGGTCAGACAACTCGTCGATGCAAATAACGATTTTAGGCATCGGCTGCATATCGTCGTGCTTTTTGACGTACTTATTGTATCCCTCAATATCTCTAACGCCGGTATCGCTGAACATCTGGTAACGCTTGAGCATTTCTGAAACTGCCCAGCCAAGCGCACCTGCCGCTTTTCTGGGGTCGGTAACAACGGGTACAAGAAGATGGGGTATTCCGGCATACTTGCTGAATTCAACCTTTTTCGGGTCGATAAGAAGAAGCTTTACTTCGTCTGGTTTTGCACGATAAAGGATTGAAACGATAATCGAATTCATGCAGACTGATTTACCGGAACCTGTTGTACCGGCAATAAGGAGATGGGGCATCTTAGCAATGTCGCAGTAAACGGCATCACCAGAAATGTCGCGGCCGAGACCGGCTGAAAGAAGCGATTTCTGAGCTGAAAATTCAGGATTATCTATAAGTTCGCGCATTGAAACGCCGCTCTTAGTAATATTAGGCACTTCAATACCGACTGCGGCTTTACCGGGAATCGGAGCCTCAATACGAACGTGAGTAGCCGCAAGATTTAACGCAATATCGTCCGCAAGATTTGTAATCTTAGAAATACGAATACCCGCGGCCGGTTTCAACTCATAGCGAGTTACTGTCGGTCCCCTGCTGATATCTGTAATAGTTGCATCAACGTTAAACGAATGAAGTGTATCAATAAGGCGCTGAGCGTTTGATTTCAGTTCGCCGCTTACATCTTTAATTGATTTATTTGCAGGTTTAGAGAGGAGATCTACTGAGGGCAGTTTATAATCGTTAACTCCCGCTTCCATTTGAGCGTCTGTAACAGTAAAAGTCTCATCGGAAGGGCCGCTTTCCTGCTTCTGTTCTTTCTCGTTTTTCTCTGAAGCGTGCTCAACGATTTCGTCAATAGATTTACTCTTAGCGCCTTTTTTGGCTTCTCTTTCCTGGCGATTTTTAGCTGTAGCAGCGTTTATTTCATCAATAAGACGTTTTGTTTCGTCGTCAGCATCGTCTGACTTTTTGCTTTGTCTCGTTGACTTTTTATCTGTTTCAACAGGAGCATCGATGTCAAGCGGAACGTCAATACTTCCTCTGTTTCTGCGCTGTTCGAGTTTTTCTTCGATAACAGGAGCAGCCTTGTCATAAGCCGCTTTTGCAGGCTTAGCAGCACCCTTAAAGAACTGGATAATCGTAATACCTGAAAGCAGCATAAAATCTACAAATATAAGCACCAAGTCTACGATTACCGCAGGAGCTTTGCCGAATGTAAGAAGAACCCAGCCTATAAGCGCGCCGAAAAAGCCGCCGTTGAAAGTTGTTGTAGCTTCAAGATAACTGCTTTTCAGCGTGGCAAGAAACTCTGCGCCGCCGTCATTTCTGGCAATATGTATCAGCGCCGCAATCAGCAGAACCATGATAACGCTTTCGATGCCTTTTGAAATCATCTTATGCGGCTGTGGATTTTTAATTGAATAGAACACAGTAACAGCAATTGCAAGGAGCGGAAAAATTATCGCCGCCAGCAATCCGAAAAGGCCCAGATATACATTGTGAAGAATATTCCAGAAACCGTCGCCGCTGATTACTGCGATAAAAAAGAAGATAACGGAAACTGCAAAAACTGCAACACCGACTATGCGGCTTATATCCGCGCTTTTCTTTTCGTATTCAAGGCGCCTTTGTTCCTCCGCTGCTTTTTTTGCGGAAGGATTTTTGCGCTGATTTTTTCTGGCGTCCCTTCTGTCGCCTCTTTCATTTTTCTTTTGTACGTTCGCCATTTTTTACCTCTTATTTTCTTACAAATATCTCTATTAATCCGATAATGGCGCATAATCCACCAACGGAAAAATTATAATACATAAAGGGCTGAAGTTTGGCGTTATTTACTATCCAAAGCATCAGCTTGATAACAAAAAACGAAGCCGCCGCCGACAGTACAACTGCCAGAACACCGGCAAAAATATTGACATATGTAACGCAAGTGCATATCTCGGAAATACCGAGAACTATCAGCGTCGGAACTGAAAGAACTGCCGCAAAACGAAACGCCTGCTTTTTAGATACTCCCATGATAACGGACAGGCAGAATACCGTTGCCACAAGCGAAAGACCTGAAATCGGCAGTGACACAGCCGCGGCAAAACCCACAGCGATTGCAACAGGCAGTGTGAACTGCTTATTATTAAGTCTTTTCTTTAACTGGACAGACGCAAAAAGGAGCAGTAATCCCGTAATTGCGAAGAAAACTCCGTCATCAAGGAGCGTTTTATTATATCCGGTAGCATTCAGCAAACCGTAAACATTGAAGAATTTCTGCCCTGCCGGAATGAAAAGAAAAAGCATTGGAATAAGCGCAATAAAAGAGAAATACATGAAACGGCGTAATCCGCTTGTTTCTTTTCGATTTAATTTTTTTGTAAAAAGCTCTTTCCAGCCCATAAAAAACTCTGCGCCGAGTTTTATAAAGAGTTTGTAAAAAACAATTATAAATCCAAGCGCGATTCCAATATGTACAAGTCCGGTAAGCTCACTGACATTACCGGAAAATCTGCCTGAAAAGTCATGGAATATTGATGAATGGCCTGTTTCCGAAACAGGCAGTACCCACGTTACTGCCTGTCCTACGGCCTGAAATATCGCAGTTAAAAACCACACGATTTTGTCCTCCGTATAAAGAAGCGTTATCAAGGAAGTAACCGTTATTCAAATAGTCAAACGGATTGCTGGAACGCAGTTCGGCATTTGCCGGCGCAGTGTAATTCTCAGCAGAATAAAACATATCATTTTGACTTATTATCGTCCACAGCATTTTCCGCTCCCTCCTCGATAGTTCTATTGAGAAAATCCAAGGCGTCCGACAGTCCTCCCAGTTCGTCGATAAGGCCGCATTTAACAGCGCCTTCACCGTCGAGAACAGTTCCGACGTCCATAACAAGTTCCCCTGTTTTCATCATAAGAGAGCGAAATGTTTCAGCGTCAATTTTAGCATTGTTCTCAATAAATCTGACTATTCTCTCCTGCATTTTTTCAAAATAAGAGAGCGTTTGGGGCACGCCGAGTACAAGCCCGTTCATTCTGACGGGGTGAACAGTCATTGTTGCGCTGGGCACAATAAAACTTCGGTTGCAGGAAACGGCTAAAGGCACGCCGATTGAGTGGCCGCCGCCGAGAACAAGGGAAGCCGTCGGGGTTTTCATTGTTGAAAGCAGTTCCGCAATTGCAAGACCAGCCTCAACGTCTCCGCCAACCGTATTCAGAATTATCAGCAGTCCTTCAACGTCTCTGCTCTCTTCTATAGCCACAAGCTGAGGGATTACGTGTTCATACTTAGTTGTTTTGTTCTGGCTTGGCAGAATATAATGGCCTTCAATCTGACCTATAATAGTCAGACAATGAATAAAATGACCGTTTTTTTCCACCGTAATTGAGCCGGTCTGAAAGTCCGGAGCAGCGGGTGCCTCACCCTGATTTTCGTTAATTTCTTTTTCTTCTTCTGACATACTATCACATCCGATTTTAGTATGCCCAAAATATTCATATACAACGATAATTTTACCATAGAGCGGCAAGAAATTCAATATTATAATTAAATATGAATTAAATACTTAAATAATTGACATCGGCCATATTTTATTATAAAATAGGCTTGTTAATTTTTTGTACAAGTCAGGAGGATTTTTATCAATGAGTTTAACACTCGCACAAAAACTGATTAAATCTCACCTTGTAGAAGGTGAAATGATACCCGGAAAAGAAATCGGCCTCAGAATCGACCAGACTCTGACTCAGGACGCTACGGGTACAATGGCTTATCTTGAATTTGAAGCCATGGGCGTTGACCGAGTTAAGACGGAACGTTCCGTTGCTTACATTGACCACAACACACTTCAGACCGGTTTTGAAAACGCTGACGACCACCGTTACATCCAAACCGTAACAAAAAAGCACGGCATTTATTTTTCAAGACCAGGAAACGGAATCTGCCATCAGGTTCATCTTGAGCGTTTCGGAATTCCCGGCAAAACGCTCATCGGCTCTGACAGCCACACTCCTACAGGCGGCGGTATCGGCATGCTTGCTATGGGCGCCGGCGGCCTTGACGTTGCAGTTGCCATGGGCGGCGGCACATACTACATTCCGATGCCCACAATGACTCGCATCAACCTTACCGGCTATCTTAAGCCGTGGGTATCTGCGAAAGACATTATTCTTGAAGTTCTCCGCAGAATGTCCGTTAAGGGCGGCGTTGGCAAGATCATTGAGTACGGCGGCGAAGGCGTAAAGACGCTTTCTGTTCCCGAACGCGCTACCATCACCAACATGGGCGCTGAACTTGGCGCAACAACTTCGATCTTCCCCTCAGACGAAATCACCCTTGCATTCCTTAAAGCACAGGGACGTGAGGAAGACTGGACTGAGATACTTCCTGACAGCGACGCTGTTTATGACGAGGTTATCGATATTGACCTTTGTTCTCTTACCCCTATGGCGGCTTGCCCCCATATGCCCGACAAAGTTAAGACAACTGACGAAATCGGCAAAATCAAGGTTGACCAGGTCGCTATCGGCTCATGCACAAACTCTTCCTATGTTGACATGATGAAGGTCGCTTCCATCCTCAAAGGCAAAACTGTTGATCCTACTGTTTCTCTTTGCATCGCTCCCGGTTCAAAGCAGGTTCTCAATATGCTTGCACGCAACGGAGCACTCAGCGATATGATTGACGCAGGCGCAAGAATTCTCGAGTCTGCCTGCGGTCCCTGCATCGGCATGGGCCAGTCACCCAACAGCGGCGGCGTTTCACTTCGTACATTTAACCGTAACTTTGAAGGACGCAGCGGAACAAAGGACGCAAGCATTTACCTTGTATCTCCTGAAGTTGCAGCAGCTTCTGCTCTTACAGGCTATCTTACTGACCCGAGAGAACTCGGTGAAGCTCCCGATGTAAAGATGCCCGAAAAATTCATAATCAACGACAACATGATTGAAGCTCCCGCAACTCCTGAAGAAGCTAAAAACGTTGAAGTTCTCCGCGGGCCGAACATTAAGCCGTTCCCTGCCACAGAACCTCTGCCGAAGGACATCAGAGCAAAGGCAATTCTTAAGGTCGGCGACAATATTACAACAGACCACATTATGCCCGCAGGCGCAAAAATTCTGCCCTACCGTTCAAACATTCCTTATCTCAGCCGCTTCTGCTTCGGTGTTTGCGACGAAACATTCCCCGAAAGAATTAAGGCTGAAGGCAAAGGTATAATCATCGGCGGAGCTAACTACGGCCAGGGTTCATCAAGAGAACATGCGGCTCTTGTTCCTCTTTATCTCGGAGTTAAGGCTGTTATCACAAAGTCATTTGCTCGTATTCACGTTGCAAACCTTGTTAACGCTGGTATTCTCCCCTTTACATTCGCTAACGAAGATGATTACGACAAGATTGACCAGATGGATGAACTTGAACTTTCAGACATCCGCGACTGCATGGAAAACAACAAACCGGTAGTTCTCAAGAACATCACTAATGGCGAAGAATACAAACTTAACGACAGTCACCTTTCACAGCGCCAGAGAGCAATGCTTCTCTGCGGCGGTCTTCTTGACTACACAAGAGAAAACAATAAATAATTTCAGGAGATAAAATCATGACAGACGAGAAAAAAGCTATTGACGAGGCAGTTGAAAAATTCCGTGCACTCATGGAAGGTCAGCTTGCCCGCGCAAAGAAAATCAGAGAAGAAAAAGACTTCACCGATTTTGACGCCCTTGATACCATCGTTATCGGTATCTGCGGCGGCGACGGTATTGGACCGATTATCACAAAAGAAAGCGAAAGAGTATTAAATTTCCTGCTTAAAGACGAAGTAGAAAGCGGAAAAATCAAATTTAAGGAAATTGACGGCCTTACAATTGAAAACAGAGCGGCTTGCAACAAAGCTATCCCTGACGACGTACTTGCTGAACTGAAGGCATGCAAAGTTATCCTTAAAGGCCCCACAACAACTCCCCGAGCAGGCGATCCGTGGCCGAACGTTGAGTCAGCAAACGTTGCAATGCGTAAGGAGCTTGATCTGTTTGCCAACATGCGCCCGGTAAAAGTACCCGAGGAAGGTATCGACTGGACCTTCTTCCGTGAAAACACAGAAGGCGGCTACGCAGTAGGCTCTCACGGCGTTAATATCACTGACGATCTTGCAGTAGACTTTACAGTTGCTACTCAGGAAGGCTGTGAAAGAATTGCCCGTCTTGCGTATGAATACGCTAAGAAGAACCACAAGGGCAAGGTTTCAATCATCACAAAGGCAAATATCATCAAAACAACTGATGGTAAATTTCTTAAAACTGCTCAGAAGATCGGCGAGGAATACCCCGACATCGTTACAGACGACTGGTATGTTGACATCACAACAGCAAAACTTATCGACCCGATGCGCAGAAAGGATTTCAAAGTATTCGTTCTGCCCAATCTTTACGGCGATATCATCACAGACGAAGCTGCTGAATTCCAGGGCGGCGTAGGAACTGCAGGCTCAGCAAACATTGGTAAGAAATATGCAATGTTTGAAGCAATCCACGGTTCTGCTCCCCGTATGATAAAAGAAGGCAGAGGCAAGTACGCAGACCCCTGCTCAATGCTCAGAGCAACAGTTATGCTTCTTTCACACATCGGCTATCAAAAGCAGGCTGACGCACTTGAAGCGGCTCTTGACAAATGCATGTTTGAAGAGAAAAAGCTTGTTATCACCGGACGTGAGGACGGCTGCACATGCAGTGAATTCGGCGACTACGTTATGCAGACAATAACTGAGATGACCAAATAATATTTTTACAGCTTCAGAGAGGTAAAAAGTGTGGAAAAGAGAGAAGACATTTCCATATCGGTAATTAAAAGACTTCCCAGATATTACAGATTTTTGCAGAGCCTAAAAGACAACGGAATAGTTCGTATAAGTTCTAAAGAACTTGCTGACAGAATGGGGCTTACCGCTTCCCAGATCCGCCACGACTTCAACAGTTTCGGCGGATTCGGCCAGCAGGGCTATGGCTACAACGTTCCTGAGCTCCAAAAGAAAATCGGCGAAATTCTCTGCGTTGACAAGGAACTGAAGACCATACTTATCGGCGCAGGAAATCTGGGCAAGGCCGTATCAAATAAAATTTTCAATAAAAACAGCGGCTTCAAACTTATCGGAATTTTTGACAAGAATGAAGCTATCTGCGGCAACATGATAAAAGGAATTCCCGTAAGGCATATAAATTATTTGGAGAATTTCTGCATCGACAATCACCCGGTTTGCGCCGTTATCTGCATTCCCGGCAGTGATATGCAGGAAATCACAGATATGCTGGTACACCTCGGCGTAAAGAGTTTCTGGAATTTCAGCAACTATGATATTGCCATGGCGCACCCGGAAGTTTTGGTTGAAAACGTTCATTTGAACGACAGTCTCCTGACGCTTGGTTACTTAACCAACACTTCACTTTCCCAAGACTGACATCAGGAGGGATCACCTTGGAACTAATCAGCACTAAAGAAATCGTTGATATTCTTCCCTACAGTGAGCACGCGGCGGTATTAGTAGAAAAACGTCCGCTTCCTAACTCTCTTCAATACAAAGTTAGTTATACCGTTATAAACTTTGAAACAAAATCGCCCGAAGTCATTACAAAAAGCGCATATTTGCTGAAAAAATTCGGTTCGTCTTACAAGGCGATAAGCGAAGCGTGCCCGAACTTTGTTCAGTGTGATGCCGCGGTGCTTTATGACAGGCGTGTGCTTGTTGTTTATCCAAACGGTGAGGCGGGAATTTTTGACCGTGAAGGCGAACTTGAATGGAGCGGTGTTTTTCAGTATCACGATGAAACAATAAAACATCTTGCGCTGGAAGAAAAATATTTTTGGAGCGTTTGTCCAAACGAAAACGCCGTTATAAGATATTCATGCCAGAACATGAAGGTTGATTTGAGAATCGGAGGAAAGGACGCCGACACGTTTATTTCTCCACAGCATATTTGCTATGATGACGGTAATCTTTATGTTGCCTGCGGCGGTAACAAAATTAGAAAGATTGACGGTTTTAATTACACCGTATCAGATTACCGCTCATTCTCACAACGCGTAAAGCGTTACCATAAGTTTGGCAAATACGCTATTGTGGTATTGGAATCAGGCGCTTATTTCGTAGACGAAGAAAACGAATAATAACAAAACAAAAAAGCTGAAGCAATTGCTTCAGCTTTTTTTATATCTAACAATTTATACAAGGCCCATAACGTGCTGGAGAAGAAGGCTTATACCGGTAATACTTACCCAGCAGCAGAAGCCGAGAAGAATTGGCTTTGCGCCGCTTTTTACAAGTTTTACAATGTTTGTATTCATTCCTATTGCTGCCATTGCCATAACAATCATAAACTTACTCAAAGTCTTAAGCGGGTCAAAAACATTAGCAGATACTCCCCTGCTTACTGCAATGGTTGTAATAACCGAAGCGGCTATGAAAAACAGAATAAAAAATGGAAAAATCTTTTTAAGATTTACCTGTCCTGCGCCGCTGTTCTTTTCTTTCTTAGTACGGATAAGTGCAAGTACCAGAGTAATAGGAATTATTGCAAGAGTTCTTGTCATCTTAACTGTAACCGCTTTATCAAGTGTGGCCGTACCAAGGTTGAACATTCCGTCCCATGTTGAAGCTGTGGCTGTTACTGATGACATATCATTAACAGCGGTACCGGCAAATATACCGAAAGCCTCGCCGGAGGTTGTATCAAATCCGATCAACTGACCAAATGACGGAAAAAGGAGCGCCGCCAAAACGTTAAAAAGAAATATTACAGAAATCGACTGGGCAACTTCTTCTTCGTCTGCGTCAATAACCGGCGCCGTTGCAGCGATTGCAGAGCCGCCGCAGATTGAAGAGCCTACGCCGATAAGCGTTGCAACCTTTGAAGGCATTTTAACTACTTTATTAAGCAAGAAAGCAACAACAAGAGAAATTGTTATCGTGCAGACAATAATCGGAAGTGACTGCTTTCCTGTTTCAAGAACAACATTTAAATCCATTCCAAAGCCGAGAAGGACAACGGCCCACTGGAGTACCTTTTTAGAAGTAAATTTAATTCCGGATTCAAGCACACCTTTATTTTTTATAATCAGAGTAAGAACCATACCTGCGAGAATTGCTATTACTGCTCCTCCTACGATTGGAAACGCAGTTCCAAGAAACCATGACGGAATTGCAATTGCAAGGCACAAAAGAATTCCCGGTGCGTTTTTCTTAATAAAACTCATTGTCTGTTACCTCTTTTCTTTAAGTTCAAAGGTATTATATACCAATTCTTTCAAAATGAAAAATTATTTATATTGATATATTGATAAGTATCTGTTATGATAAATAAAAAGCTTAAGGAGCAAATCATGCTTGATTTCAGAATAATTACTTTTTTAAGCGTATGCCGCCATATGAACTTTACATACGCCGCGGAAGAGCTTCACATTACTCAACCGGCAGTATCACAGCACATCCGTTTTCTTGAAGAGCACTACGGAGAAAAACTGTTTGAAAGAGACGGAAAAAAAATAAAACTTACCCCTGCCGGAAAAATACTTAAAGCCACAATGACAGTAATCAACGATGATGAAGCATCAATAATCAGCAGAATACAAAACTCTGCTAAAGAAAGGAAATCGCTGAAAATCGGTGTGACCCTAACAATCGGTGAATACGTAATCGCAAATCCGCTTTCAAAGTATATAAAAAATCACCCTGAAACAGATATACGCATATATTTTGCTAATACGGCAGAGCTTTCAAAAATGCTTACAGAGGGCAAACTTGATATTGCCGTTGTTGAGGGTAATTTTAATTCTGACTTGTTTGAAAGCTATATATACAAATCAGAAGAATATATTCCCGTATGCTCATCTGCTCATAAATTCGCCAAAAAAGTCAAACTGCTTACTGACCTGCTTCCAGAAAGGCTGATCGTCCGCGAAAGCGGCTCTGGCACAAGAGATATTCTGGAAAAAAATCTTGAAGCAAGAAATGTCAGTGTTTCTGACTTTTTTAACATAACGGAAGCAGAAAATATACATTTGATTGTAAATCTGGTTAAACAAGACTGCGGAATTACATTTTTGTATAAAGCGGCTGTTGAGGAAGAAATCAAAAACGGAAATCTGAGGGAGATATCGCTCGACGATTTTTCAATCCAGCATAATTTCACATTTATTTGGAACAGAGGAAGCGTTTTTGCTCCTGAATACCGCCAAATCAGCAAAGAATTTATAAACGCATAAAAAAACACCGTCTTTGGCAGAAACACCAAAGACGGATTTTTTATCTTTTAAGTTTTCTTATAAACTCAATCAACTCGGGCGAGCAATTACTTTTTATGATTGGTATACCCTGATTGGCAGAAATCATTATATAGAAATTTTCTTTAGACTCATTAACTTTGTATAACTGATCGTACTTAAAGTTCGCCGTAGAATTATCTGTTATTCTGACAATACAATCAGGGTAAAATCTAATAATATATTCCTGATTTAAAGCCACTTTATTACTATAATAAATCTTGTTTATAGCTCTAATCCTTATCAAATATGTAAGCAGCGGAAAAATAATTAACAATACGGCTAATTCAATAAAAATAGTATAACTCTACATAATAATAGAAGCTATAGCTAAAAGCAGTACAATAACCTCATAAACGATTAGAACAACCGCAAATTTTGTTTTCCTTGCAGCTTCAAAGCTAAACTTTCTATACACATCATACGTTAAAATTGTTTTCGTCTCGAACAAATAATTATCCATAAATATCTTCTCTTTCTTAACGCTTATTTCATTTAACAATATAACATTCATAAATATAACACTATAATCAAAAAAAGTCAATTCATAACAGACCACAATTGGTCAGTTTCTTAGATTTATAGCTTATACTGCCAGCTACATTATAAGCAACAATAAATTACTTTAATTATTTATAATTAAAAATATGGTTTGCGCTCATTTTGAATTATGCTATAATGGAACTGCGCAAACCATTGATGTTAATGCAGAATTTTAACAAAAAAGGCAGATGAATTCATATTTTATAACAGCATTATAAAATTGCTTATGATATAAATTTTCAGTTCTGTTATAAAATAATGAATTATTATTAATGACACAGGTTCTTAATTCATTACGAAAACATAGAACATTTTGGGAGAATAAAATGTTAGAAGTTTGCTTTAACGATTCTGTAAAAGGAGCCTTGCTTTTTGCACAGAATTGTAAAAACGATACTGTAAATCATCTAACAAGTATCGTTACAAATAAAAAAGGCTTGTTTGCCAGAATCGAGAAAATAAAGGCTATAATACAATTAGAAAAAATAGCTGTTCCCTTAGGCGGTAAACCAGAAGATATTGCGGGCATCTCTTTTGGATTTTCAGAAGGCGATATTAAGTCACCTATTAGTGCAGATGATTGCCCTCGAAAAGAATACATTCGTGAGATGTTGGGGTTTTATAGATATAATGATGATCAAGATAATACAGAAAATGCTATAAATGAATTTTGGTCAACTTGTATAAACGATTTGCAAAAACTAAAATCAAATCCAGAAAAAATAAGGGTGTGGTTAGATTCAACTCCTGATGCACAATGCGGATTATTGTTTATTGCTGATTTATTAAAAAACACAAATACAGAAATCCATGTTATCGAATTACCTCAAAAAATTACTACGAAAGATAATATTATTTCAGAATATCGATCCTGGAGTGAAGTTGAACCCCAGATGTTCGGAACATTCTTAGATAAAGAAAAAATACTGAGCAAAAACGAAGTTCAAAAACTAGCCGGCAAATGGCAAATATTAAAAGAAGAAAACGCATTATTGCGAGTTGTGAAAAACGGTTCCGTAATAAGTGCCGAACCAAACTATTATGACGACTTAATCAGAATGGAATTTCCAAAAGGAAGCTGCAAAGTTGCTCATATTATCGGTTGCGCTTTAGGAAAACGAAAAATTCTAACAGGTGATATTTTTATTGCTAAAAGAATTCAGAACTTTATAAAAAACGGTGAACTAATTGTCTCATATGAAGGAGATAAAGGATTTTATAGCACTACAGTGACCAGAGCCAAATAAACAAGGTCCTAAAAAATCACTGCCATGAACATAAATAATAAAGAAGTATTCCTATTAAGATTTTAATAACGGATAAACAAAAAAGCGGCGCAGATTACTGCGCCGCTTATAAATTTTCTCAGCAACCGATTTCTTCGATCATCTCTTTGATGATATCGGAAGAAGCTTTGAATTTTTCTTTTTCTTCGTCGTTTAACTCGATTTCAAAAATTTCGCGAACACCGTTGCGGTTAACCACAGCGGGAACGCCGATATAAAATCCTCTTTCACCATACTCTCCTTTAAGATAGGTAGAAACGGTGAAAATTGAATTTTCATCAAAAAGGATTGCGCGGGTAAGTCTAGCAAGCACCATTCCGATGCCGTAGTACGTTGCCTTCTTAGCCTTGATGATTGCATAAGCCGATTCCTTAACGTCAACGGCAATCTGTTTCATGTCGTCAAACAGATTTGGATGAACATCAGTAAGTTCTGCCAAAGGTTTAACGCTGATGAAAGCCTGGCTCCAGGGGACAAACTCTGAATCGCCGTGCTCGCCGATAACATACGCATGAACATTTCTCGGATTAACATTGAAGTAATCACTCATCATATGGCGAAGACGCGCACTGTCAAGCGTTGTACCTGAACCGAGAACACGGCTTGCCGGAAATCCTGAAAGTTCATATACAACCTGGGTCATAACGTCAACAGGGTTTGAAGCAACAAGGAATACACCGTTAAATCCGCTGGCGATAATCGGCTGAACGATAGACTGGAATACTTTATAGTTTTTCTGAAGAAGATCACGTCTGCTTTCGCCGGGAAGCTGAGGAGCTCCTGCACAGATTACAACGAGATCTGCATCTTCACAGTCAGAATATTCGCCTGCCATAATCTTCATTGAGCTGGGTGCAAAGGGAAGACCGTGTGAAAGGTCTGCCGCTTCACCCTGGCAGCGCTCTTTATTGATATCAATCAGAACAAGCTCGTCACAAATATTCTGGTTAAGAAGCGCATAAGCAAAACTCATTCCGACCATGCCGACGCCGACAATAGCAACTTTTTTCTTATCAATCAACATAAAATCACCTACAATCTTATAATATCCACATTTGTATTAAAAACACAAAATGAATTTAAAAGTTAATTGAACATAATTATTTAAAGAACAGCGGAAGTTTTTCAAGGAAAATAATGTCGCTTCTTTCTCCTGCGTCTCCTTCTGCGAGAGGAGCGGCGCAGGCAACGATCTTGCCGTCAAAGGCTTCAACAAGTTTTTTTACTGCGGCAAGGCTATCGCCGGTAGAAATAACGTCGTCAACGATAAGCACTCTCTTGCCCTTAAGTAAATCTCCGTCCTCATGACCGAGATAAAGCGACTGGCTGTTCTGAGTGGTTATGGAATGAACGTTAGCCTCAACGGGATGATCCATATATACTTTTACGCCTTTACGGGCGACAATATACTTCTTTCCGCTCTGTTTGCTCATTTCATAGGCAAGGGGAATACTCTTGGCTTCCGGAGTAACGATATAGTCAAACTCCGGACTTTTCTTAAGTAATTCCCTGGCGCACGCCTCAGTCAGCTCGACATCGCCGAAAAGTATAAATGCGGCAATATCAAGTTTATCTGAAACAGAAAACATTTGAAGGTCACGCTCAAGACCGGCTATTTTCAGACGATATGTGTTGCTCATATAATTTTTTCTCCCAATTTTATTCCGCCGATAACATGGAAATGAAGGTGCATTACAGACTGCCCTGCATCTTCTCCGCAGTTACTGATAACTCTGTAAGAACTAAGTCCCTGGGATGCGGCAATCTCAGGAATTTTCTCAAAAATATGGGAAACGTAACCGCTGTTTTCAGCGGTTACTCCGTTAACGTTTTCAATATGTACCTTTGGCACAACTAGGAAATGAACGGGAGCTACCGGATTCAAGTCCTTGAACGCCAAAATTTTATCGTCTTCGTAAACTTTATTTGTTGGAATATTTCCGTTTATTATTTCACAAAAAACGCACATAAAGACACCTTCTTTATTTTATCATTGAACGAACAATATCTGCCGCTTTGTCCATGGCTGAATCAAGCTTTGAAACATCTTTGCATCCTGCCGTTGCGCTGTCGGGACGACCGCCGCCGCCGCCTGCAAGCTTAGCAACTTCACGGACTACATCGCCTGCTTTAACGCCTTTTGCAATAGCGTCCTTACCGCAGACAGCAACAATATTTGCTTTATCTCCGTTTACGCCGGCAATTACAGCAACAACATTGTCGCCCTTTGTCTTAAGATCGTCGCCCATGCTGCGCAGTGCATCGGGAGCAACATCATTAAGTGTTCCGCAGTAGAATGCAAGAGAATCAATATACTGGGGAGCGGAAAGCACCTCAGCACTCTTCATCTTTGCAAGTTCATCTTCAAGGGCTTTGATAGTTTTGTCCTTTGCCTTGCTTTCTTCAACGATGTCAGTAAGTCTTGTTTTTATTTCGTTTGCTGAAGTTTTGAGAAGGCCTGCAACAAAACTCATAAGAGCGTCTGCCTTATAGACATGGGCAATAAGGTTAGAGCCGGTAATAGCAGTAATTCTTCTTACACCTGAAGCAACGGAACTTTCGGAAATAATTTTGAAAAGTCCGATTTCGCCGCTGTTTTTAACGTGAGTACCGCCGCAGAATTCAGTTGAGAAATCACCTGCTTTTACGACACGTACAATGTCGCCGTACTTCTCGCCGAAAAGCATCATTGCGCCCATTTTCTTGGCTTCTTCAATAGGCATTTCAATGCTTTCAACTTTTTCAGCCTGCATTATGAACTGGTTAACAAGGAACTCAACCTCAGAAACCTCTTCAGGGGTTAATGCGTTGAAATGAGTAAAGTCGAAGCGTACTTCCATTGCATTTACAAGCTGTCCCGCCTGCTGTACATGAGTACCAAGAACCTTTCTCAATGCGGCCTGAAGAAGATGAGCTGCGGTGTGGTTACGCTTAATGCTGTTGCGGCGTTCTGCGTTAATTGAAGCAAACGCGCTGTCGCCAACTGAAATTACGCCTCTGTCTACCTTACCTGAATGGAGGAATATTCCGTCAGCATTCTTGGCGGTATCAACAACAAGAAAAACGTTATCATCGCCGCATTTGATTACACCGGAGTCGCCTACCTGGCCGCCGGATTCTGCATAAAACGGGCTTCTGTCAAGAACAATAACGCCCTCTTCACCGGCACCGAGCATATCGAACAGTTCGCCGTCACGAACAATAGCAGTAACTTTTGCTTCGCACTCATAGTCTGTATAGCCTACAAATTCAGTTGCAGGAACGTCAATCTTTACTGAATCGCCTTTCCAAGCGTCAGCGCCTGCATCCTTACGGGCAGAACGTGCTGTCTGCTTCTGGCGCTCAAGCAGAGCGTTAAACTTGTCCTCATCAACTGTAAGTCCGCGCTCTTCAAGAATATCTTTTGTAAGATCAAGCGGGAAACCGTAAGTATCGTTAAGTTTAAACGCATCTTCGCCGCTGAATACGCTTCCTTCTGTTTTGCTGATATATTCATCAAGCAAAGCAAGACCGGCGTCAATTGTTTTACCGAAAGATTCTTCTTCGGCTAGAACAACTTTTCTGATAAGTTCACGCTTCTCGTCAAGATAATCATAAGCGGAAAGATTTTCGTCAATAACCGTATCAACGACCTTATAAAGGAAAGGTTCGTTTACGCCTAAAAGTCTGCCATGACGGCAGGCACGGCGGATAAGACGTCGAAGAACATAGCCCCTTCCGTTATTTGAAGGAATTACACCGTCGCCTATCATAAATGTTGCCGAGCGGATATGGTCAGTGATAACACGAAGGGAAACGTCGCTCTTCTCGTCCTCATGATAGTGAACACCGGATATAGAAGAGATTTTTTTCATAATGTTCTGAACGGTATCAACCTCGAAAAGGTTATCAACTCCCTGCATAATGCAGGCAAGGCGCTCAAGCCCCATTCCCGTATCAATATTCGGGTGGTCAAGAGGAGTATAATTGCCGTTTCCGTCGTTATCAAACTGAGTGAATACGTTATTCCAAAACTCGGTATAACGGTCGCAGTCGCATCCGGGACCGCAGTCAGGAGAACCGCAGCCATATTTTTCTCCGCGGTCAAAATATATTTCAGAACAAGGACCGCAAGGACCGGAGCCATGCTCCCAGAAGTTATCCTCCTTGCCCAGACGGACAATGTGGGACGGGTCAACGCCTACTTCTTTTGTCCAGATATCGAAAGCCTCGTCGTCGTTTTCATAAATAGTTATCCAAAGCTTGTCCTCGGGCATTTCAAGCACTTTTGTGCAGAATTCCCAAGCCCAAGCAGTAGCTTCATGCTTAAAGTAATCACCGAACGAGAAGTTGCCCAGCATTTCAAAATAAGTGCCGTGGCGGTCTGTCTTACCTACTCGCTCAATGTCGGGAGTACGAATACATTTCTGGCAGGTTGTAACGCGCTTTCTAGGCGGTGTTACTTCTCCCGTAAAATATTTTTTCATAGGCGCCATGCCTGAATTTATCAGCAAAAGACTTTTGTCTCCGCTTGGTATCAAAGAAAAGCTGGGCAAACGAAGATGACCCTTGCTTTCAAAAAATGAAAGATACTTTTCTCTTAAGTCGTTTAATGAAGTCCATTCCATAAAAAATACACCTTTGAATGTTTTGTTAAAACAAAAGTTCAAGGGCACCCGGTAATCGGGAGCCCTTTACTTCTGTTTAGAGTTTGTCAACAAGCTTTCTGAGCTCAACAATTTCATCTTTTGTGAAAGTCAGGCCCTTGCTCATTTTAGAATGGTCGGGTGACCAGTCTCTTACATCGATTTTAGGCTCGCGTCCGTTCCAGGAAATCATGTTGACTTCTCTTGTCCAACCTCTGGCTGTTTCGGAAATAACGCCCAAATGCTCTGTAATCTCGTACTTAATTTCCGGCATGTTCACTCCTCCTTTTTCTTTTAGTAGAAATTGTACTTAATATAATAAATATAATATGTAATTATACTTTATTTATTTTTTCATCTTCTCGATAACTGCCTTAGTCTCTCTGGCAATCATAAGTTCTTCGTTAGTTGCAAGAATGAAAACACGAACAGGAGAAGAAGGATCTGTAAGTTCAGCTTCTGCGCCTTTTACAGTTTTCTTGTTAAGTTCTTCGTCGATCTTTACGCCCATATAACCTAAATATGAGCATACCTTTGAACGAAGCCAAAAACCGTTTTCACCAATTCCGCCTGTAAATACAATAGCGTCAACTCCGTTCATTGCGGCAATGTAAGCGCCGATGAATTTAGCAATCTCGTAAGCCTGCATCTCATGAGCAAGGCAAGCTCTTTCGTTGCCCTCATTCTGAGCTTTGCAGATATCGCGGTCGTCAGAAGATACGCCTGAAATAGCATTAACACCTGACTGCTTATTAAGAATATTGTCCATTTCATCAGGTGAAAGATTGAGTTTCTTAGCCATGAAAGTAACAACAGAGGGGTCAACACCGCCGGAACGAGTGCCCATCATAAAGCCGTCAAGAGGGGTAAAGCCCATTGAAGTGTCAACTACCTTGCCGTGTTCAACAGCTGCAATTGAAGAGCCGTTGCCGAGATGGCAAGTAATAATCTTGAGGTCCTCAATGTTCTTGCCGATAATGTCGGCGCAGCGGTGAGAAACATAGTTATGAGATGTTCCGTGGAAGCCGTAACGGCGAACTCCGTACTTCTCATACCACTCATAAGGAACAGCATACATATATGCCTTAGGCGGCATTGTGCTGTGGAACGCTGTATCAAAAACAACGACCTGAGGAACGTCGGGGCCTACAACATTAAGGCAAGCCTCGTATCCCTGAATATTTGCCGGGCTGTGAAGCGGTGCAAGAGGCGCCAGCTTCTTGAGATTTTCAACAACAGTTTCGTCAACAATAACACTTTCGGTATAAACATCGCCGCCCTGTACAACGCGGTGACCGATTGCGTCAATTTCAGAAAATGAATCAACAACTTTATAATCGCTGTCGCAAAGAATTCTCTTTACTTCGTTAAATGCAGCTGTATGGTCAGGAAGTTCCTTATCGTATGTATAAATATTTCCGTTAACCTTTACTATAACGTTTTCGTCGCCTTCGTTGATAGGCATACCGATACGCTCAACAGCGCCTTTGCAAAGTACGGACTCATTGTCCATATTCATCAGCTGATACTTCAATGATGAACTACCGCAGTTGATGACTAATATTTTCAAAAATATCCCT
>URGA01000036.1 GCA_900547275.1 uncultured Oscillospiraceae bacterium | reverse complement strand
TTCGCAGTTTTAATGGGCAGTGCTCGACTTCTTTATTCGTTTATCAGCGAGAAAGTAAACCTTGTGAAATATATGTCTTTTTGCGGAGTTTTGTGTATCGCGGCTTATCTTATGGCGTCGCTTTCATCAAACGCTGTCGTTTCACTTATCGGATGCGGCTTGTGTGGTTTTTCTGTAGGCGTGCTTTGGCCCGGCACAATAAGTATCGCCGCAAAGCACCTGAAAAACGGCGGAACGGCTCTCTTTGCTCTGCTGGCGCTGGCGGGTGATCTTGGATGCACTGTGGGACCTACGACAATAGGGCTGATCTCAGACAATATGGGCAGCGTTAAGTCAGGACTTATTTTCGGAATTATTTTTCCAATCGTTTTAATTGCAGGCCTTTTCCCTCTGAGAAAAATTAAACACTAAAAAAATAACCGCAGACTGATAAAGTCTGCGGTTATTTTTAGATGTTCATTAATTTAACGTGTTTACGCGGCATTTTCTGCAAATATTACGGAGCAGAGCGCGTCGTTCATTTCTTGGCTGGTCTTTGCGATTTCAGTTCTTCTGCGGCGCTGTTTTTCTCTTTTTGCCTGTTCCTTTTTTCTGCTTTTTTCCCGCGCAAGAAAAAATGCAGAGCCGATTGTGAAATAGATTGCAAGTTCGGCGGCGAAAAGTATTTTCATCTCGGTTTCGTTGAGTGAATCAAAAAGTCTGAAAGGAAACATCATAAGCGCAAATCCTACCGCAAGACCGGCAATGCTGATTAAAGCCGCTGTAATTCCTTTTTTCAAATTTGTTTTATTCATGGTAAAAACCTCCTTCGCTTTTGTGATTTCATTGTAGCAAAGGAGGTTTTTTGTTTCAATATATCTAACAATAAGAGTACACAAAAAAGGACTATTAGAACAAAAATTCTAAGTTCTTTTTGCTTTTTCAAGGACTTTTGACAGCGCTTTTGCGGCAGTCTCCAGATTTTCTGCTTCGATTGCCGAGGGTGAAACGATTATTTCAAACAAATTGCCATTATTTTTACTGCACTGAAGATTAACGGTAATCCCTGCTTGTTCAAACATCTTTTGAGAAACGGTAAAGTTCGTGTTTATTATTACCTGAAGCCCGTTTTCGCCGATTTGAGCGTCGATTTCAGGCGTGTATTTTTTTAGAAGGGAAAGAAAGCGTTTCGTTTTTGAAGTGTAAAGACGACGTATCTTTTTTGCCCTTGATTTCATGTTTCCGTCGCGTAGATAAGCGCATAGCGCTATCTGTTCTGTCTTTGAGGAGGTCTGGGCAAACCTGTCTTTAATTTTTTCGTATCGGCAGGCAAGTTCACTGTTGAGCACCATAAAACTTATTCTAATGCACGGAAGCATGAGAGCGGAAAAGGAACCCATATATATAACGTTTCCTTTTCCCAGAGCAAAAAGCGACGGGGTAGGGGTACTGCTGTAAATGAAGTCGTTTTCATAGTCATCTTCGATGACAACGGCGTTATTACTTGCTGAGTATTCGCAAAGTTCGAGACGGCGGCTAATCGGCATAACGTCGCCTTTTTTAGACATATGAGACGGAGATACATATATAATATCTGCGTCTTTGTTCCTTGTTTCCAACTCAAAACCGTGGGCTTCAAAAACAGCGCTTCCCTGAACAAAACTGCTGTCGGGGAAAGAAACGCTTTTCCTGTCTGACAGCAAAACACAGAGTATTTCAAGTAGCATCTGAACACCTGCTCCTACCACAATCTGGTTTGGAGAGGCAATTACGTTTCTGCGTTCTCTTACGTATTCCGAGAGCGTTTCCCTCAGGTCTGCTTCGCCCTGAGGTTCGCTGTATGACAGCAGTCTCTCTTTTTGGCGAAGCGCGCTTTTTATGTATCTCTGCCAGAGTGAAAAGTCAAAACCTGTAATGTCTGCGCTGGTTCCTGTTAAATCAAACTTGATCTCGGGTTTGTCCGTTTTGGTTGTTGCGTGCTGTTGCTTTTCCGGGGAAATACCGCTGACGAAGTAGCCGCTTTGGGGCTTTGCGTATATGTAACCTTCGTCCGCAAGGCGGTAGTATGCGTTTTGTACGGTTGTTCGGCTTATTCTGTATAGCTGAGAAGCCCGTCGGATAGAAGGCATTTTTTCGCCCTGAGCCAAACTCCCGTTTGCAATCATGTTTTTAAATAGATTATATGTCTCGGTGTATTTTAACATAACTGTACCCTAAAAAAATATCAAATTTGTATATTGGATTAGTGCCATAAATATTATATACTATGGTTAAAGCAAAAGCAAGAGGTGATAAACCTATGAAAAAGTGCGCAGTTTTCAATGATTTATCAGGTTTCGGCAAGTGCTCTCTGTGTGCCGCGGTTCCTATTCTCAGCGTAATGGGAACAGAGGTTCACCCTGTACCCACCGCCGTGCTTACACGCCAGAGCTGTTATGATAAGTATTCAATGATAGAACTGACCGACTTTCTGCCGTCTTTCCTCAGTGACTGGCAGGGAGAAAAGTTTGATGCAATTATAACAGGATATATCGCTGATAATATCCAGTGCAAGGTCATAGAGGAGTTTATTGAGCGTTACAGGGGAGATAATACTCTTCTTATCGTTGACCCCGTTATGGCGGACGACGGCGCTTTGTATGATGGCTTTGACGAAGAAAGGTGCCGCGGCGTTTTTGAACTTGTAAAAAAGGCGGATATTATCACGCCAAATCTTACAGAACTTTCGCTTATTTGTTCAAGGCCTTATACTGAAGATTTTGATGAAATAAGCGATATGGCTTTTGAACTTGCAAAGAACGGCCCCAAATATGTTGTTGTAACGGGAATAAAATCAGGCAACAAATGTAAAACGGCTGTTTTTGACCGAACCGGGGAAGTTGAGTGCTTTAGTTCAAAGCTGTTTCCTGGTTCATTCAGCGGAACAGGCGATTTGTTCGTTTCTGTTTTAGCCGGCGAAGTTCTCAAAGGTATGACAGTTCAGCAGGGCACAAAACTTGCCGTCGAATTTATCGGCAAAGCGATTGAGTCAACAGACTTGAGCGAAAACCCAATGGATGGCATTGCTTTTGAAAAACATTTGGGAGAATTATTATGAAAACGACTGTAAGAAAAATTACGTTTACTGCGCTGTTTGCGGCTATGATTTTCGGGTTTACAATGCTTCATATACCTATCGGTGCAGGCGGATATATTCACGTCGGCGACGCGATAATTTATATGACGGGACTGCTTCTCGGCGGAGGCTGGGCAATGCTGGCGGCGGTTATAGGCGCGGCGTTTGCCGATATAGCAAGCGGATTTGCGGCTTATGCCATTCCGTCTGCAATTATCAAATTACTTATTGTAATTCCTTATGTTGCAATATATAATAAGAAGAAAAGATTGCTTACACCGCTTTCGGCGGCGTTTACACTGCTTTCAGGCTGTATTACCGTTCTTGGTTATTACATAGCGGATTTGTTTTTGTTTCGGGATGGCGCAATCGCCGATATTCCCGCAAATGCAATTCAGGCAGTTGGTAGTGCCGTTGTATTCGTAGTGCTTGCATATGCCTTTGATAAGGCAGGAATAAATAAAAGATTGAAGGGATTTATGAATGGCTGACATTATATATAAGTATTACGGCGGAGTTTATCTCAACATTACAAACAAGTGCCCCTGCAACTGCGCGTTTTGCATCCGCTCAAAGGGAGACGCTGTGGGCGACGCTAAAGAAATGTGGTTTGATACTGAGCCTACCATTGAAGAAATCAAAAAGGCTATTGACGACTACGATTTTTCAGACGTTGACAAGGCTGTTTTCTGCGGCTACGGAGAGCCGACATGCGCTCTTGACAATATGATAGAGGCGGCTGATTATATCCGCACCGTTAATCCGAATATTAAACTTCGTGTAAACACAAACGGCCTTTCAGACCTGATCAACGCAAAACCCACTGCAAAACTTATTTGCCGCCATTTTGACAGCGTTTCGGTTTCTCTCAATGAGCCTGATTCTGAAAAGTACGATAAAATAACCCGAAATCCTTACAACGGAAAAGCGTTTGACGCAATGCTTCAGTTTACCAAAGACTGTGTTGCTTATTGCGACGATGTTCGCATGACCGTTGTTGACGTTATTTCCCCTGAGGATATAGAAAAATCACGCAAGGTCTGCGAAAGCACTGGAGCGAAATTCCGCGTTCGCAGTTACGAAAAGGGAAGATAAATTTAAAATTACGGCGTAATTATAGAAACTGATTGTTATTTATATCTATAATAAAAAGAACCCGCATCTTTATGATGCGGGCTCTTTTTGCACCTTGTTATATGTGGAAGCATTTTTGTATGTTCTTATATGTGCCGATAACAAGCACCGTTTCAGTGCCGGAGAAATGATAGTCCGGGCTGATTTCAGGGTTAAGATAACCGTTTTTCTTTATTGCAACTACGTTAAGCTGGAAACGTCTGCGAATATCAAGTTGGGAAATAGTTTTATCTGTCCAACTCTCAGGAACACCTACTTCAAAAATCGAATAGTCAGAGTTGAGGCTAATATAGTCAAAAACGTGATCAGAGCCATAGCGCACTGCTGTCCAGTTGGCAAGCTGTTTTTCCGGGTAAACGATATGGTCTGCGCCGTTTCTCAGCAGGAATTTCGCCTGTACGTCTCTCGCCGCGCGGGAAACAACCAGCTTTGCGCCCATTTCTTTAAGAAGCGATGTGGTTTCAAGAGAATTCTGAAAGTTGTCACAAATAGTAACGATGCAGACGTCAAAGTTGTTAATACCCAGTGACGCAAGAAAGTCCTGGTCTGTGCTGTCGCCGATTTGGGCATTTGTTACGTAGGGAAGCACAGCCTGAACGCGCTCCTCGTCCTGGTCAACGGCCATTACTTCGTGACCCATTTCGTCAAGATTCATGGCAATATGACGGCCGAATCTGCCTAAACCGATGAGTAAAATTGATTTCATTTTGTGTTTTCTCCTTTATAATTACGGCGAATAATTTTCGCCGATATTAACGAAAAATTATCCTACAGTTATCTTTTCTTCCGGCAGTTTATAGCGGACAGGCTTCATGTCTGAAATAAGAGCAAAGATTATAGTAAGACCGCCGACTCTGCCGAAGAACATGAGAAACATGAGTATTACCTGGGATGCAAGGGAAAGTGTGCTTGTAATGCCCAGGGTAAGTCCTACGGTGCCTACTGCAGAAGCCGCTTCATAAAGAGCTGACAAAAGCGGAACACCGTCAATGTGGCAAATAAGGAAGCCGCCGAGAAGGAACATTACAATATAGAGCAAAAATACTGTTGCGGCGTTTCTTACGGATTCTGAAGAAATCTTTCTTCCGAGACTTTGGGTGTACGGTTTCTTTCTGAAAACAGAAATAACAGTTGCAAAAAGTACCGCAAGAGTTGTGGTTTTGAAACCGCCTGCTGTTGAACCTGATGTTCCGCCTGTAAGCATAAGCAGAATAGTTAAAAGCTGTGATGACGGTGTCATATCTGCAAGATTGACTGTGTTAAAGCCTGCTGTTCTCGGCGTTACAGACTGGAACCATGAAGCCAGCATTTTTTCTGAAAGGGACATGTAGCTCCATTCTTCACTGCTGAATTCAAAGATAAAGAAAACCAGTGCGGGAACTATAAGCAGGACAGCCGTTGTTATCAGCGCCATCTTGCTCTGGGTTTTGTATTTTTTGAAACGCAGTTTGTGCTGTTCAAAGTCTTTCCATGTAAGAAATCCTATACCGCCGAAAATTATAAGAAGCGTAATGGGAATATTGATAAACGGATTATCGCTGTAGCACATAAGCGATGTGTCGCCGTTGTGTTCGCCCATAAGGTCAAATCCTGCGTTGCAGAAAGCTGAAACGGAATGGAAAATCGAATACCATAATCCTTTAAAGAAGCCAAACTGCTTTATAAATGTGGGCATCATAGATACGGCGCCGATGCCTTCAATCATAAATGTGTATTTAAGTACAAAACCGGTAAACTGAACCATACCTCCCATCTGGGGAGCGGCGATTGCCTCCTGCATCGTGCTGCGCTGCATAAGCGTTATTTTTTTACCTGAATAGCGGGTTATTGCTACCGCAACGGTAATAACGCCCATTCCGCCTATCTGAATTAAAATGAGAATGATAAGCTGACCGAAGAACGACCAGTACTCAGCAGTGTTTTGTACAATAAGGCCGGTAACACAGGTGGCAGAAACAGCGGTGAAAAGTGCGTCGCTGAATTTTGCCCATTCTCCTGTCTGGGTTGAAATCGGCAGGGTAAGAAGAAGCGCTCCTGCCATAATAACAAGAAAAAAGCCTAAAATAATAATCTTGAAAGGGGATATAAATCGGCGTAATTTTCTATTTACCATAATATGAACTCCGAAAATTAAAATATAGTAAAAATTGTTTTTTTTTGAGAAAGATTTTACTCTTATTTTTTAGACCATGTGGACGGCGTAAGAGTAAACCACAGCGGGAATATTTCAAGTCGTCCAAGCAACATGGCAAAAGAAAGCATAAGCTTTGACAAAGGCGAATACGCCGAATAGTTTGAGGCGGGGCCTACAAGACTTAGACCGGGGCCTACGTTGTTGAAACAGGATACCGTTGCCGAGAGGTTTGTTTCAAGATCAAAAGGCTCCAGGCAAAGTATCAGGAAAATTCCGAGAATTCCGAAGATATAAAGTACAAAATATGTGCTTACGCTGTTCAGCGTAGGATTATCAACTTTTTTACCTTCAAATTTAATTACCGCAACGGAACGGGGATGAAGTATGTGAAGCAGTTCTTTGCGGACAATTTTGAAAAGCAGAATAACTCTTGAAACTTTAAGTCCGCCGGCAGTAGAACCTGCGCAGCCGCCGATAAACATAAGCAAAAAAAGAATTGCTTTTGAAAATCCAGGCCATAGGTTAAAGTCCGCCGTTGCAAAGCCTGTTGTCGTAAGAATTGAAGACGTCTGAAACGCGGCAAGTCTTAACGATTCTGAGAAGTTTTGATACATCGGATAAATGTCTATCGTTATCGCAAAGCATGCCGCAGCGAAAATTCCGATGTAGCACCAAAGTTCGCGGCTTTTGAAAATAGAATGAAAATGACGGATAAGTGCCAGATAGTAAAGGTTGAAGTTGACGCCGAAAAGCAGCATGAATATTGTTATGACCCACTGTAGGTATGGGCTGTAACCTGCAATGCTGTCGGCTTTGATGCCAAATCCTCCGGTACCTGCTGTTCCGAATGCGTGGACGGTGCTTTCAAACAGCGGCATTCCTCCGATAAGGAGAAGCACGATCTCAACAGCCGTCATTATTATATATATGAGATAAAGTATCTTGGCGGTGTCTTTTGTTTTAGGCACGAGTTTGCCCACAATGGGACCGGGCATTTCGGCACGAAGAATATGGATTGAACGGTCAGTTACCGTTGGTATTATCGCCATGATAAATACCAGAACGCCCATACCGCCTATCCAGTGGGTGAAACTTCGCCAGAAAAGTATGCCGTGGCTCATGCTTTCAACATCAATCACAACTGATGCTCCGGTGGTTGTAAATCCGCTTACGGTTTCAAAAAAAGCGTCAAAGAAAGACGGTATTTCTCCGCTTATAATAAACGGCAGACAGCCCACTGCTGAAAGCGCCAGCCATGTCAGCGCAACTATTACAAAACCTTCTTTTGCGTAAATTACGCGGTTTTTTGTTCTGAAAATAAGCGTCAGCGCAAATCCCAGTACCAGCGCTATTCCGATTGTTATAAGGAAAGACAGCGCAGTTTCGTGTTCTCTGTAAATAAGAGAAACCAAAAGGGGAAGCACCAGAAGCGCCGCTTCCAGTTTTATCATTTGGCCTATCATGTAAAAGACCATTTTGCGATTCATATCTGAAACCTCGAATTATTTCAAAATATCCGACAGGTCGTGAAGACGCTGTTCGTTTGAAGAAAGAACAATAACTTTGTCGCCGGGGAGTATCATGTCTTCGCCGGACGGCACAAATGTTTTTCTTCCTCGGATAATGCCGGCAATGAGTGTGTTTTTCTTAAGATGCAGGAATTTAAGAGGCTGAGAAACGATTTTTTTCGATTCAGCGCGTACTTTGAATTCCAGCGCTTCAGCCTGTCCGTCAAGTATCTTGTAAAGAGTTTCTACATTGCTTCCCATAGAGTTTTTGAGTGCTCTTGCATATCTTACGATTATATCGGAAGTAATTTCTCTTGGTGAAACAATGCAGTCAAGGCCGAGATTTACTGCCATTTTAGCAAGTTCGTTTCTGTTGACTTTTGAAATAACCTTGGAAACATTCTGGGAAGCGGCAAATATTGAAATAAGTATATTTTCCTCATCCATACCGGTCAGCGCAACAAAAGCGTCCATTGAGCGCAGACCTTCTTCCAGCAGAAGTTCCTGCTGAGCGCCGTCGCCGTTAATAACAACAGCTTTTGGCAGATCTTCGCAAAGTCTTCTGCATCTGCTGCGGTTCTGTTCGATTATTTTTACATTGTTGCCCGTAGCGGTTAACATTTTGGCAAGGTAATACGCCGTTTTGCTTCCGCCAAGTATCATAATATTTTTAGCCTGTTTCTGCATTACTCCAAGAGAACGCAGGAGCTTGTGAATTTCTGTTGGGGTAGCGGTTATGCTTATCTTGTCTCCGCTTTCTAAAACAAAGTTACCGTCGGGAATATAAACCTCGTTGCCTCGCTGAACAGCGCATACAAGCACTTTTGTTTTATACTTGCTGTGAAGTTCGCTCAGTTTTGTTCCGTTTAGCACGGAGTCTTTCTTTAATCTCAGTTCAACCATTTCAAAGTTTCTTCCTGAGAAATATTCAATTTTAACCGCCGACGGCAGTTTAAGTATATTGAAAAGCTCCTGAGCCACAAGGAGTTCAGGGTTAATAGACATTGAAAGATTAAGCTGCTGGCGCATGAAACCGAGGCTGTGCTCGTTGTATTCGGGGTTTCTTATTCTGGCAATGGTGTGTTTTGCTCCCATTTTTTTCGCCATAAAACAACTGAGCATATTGAGTTCGTCAGAACCGGTAACCGCAACAAACATTTCCGCCTTGTCAACGCCCGCTTCTTCCAGCGTTTCACAGTCGGCGCCGTTTCCGCGTACGCCCATAATATCATAAATATTTGTGATTTCGTCCAACACGCTGGGATTGTCTTCCAGAACGACAACATCGTGCCCTTCCGAAACAAGGCTGGCGATGATAGTCTTTCCGATTTTACCGCCGCCGACAACTATGATATTCATAACACAAATCCTTTTGTTTTTATTAACTGATGAAATAGTAACACTTTTTTATATAATTTGCAATATCTATTTTTTTCAGTAATATTCTGACTAATATAAAATATAAAATCCCGCATAGTACCTTTAGGGTAAATGCGGGATTTATATTACTGGTATAAAGTGTTTCTGATCTCTTTTCTTGCTGCCTTTTCCAAAGTCCTGGCATCCGTTATTACTGTCTTATCATAGCAGTAACTTATGCACTGGGTTAGACCAAGGAGAATAAACAGATAAATCATCTGTTTCGGTGAGTTGAAGATAAAGTCTGAAAGGCCAAACGCGAGATAAAGAAGAAGCGCGGTGCAAAGGCAGAATACAAGCGTAAATTTACGGTTGTTGTTGGCGTTGATTTCCAGCATTTTGCCAAAACTCCACAGAAATACTATAAACAGCATTATGATACCGACTATACCGAGTTCAATCCATATTTCAATAATGAAATTATGGGCGTGGGGCTTGTCAAGATTATACATTGTCTTTAGTATAATTCCCGTTTGCTCACAGCCGAACCCGGTGCCGAAAAAGCACGCCTTGAAGTGGGATAGCAGGTAGTCCACAAGACTTTCCCATATCTGAAAATGAGCCGCTGAAGAAGTTTTTGCTTCTTTCGTGTTTGTAGTATGGGTTGTAAAAATAATTCCGTAGCGGGTGAGTATCGAAGGAACGATAACCGCAACTGTCGGAATAAATATTGTAAGCATACTCTTCCAGTAACGCTTGATAAGAACAACAAACATGAACAGCCATCCGGCAAGAGCCACAACGCAGCCTGCTCTGGTAAGAGTTGAGCTCATTCCTGCGCTGATGATAACGTTTGCAAAGAAGTAAATTATTTTTTGCTTTTTGGTTTTCGCGTTGAGGAAAAGATAAATTGAAATCGGATAAGCGATAACCATGTTTGTGGCCAGCAGATTTGGGTTTGAAAAAGTACCGCTGGCTCTTGAGTCAAAGGTTTTTGTGCTTATGTCAAAGGGAAGACTTGTATAAACAAGTTTGTCCAGCTCTTTATAAAGCGGAGTAACAAGAACAAGATCCTTTGCAAGGTATCCGAATTTGTAGAGTGTGTAAGTGCAGATTTGGATAATAGCTATAAATCCGTTAATACATGAGCTGGCTGTGATAATGCGAAGCACAGTATTGATTTTCTCTCTGCTTCTTACAAGATTGAAAATCATTACCTGGATGAGGAACATTCCCCACCAAAGCGCCGCTGTGGCAAATGTTGAGAACTTGGTTTCAGACCAGATTGTGCTAAGCAACGCATAAGCCATAAATACCATCATCAGTTTGCCGATGGTGCCTACTTTTGCTTTGCGCTTTTCTTTTGACCACTGGATTTTAAAAACAATAAATCCGATAAAGAGTATGAACGGACTGACGTATTCGGGCAGAAGCGGAAACAAAAACAGCGTCGCCGTCAGCCAGTACCAGCCGGGATTTTTTGAATATTCCGCGGCCCAATTCTTCAATTTTTCTCTCATAAAAACACCTGTAATAACAACAATTCACAAAGACTTTCAGTTAAGTCTCACTGATTTGCTGTGTTATCAAAATAGCGAATTATATGCAGAATTTATATGTGAATTACAATCCATAATACTACATAGCAAAAAATTTTTCAAGTACTGATGTCCTGAAAAGCGCAGGAGACCTTATCAAAAGTTAACATCTGGTTTACAGATAATTTACATCCGGGGTCAATTAAATTGTTGCATAATTCTTTTTACTATTGTATAATTGACGAGATAAATCCTCAAAAAGGAGTGTAAGTATGGACGAAGAAAATAAAGTCCCTAAGAATACCGGCGAAGAGCAGAGCGAGGCTCAGAGTGCGGAAAAGGAAGTTCCTGCAAAGGATGAACAGGCAGTTTCCGACGTTCAGGAAGAAGTAAATGAAACAGAAGCTTCACCCGAGGCAGATGCAGATGAAACTGAGCAGAGCGTAGACTCAAGCAGAGAAGTTCATTATGAAGAGAATGACAACTGGGAGTTTGAGGCGGAAGCGCCGACTCTCAATTCAGGTTTTATTGAGAATGACAGTTTTGAAATAGAAGTACCTGAGAGCAGGGAAGAAAAACCTGATCCTCAGCCGATTCCGAAACAGGCGTCGATTATTGATAACGGCAATCAGGTTGTTATCAACACAGCGCCTATTAAAATAGGAATTTTTGTCGTTATTTTTGCTGCGGTTGTTGCAGTGCTTGCTGTTCTCGGCGTGCGCTATTACACCGTCCCCAACGGCAAGGAAGGGGAGCTTATGAACCCCGGAAGTGTTGCCATGACTGTTGGCGATACTGATATTTCAGTGGGTACCTATAACTATTATTACTCGAAAATCGTAGCCAATTATGAAATGTATGCCAATTACGGTTACTTTGATTTGGATACTACTAAAGATTATTCCAAACAGTATACAACGGACGACGACGGCAACAAAATAACTTGGCTTGAGATGTTCCAGAACAAGACCATCGACCAGATTCAGTACGTAACGGCTTATTACGAAGCAGGTATTGCGGACGGCATGACTCTTACCAAGGAACAGAAGGACAGCATTGACGAACAGCTTGAATCGCTCAAAACAAGCGCTTCTGAGGCTTCCCAGTCTCTTGACGATTATATTGAAACGAATTACGGCGAGTACTGCACGCTTGAAACCCTTGAAACAGTTCAGGAGCAGGCGTACATTGCCCAGAATTATTACCAGAAAGTTTTAGCTGACTCGGAAGTTCCGGAAGACGAGTTCAACGAGTATTTCAAAGAAAACAGCGAAAAGTACTATAACTGCGACTACGCTTTCATTGAAATGACATACGATACCACCAGCGATGAAACTAAGAAAGAATCAGTTGAAAAAGCTAAGTCATATCTTTCAAAGATCTCATCTGTAAAAGATATGAAGAAGATCGTTCCGGACGCCTGCGCAGATCTTATTGACCAGTATATTTCAAACGGTTATTTTGAAGATGAGGACGCTGCGGTTGAAGCACTTTCCGAGTATATGGAAAACACAATGTCTGCAACAGATGATTCATTCGGTGAGGAAACATCAAAGTGGCTGTTCAGCGACGATACAGAAGTGGGAGATACCACTTACTACTGCGATGAAGATAACGGCTTTATTTATCTTATTCTCAAAACAGGAAAGCCGAAGCTTGACGAAAGCGTTACTTACAGCGTAAGACATCTGCTGGTAATTCCCGGCAACGATTCAGAGGACAGTGAAGATACTGCCGATACAGACGCTGATACAGAGACTGAACAGTCCTATACAGACGAGGAATGGGCGGCAGCCAAGGAAAAGGCTGAAAATCTCTTGGCAGAGTTTAACAAGGGCGACAAGAGCGAATATTCATTCGCAATGCTTGCTGAGGAAAACAGTGACGATACAGAGTCTACCTCAAAAGGAAGCAGCGGCCTTTTCGGCGGAATGATTGAAGGAACGAAGGAAGGCGCTATGGTTCCCGAGTTTGAGAATTGGGCGCTTGACAGTTCCAGAAAATACGGCGACACAGGCATTGTAAAATCAGATTACGGCTATCATATTATGTTCTTTATTGACGCTTGTCCTCAGTATGAGTACAACTGCAAGAAAGATATTATTGCCGACCGTGAGACTAAATTCGTTGATAAATGCGAAGTTAAACTCCATCAAAATGCAATGAAGAAAACAACTGTGGCTCAGCCCACTTCAGATTCTGACGAATAGTTTCGTTAAAAAAGAACAGCACAAAGGCGGCCATTCAGCCGCCTTTTGTTTTTTTACTGCTGTCAAAATGTGTGAAATAAGTCAAAGTGAAAAAAAGACTTGTAATATTTTATCTAATAGTGTAAAATATCTTTGCATTGTTTCTAAAATCTAATGTTTTAAGGATGATTAAAAATGGCGAAAGAAAAAAAAGAACTCGAAGACGATCTTCTTGCAGGAGGCGCCGGACTTTCTTCCGATAAGAATAAGGAAAAAGCGGAAAAGAAAGCAAAGGCGGCTGCTCAGAAGGCCGAGAAGAATGCGGCAAAAGCAGCCGCAAAGAAAGAAAAACTTGTCCAGAAGGCCGACGAGCTGAAAAAGGCTATTGAGGCTGAGAGCGACGAGGCAAAGAAAGAAAAACTCCAGGCGAAGCTTAAGGCTCTTCAGGCTCAGATCGCTTCTGTAGGAAGCAAGAAAGCGGCTATTCAGCTTGCAAAGCGCACAAGGAAAATTGTCGTTTCCGTTGTCGCTGTAGTAGTTGTTGTAGCGCTTCTTGTTACTTATGTTGCAACAGGCGCCGTGCGCAAGGGCTTTGTAAGTTATCTCGGTATTCCTGCCCAGTACTTTACCGGAATGACAGTAACAGATAACGACGGTCACTCAATCAAACTTAAAGTAAGCACATACAATTATTATTTTGCAACTGCTTACAATAGCCTTAGTCAGACCCAGAGCCAGTATGAACAGTACGGTCTCGATCTGGCTGAAAACAACATGGACGTTGATTTTGACAAGCCTTTCTCAAAGCAGACTACTGAAAATGATGACGGTGAAACCGTTACATGGGCTGAATATATGCATGAAGAAGTGCTTGAGTCAATCAAAAATACTTATCTCTATTATCTTGAAGCTGTAGACGCTAACGGCGGCAAGGAGCCTGAGATTACCGACGACCAGAAGCAGGAACTTGAAGATACCATTAATCAGTACAGAACAACTGCAGAAGGCTACGGCTATACTCTCAGCGGTTATCTTGTTAAGGCAATGGGTAAAGGCGTAACAGAGAGCGTGTTCAAGAGAGAGGCAACTGTTGCTTACATTGCTCAGAATTATCAGAGTGAACTCTCAGAACAGCAGTCCACTAAGGAATACAGCGAAGAAGATTACGAAAATTACAAGAAAGAAAATCTTGACGATCTTAAGTCTGTAAGCATCCGCGTATTTGAATGCGATAATGAGGACGATGCCAAGGCGTTCAAGAAAGCTCTTAAGAGCGACGGCTCAAACTTCAGCGATCTTTGCTCAAAATACGCTTCATCAGATTTCTATAAGGAAGCATATAAGGCAGACGGTTATTCAACTGAGCTTGACGTAACAAGAACAAGCCTTATCAATCAGGGTCTCGCTATCGCAACTGCAGACAGCGAAGACAATACAAAGTATCCGGGACTTGACTGGCTCTTCAGCGAAGACAGAAAAGCCGGCGACAGCAAGCAGTACAGCACAACTGTTGTTTACATTCTTCGTCCTGTAGAACTTTCAGATGTTAAAACAGTAAATGTTCGCCATATTTTGATTGCTCCTGAAACTGACGATGAGAATACATCAGCTGTTGACGCTACAACAGAGCAGTGGGCAGCCGCAAAAGAAAAGGCTGAAAAGATTCTCAAGGAATATAACAGCGGTGAAAAGACTGCTGAAAGCTTCGGCGAACTCGCTAAGGAAAACTCATCAGACAGCAACGCTTCTGAGGGCGGACTTTATGAGAACGTATATCCAGGTCAGATGGTTAATTCATTCAGCACATGGTGCTTTGACAGCAGCCGTAAGGCAGGCGACGTAGCAATCGTTCAGTCAGATTACGGTTACCACATCATGTACTTTGAAAAGAAGACCGATACACCTGCATGGCAGTATACAGCACAGCAGGCACTTGCTTCAGACGATTCTTCAAAGGATACAGAAAAACTTGAAGATTCATATGAAGTTAAAGTAAACTGGTTAGGTTCTCGTTACTTTGAAAAGGACACCGATATCGACGCATAATTTACTGCTGTTGAGTAATACAATTTCTATTTCAGCAATATAACGCCTTAATGCGGCGCGCATGAATTTAATTCAAAAACAAGGCGGTAACGTTATGATACCGCCTTGTTGTTTTTTTAGTTTCCGGTCAGCAAAGACAAAGGGGGAGTGCCGGAGTGAATTCTGATATACAGCGACTGCGTGACGAAGTATCACGTTTAATGGCTGCTCTCGAAGATGTTAATTTCGAATGTCAGCGTTTGGAAATTATAAATAAAAATCTTGATTTCCAGCTGAAAGAAGCAAATCGTGAACTTCGCCAGAATATTGCAGTGCTTCAGGCAGTAGAAGAAGAGAATGAAGAATTAAAGAAGAAATTGAGGGAGCAAAACTGATGGAATATGTGCTTGACTGCAGTGAATTGCGTGCTTTCGCCCCTAAGTTTAAAGCAGGGGACCGAGTAGTACTCAGCGGCAGAGTTTATACTTCGCGAGACGCCGCTCATAAGCGTATTACAGCCGCTTTGGAAGCGGGAGAGGAATTGCCTTATCCTCTTAAAGACGCTGTTATTTATTACGCGGGTCCGACTCCTGCGCCTGAGGGTCTTGCCGTCGGCGCCTGCGGACCGACAACAAGCAGCCGTATGGACGTATATGCGCCTAAATTACTTGACAACGGCGTTGTTGCCATGGTGGGCAAAGGAGAGAGGAATGAGGCTGTTTGCGACGCTATAGTGCGAAATAAGGCTGTTTATCTCTGCGCTATCGGCGGAGCAGGCGCTCTTGCTTCTAAATGTATAAAATCATGCAAAGTTATTGCCTATGACGATTTGGGCTGCGAGTCAGTAAAAGAACTTCAGTTTGAGAATTTCCCGCTTACTGTGGCCGTTGCCTGCGACGGTTCAAACATCTTTAAGAGATAGTATTTATGGCTTTTTGTCTGGCTTTTTCTTATCGTCTTTACTGCTTTTCGGGTTTAAAACCGATTTGCGGATGTCGGACAAAACGCTTTTTTCAATCCTTGATACATATGAACGACTGATATTCAGCCGCTGCGCGACTTCCCGTTGTGTCAGCGGCTTTTTGTTGTCCAGTCCGTATCGCAGAATTATTATTTCACGGTCACGTTCATTTTCCATGTTTTCAATGATTGACCTTACTTTTTCCCAGCGGATTTTCGTCTCAAGGTCAAGTTCCATATCTCTTTCATCTCTAACAACATCCTGTATTGTTAGCGGATTACCGTCCTTATCCATCTCAATTGCGTCGCCCAGATGTACGTCGTTTGCGCTCTTCTTCTGGGAGCGGAAATACATGAGTATCTCGTTTTCTATACAACGCGACGCGTATGTTGCAAGTTTTGTTCCTTTTTCGGCGTCAAAACTGTCTATTCCTTTTATTAGTCCGATAGTTCCTATGCTGATTAAATCGTCAGTATCGTTGGTGCGGGAGTAATATTTTTTTACAATGTGACTGACAAGGCGCAGGTTGCGCTCAATAAGCGTTGCTCTGGCGTTTTTGTCGCCGTTTTTAAATTTTTCAAGTACTTCTCGTTCTTCTTTGTGATTGAGCGGTTTTGGAAAACTGGACGTATTGTCAATGTGAAGAATGAAGTACAGCAGATGTGCGCTGAGCGCTGAAAGTAGTGCGGTAAACATAATATCTCCTCCGTGGAAAATACTATGCTTTTTCCGTTTTGTCCTATTCTTGTTTTAAAAATCAAATCGGCGACATGATTTATTGATTTTTGTCTTCCACTTTTAATAAGTATTATGCTATAATCAAGTTACTACGATTGCAGAAAGCGGTGAAAGATATGAATAAGCAGGAATATCTTAAAAAAATCGATTTAGTTATTGCATCAGGGAAATACAAGGATAACTGGCAGTCTCTGTCGGAGCATAAAACTCCCGAATGGTTTAGCAATGGTAAGTTCGGTATCTTTATTCATTGGGGCGTTTACAGCGTGCCTGCCTTTGGCAACGAGTGGTACGCAAGATCTATGTATGACATAAACTCCAGAGAATTTGCTCATCATATTGAAAAATACGGAAAGCAGAGCCAGTTCGGTTATAAGGACTTTATTCCCATGTTTCGCGCAGAAAAGTTTGAGCCGTCTCTATGGGCAGATCTTTTCAGAAAATCGGGGGCAAGATATGTTATGCCTGTTGCAGAACACCATGACGGTTTTGCAATGTATGACACTGCTTTTAACCGCTGGAACAGCACCGAAATGGGACCCAAAAGAGATGTTATAAGTGAGCTTAAAACAGCCTGTGAAGATGAAGGACTTGTTTTCTGTCTTTCAAATCATAGAGCGGAGCATTATTTCTTTATGAACCTCGGCAGAACTTTTGACAGTGATGTCAACGATGAAAGATTTCAGGATTTTTACGGTCCCGCTTATTTAAGCCCTGAGTTCGATTCAAAACATATGACTGAAACTACAGAAAATGCCTTTTCCTCTGCGCCCACTGAGGAATATTTGGAAGACTGGCTTGTCCGTATGTGCGAAATGGTAGATAAGTTTCAGCCTAAGATCGTCTATTTTGACTGGTGGATACATAATCACGGCTTTAAACCGTATTTAAAGAAATTTGCCGCTTATTACTATAATACCGCATTGGAGCGGGGAGAAGAGGTTACAATCAACTATAAATATGAAGCGTTTGCTCCTGGTACCGCAACGTTTGATGTGGAAAGGGGAGCGCTTACGGGAATATCTCCGGTTCCATGGCAGACTGATACGGCTGTGGCTAAAAATTCATGGGGCTATACCGACGGCAATGAGTATAAATCCTCCAATAAGATAATCTGCGATTTGATTGATATAGTCAGCAAAAACGGCAATCTTCTTCTTAATATCGGCCCTAAGGCTGACGGCACGATTACCGACGAAGAGACAAAAGTGCTCCTTGAAATAGGAGACTGGCTCAGCGAAAACGGAGAGGGAATTTACGGCACTACCTATTGGAAGACATTCGGCGAAGGAGAAGTGAACGTCCAAAGCGGATTTTTTATGGATAATGAGGAAAAGCCCTTTACGAAAAACGACTTTAGATTTACATATAAAAAAGGTTTTGTTTATGCCTTCCAGATGAAGCCCAACGGAAAAGACGCAAAAATAAAAGCGTTTGCAAAACACGGCAGGCATGATTTCCTTGTAAAATCAGTTGCTCTGCTTTCAGACGGCGAACCTCTTCAGTTTGAAAGAAACGACGAATATATGACCGTAAAAGCAAACGAAAAATTTCGTTGCGAAAATCCGATTTGCTTTAAAATAGAGATAGACTGAGGACAATTACATGAAAAACAGCGGATATTATAAAAAATGTATAACTTTCGGAAGAGCACGAAAAGGGCTGATGGCGGATTTCAGATAGCAATGAGGCAAGAATGTTTATAATTGAAAAAAGCAGATTAGTCAGTTTATTAAAAGAAAAAAGCTGCCGCATTAATGAACTGCCCCAAATTGTGCAGACAGTACAAAAAAGCACCAAAATGGTAGAATAT
>URGA01000035.1 GCA_900547275.1 uncultured Oscillospiraceae bacterium | reverse complement strand
GTTAGGCTGTCCTGCCGCTGAAAGAAACGTTGCCAGAGCGGGAATTCTTGAAATAGAGGGTTCTGACGTATCGGTTAGAAGCGTTGATATTGAGTATGACGTATCAAAAGTTATTGATGAAATAAACAGAATTAATTTCCCAGCGGCAAAAGAAATAAAAATGTTCTTTTACGGGGTAAGAGAATAAATATCAACAAATTTGATATCGGAGGTGCTGATTTTGATTGAGCATCCTATACCGCCGCTGTTTGACGAAAATGCAAAAATACTTATTTTAGGCTCTTTTCCGTCAGTAAAATCAAGAGAATGCGGCTTTTATTACGGTCATCCACAGAACAGATTTTGGAAAGTTACGGCTTCTGTTTTTGGTGAAGAAGTTCCCCGTACCGAAGAAGAAAAGCGCAGTATGATCCTTAGGAACAACGTTGCACTTTGGGACGTTATTGCCAGTTGTGATATTACAGGTTCGTCTGACAGTTCCATTAAAAATGTAGTTCCCAATGACGTTAAAAGAGTTATAAATTCGTCAAATGTGCAGAAAATTTATGTAAACGGCAAAAAGGCAAAATCGCTTTATGACAAATATCTTGAAAAAGAACTCGGCATTACTGCAGTTTGTCTGCCGTCTACTAGCCCGGCAAATGCTTCATGGAGCCTTGATAGGCTTCAAAATGAATGGAAGCGGCTGCTGAGCATATAAAATATGGCTGAAACGGAGGGAAATCGGTGTTTTTTCAATATGATGATGAACTTACTACTGTTGAGCGAAAAGACATAAATCCAAGCCTTGTAACGGCAGGATATATAACTCTTGATGAACTTGAAAATATTTATGAGGAGTTTGGCTTTGCCGCTTCAACAGTTCAGCAGTGCCATGAAGAAAACAGGTATTTTCGCTCAAATATAGAGGTTTACGACGACTACAGCTTCGGCACGCTTAAAATAACCGAGGCGAATAATATGAAGGCGCCCTGCGACTGTATGGCGTTTTACGTTAAGAAAAATCTGCTGGTGCTTGTAGATATTTCTGATTCTGACTGCTCCACAAGAAATCGATTTTTGGATTCACTCAACAGATTTTCCGTTCAGGGGATAACCCTTGAAAAAATTATTTACGCATTTCTTGAAAGTCTAATCTTCGGCGATAACAAAGCGCTGGAAGACGCTGAATTTGAGATCAACCGCATGGAGGAATGCGTTCTTCGTGACAGAGCGGGCAAGGATTTCAATATGGAGCTTCTTCATAAAAAGAAAGAACTTCTCATGCTTCGCAACTACTACGAACAGCTTATTGATATAGGAGAGGCTCTGGAGGAAAATGAAAACGAAATTTTCGATTCCGAGGATCTTCGATATTTCAAGATATTTACCGACAAGGCTGTGCGCCTGCGTGAAAATGTTGATACTCTGCGAGACAGTATAGTCCACCTGAGAGACGCGTATCAGGCTTATCTTGATCTGAAGCTCAACGAAACGATGAAGATTTTCACTGTTCTTACCGCAATATTTTTCCCCCTTACGGTAATTGTGGGCTGGTATGGAATGAATTTTAAGTCCATGCCTGAATTTGACTGGAAATACGGTTATATTTACGTTATTCTTTTATCCGTGGTAGTTGTTTCTGCTTTGATAATTACCGTAAAACGTAAAAAATGGATGTAATATAAAAGAAAAAAGCGACTGATATTTCAGTCGCTTTTTGTTATGTTTTGAAATCAGTCTTTCAAAAGTGATTTGTACATACGAATATATTCGTTAGCCGATTTGCCCCAGCTCATGTCGCAGTCAAGGGCACGTTTAACAAGCACCTTCCAGTCGTTCGGATGGTTGTATACCTCAACGCCTCTGTAAATAGCGCCAAGCATATCGTACGCATCGTATGATTTAAAGGTGAAGCCGTTGCCTTCGCCGTCGCCGGAGTCGGTAATAGAGTCTTTAAGACCGCCGGTCTCGCGGACAATGGGAACAGTTCCGTAGCGCAGAGCAACCATCTGGGAAAGGCCGCAAGGCTCGCTCTTGCTGGGCATCAGGAACAGGTCTGCGCCTGCGTAAATCTTGTGGGCAAGATCAGGTACAAAGCCCAGTGTAAGACCGACCTTGTCAGGATATTTATCATGAAGTTCACGGAAGAAACTTTCATACTGCCATTCGCCGCTGCCGAGAACGACATACTGAATATCGCGCTCCCAAAGGCTCTTTTCAAGCACTTCCCGCATAAGGTCTACGCCCTTGTGGCCTACAAGTCGGCTTACAATTCCGATAAGGGGAACGTCCGGGCGGACTGCAAGTCCCATCGCCTTCTGAAGTTCTTCTTTGTTCTTTGCTTTTCCGGAGAAATCCTCTGAACTGTAATTTTTCCAAATCATGTTGTCAGTTTCCGGATTGTAAAGCTCGGTGTCAATACCGTTGAGAATACCGCAGAGTTTCCAGCTTCGCTGATTAAGTATCGGGTCAAGGCCGTAACTGTACCACGGGTCCAGAATTTCTCTTGCGTATGTAGGTGAAACGGTGGTAACTTTGTTTGAACATTCAATGCCTGCTTTCATAAAGTTAACGAGACCGTCATAAAGAATAAGATTGTTATATTCCGGAGCAATTCCCAAAACATCGTTGAGAAGCTCTACGCCGTATTTGCCCTGATACTGAATATTGTGGATTGTGAAAACTGTTTTAATGTTTTCAAATCCCGGTCTGGTGGCGTAATAGCAGCTGTAATAAAGCGGAGTGAGCGCGCACTGCCAGTCATTGCAGTGGATAATGTCAGGCTTCCAGTCAATTGCCGGAATAATTTCAATCGCCGCGCGGGCAAAGAAAGCGAAACGCTCAGCGTCGTCATAATGACCGTAAATTCCGTCGCGCTTAAAGTAATACTGGTTGTCAAGGAAATAGTAGATAACGCCGTTGTGCTTAGCTTCAAAAATTCCGCAGTATTGGCGGCGCCATGATACCGGAACTGAGATTGAAGTTATGAACTTCATCTGGTCTTTATATTCCTGAGGAATATTATCGTAAAGAGGCATTACAACACGGCAACCGATAAGACGCTGGCGAAGAGCAACGGGCAGGGAACCTGCCACATCGCCGAGACCGCCCGACGCCATATACGGAAGCGCTTCTGATGCCACATAAAGAACTTTCATGCTGTTTTCTCCTCCTGTTAAATTCTTGTTTTCTTGCTCAGGTAAACAGGGAAGTTCGGGGCGCCGCTGAGCTCAACGCCGTTTTTAATATTAACCTCCTTGTCGGCTATGATGCAGTTGACTTTTGAGTTTTCACCGATAACGGTGTCCTGCATAAGGATTGAATCCTTAACAACTGCTCCCTTGCCGATTTTTACGCCTTTGAATATAATGCAGTTTTCGATGCTGCCGTCAATTATACAGCCGTCTGCAACGAGAGAATTCTTTGAGGAGGAGTCTGGACCGTAAAGCGACGGCATATCGTCGCGTTCCTTTGTGGAAATAGGACGGTCCGGGTCAAACAGTTTGCGCCTGTTTTCTTTCTTCAGCACGCTCATTGAAATGTCGTAATAACTCTGCATTGAGTCTATTGTTCCGATAAACCAGTCGGTGGCGTCGAAAACATGGATCTTGAGGTTATTGACATTTGCAAGAAGTACGTTGCGCTGGAAAGAGATCTCGTTCTTTGAATGCGCTGTTGATACAAGGCTTTCAAACAAAGCTTTTTTCATCAGTACAACGTTGCAGCTGTAAAATACTTCGCCGTCGGGGCAGGGGCTGAGTGTCATATCAGTAATTCTGCCGTCGTCGTCCACCTTGTCGAATACCAGCACGGAGCCAACGTTACTTGGTTTCTTTCCGTGTACGCCCACAACGGTAATGTCTGCTCCGCTGTTTTCGTGGGCGTCAAACAGCTTTGTGCAATCCATGCTGAGAACCTGGTTGCAGTCGCACATAAGCACATAAGTCTGGTTTGACTGTTCAAGGAAATGCATATTTCCGTAAATAGCGTCAATTCTGTTGCCCCACATGGAAACGGAATTGACTGAAAACGGCGGAAGAAGATAAAGTCCGTCGTTCTTTCGGCTGAGATCCCATGGCTTACCTGTTCCTACATGGTCCATAAGGGAGCGGAAGTTAGCGTTTGTAACTACGCCGATTTTTGTTATTCCGCTTTCAACCATGTTGGACAGCGGGAAGTCAATAAGGCGGTATCTAGAACAGAACGGAACGGAGCCCATTGTTCGTTTTGCAGTAAGTGAATCAAGCGCCTCTTCGTGAATGTTGGCAAAAATCATGCCGAGTACAGATTTTCCGTTCATGCTCATACCTCCTCCCCGCTTTTTATCATTTCTCCGGGAGCGATCTCCTGGCCGGAAGTAATAGTTGCTCCCGAGCCGATAACGGCAATGCCCCAGTTTTCAGGCTTTTCAAGATTTTCGGGAATTTCGCCGATCTTTGCTTTTTCTTCAATAACAGCGTCTTCGGCTACAATGGAGTAGTAAACCTTAGCGCCTTTTTTAATAGTTGCGCCGGGCATTATAACGCTGTATTTAACTTCGGCGCCCTCTTCAATAGTAACGTTTGACGAGATAACGCTGTAATCAACTTCGCCCTCAATTTCGCATCCTTCGCTGATTGAAGAATTTTCAACCACCGCGCTGTCGCCGATGTAATGAGGCGGCGCCATAGGATTACGGCTGTAAATTCTCCAGCTCTTGTCAGAAAGGTCAAGATCAACGTTGGGATTGATAATATCAAGATTTGCTTCCCACAGCGAGTCGATAGTTCCCACGTCTTTCCAATATCCTTGAAACGGGAAAGCAAACATTCTTTCATTTGCGTCAAGCATTGCGGGAATTATATTTTTGCCGAAGTCGTTTGATGAGTTTTCATCCTGTTCGTCAAGGATAAGGTATTCGCGCAGTTTGCTCCAGGTGAAAACGTAAACGCCCATTGACGCTTTGTTGCTCTTCGGTTTTGCGGGTTTCTCCGCAAACTCGTAGATGCGGTCGTTTTCATCGGTGGCAAGTATTCCGAAACGCGGAGCCTCCTCCCACGGTACTTCCAGCACGGCGATTGTGCATGCCGCGTCGTTCTTTTTGTGGAAGTCTATCATTTTGGCGTAATTCATTTTATAAATATGATCGCCTGAGAGAACAACAACGTATTCCGGATCGTATTTTTCAATGAAATTGATATTCTGGTAAATTGCGTTAGCCGTTCCCTTGTACCATTCAGCACCTCCGATTGCCTCATACGGTGAAAGAATGTGTACGCCGCCGTTCTGACGGTCCAAGTCCCAGGGCTGGCCGTTGCCCAGATAGTCGTTCAGCTCAAGAGGCTGATACTGGGTGAGAACGCCTACCGTGTAGATACCGCTGTTTACGCAGTTTGACAGCGGGAAGTCGATAATTCTGTAGTTGCCGCCGTAGGGTACTGCAGGTTTGGCGATGTTTTTTGTAAGCACGCCAAGTCGGCTTCCCTGTCCTCCGGCAAGCAGCATAGCCACAACATTTGTTTTATGTACCATAGTATTCCTCCTTATTTTACTTTTTCAAGATAGATAGCGGAAAGCCCGTTTAGTTTTATGCTGATGCTCTGGTCAAGATTGTGCATCGGTATTTTTTTGCTCCGATATGTGCCTGAAAGTCTTGCTTTTGTTCCGCCGTATTTCTGAAGCGATGTGTCAAAAACAACCTTGTACGTTCCTTTTTCCGGAACGCCTATGCGGTAGTCCTCATGACTGTTCGGAGTAAAGTTAAACACGGTGATAAGTTCTTTTCCTTCTTTGTCAATTCGTCTGAAAGCGATGACGGAGTTGCAGTTGTCATCAGAGCTTATCCACTGGAAACCTTCCCAGCTGTAATCTATCTGCCACAGAGAAGGATGCTCTGTATAAAAATGATTTAACTCTTTTGTAAATCCGTGGAGTTTCTTGTGTTTTTCGTAACCCAGAAGCATCCAGTCCAGTTCCTGTTTATATGCCCATTCTTTAAACTGGCCGAATTCACTGCCCATGAAAAGCAGTTTCTTTCCCGGGTGGGCCATCATGTACGCCAAAAACAGCCTCATTCCGTCAAACTTCATATCGTAATCGCCGGGCATTTTGTTCAGCAGAGAACATTTTCCGTGAACTACTTCGTCATGACTTATCGGCAAAATAAAGTTTTCGCTGAAAGCGTAGAAAAAGCTGAATGTAATGCAGTCATGGTTGCCTTTTCTGAACAGCGGGTCCATGCTGGTGTAGCGAAGCATATCGTTCATCCAGCCCATGTTCCACTTGAAATTGAAACCAAGTCCGCCGACATCGGGCGGCATTGTTATCATCGGCCACGCCGTTGATTCCTCGGCTATCATCATAATGCCGGGGTGTTCGGTGAACATTGCCGCGTTAAGCTGGCGGAAAAATTCAACTGCTTCGTAGTTTTCGTTTCCGCCGTCTTTGTTGGCAACCCATTCGCCGTCCTTGCGGCCGTAGTCCAGATAAAGCATTGAGGCTACGGCGTCAACGCGGATGCCGTCAAAATGGAATTTGTCCGCCCAGTACATTGCAGAACTGATAAGGAAAGAACGGACTTCGTTTTTTCCGTAGTCGAATACACGGGTTCCCCATTCCTTGTGCTCGCCTTTGCGAAGGTCTGAGTATTCGTATGTGCATTCGCCGTCAAACTCGTAAAGACCGTGGGCGTCTTTCGGGAAATGGGCGGGTACCCAGTCAAGGATAACTCCTATTCCGGCCTCGTGGCAGCGATCCATGAAATACATAAGATCTTCAGGAACGCCGTAGCGTGAGGTTGGGGAGAAGTAGCCTGTTACCTGGTAACCCCATGAGCCATCGTAAGGATATTCCATGATAGGCATCATTTCAATGTGGGTATATCCCATTTCTTTTACATACGGAATTAGTTCGTCCGCCATTTGGCGGTAAGACAGGAAATCGCCGTTTTTGTGCTTTTTCCATGAGCCGAAATGAATTTCATATATGTTGACCGGTTTGTCCAGAACGGAAGTCTTTGAGCTTTCACTGAACCACCCGTCGTCGTTCCATTTGTAGTCCGGCAGTTCATATACTTTTGATGCAGTGCCGGGGCGTGTCTCCTGGTGGAAAGCATACGGGTCAGCCTTCATTATTACCGTATTGCTTTGAGTAAGTATAGCGTATTTATAGCAATCGTAAATTTTTACTCCGCTTATCTGAGCCTCCCAGATACCCGGAGAAATTTGTTCCATATAGTTGGCGTCAATGTCCCAATTATTGAAATCGCCGACAACAGACAGCGCCTTAGCGTGGGGCGCCCATACACGAAACACAAAGGTATCCCGTTTAACCTTATGAACGCCGAAGAACTCATATGCCCGATAATTTTTTCCTTCGTGGAAAAGATAAACAGGCAGCTGATATTCTTTCTTTAAATCCGTCATTGCCTCATCTCCTTTTTCGTAAAAACGGTAAAGATACCGTTACAATATGCTCATTATCATTCTATCACTTCACAAGTACATAATCAAGTGATTTTTGTATACTTTGTTACAAGAAAATTTTAAAAATGTCGATTTTCTGTATATTTTGTTAAAAATTCGCAGATATGTATAGAATAGACAAAAATTATCCGCACTGAGGGGTCTAATCGTAAATATTTTGTATTGCTAAAACGCGTTGATTTATGGTATAATAATCTATAATTTTAGAGGGGGAACAAGGCGCTTGCTATGAAAGATATTATTATCGCATATCCTCATAAAGAAGCGGCGCTTCATTTGCGTTCTTTTCTTGTAAACGAGGGTTACCATGTTTCCCATGTATGTGCCCTCGGTTCCAGCGCGCTGGGTATTGCCGGAGAAAAAGACGAAGGCGTTATCGTTTGTTCTTCAATTCTTCCGGATATGAGCGCCGGCACATTGGCTGAACAGCTTCCCCCGGATTTTGACATACTGTCATTGTCACGCAACGGTACTTCCGAATGCACGGGCAATCTTATCACCGTTTCCCTGCCGCTGGACAGGGAAGAGTTTCTCCAGACCGTGGCGGTGCTTGTTTCAAGTAAAAGCAGTTTTACCCGCCGGCGCGAGGAGGAAGCCGAGTATCTGGCAGACGCCAAGCTAATTCTTATGCACACCCGCGACATGACCGAGCTTCAGGCTCACCGCTGGCTCCAAAAGGAGAGTATGCGAACCGGTCTGTGTATTAAAGATATTGCAAAAAAGATTATCGGCGAATTCGGTTAAAATATTTGTTAGAGATATTTTTGGTTTTCTGGAGATGGGACAGCGTATGAAATTTACTAAAATGCAGGGATGCGGCAACGACTACGTTTATGTAAACGGATTTGAAGAGAAAGTAAAAGACGAGTCTGCCGCGGCGGTTTTTGTTTCTGATAGGCATTTCGGCATCGGAGCAGACGGCCTTATTTTTATCAAACCCTCTGAAATAGCCGATTTTCAGATGGTTATGTACAACGCAGACGGAAGCCGCTCTGAGATGTGCGGCAACGGTATCCGTTGCGTAGCAAAATATGTTTATGATCACGGCATGACGGATAAAACCCGTCTTTCAATAGAATCAATGGGCAAAGTAAAGCATATTGAGCTTTTTGTTGAAAACGGCAAAGTCAACGCGGTAAAGGTAGATATGGGCGCTCCCGTGCTGGAAAGCAGCCAGGTTCCCGTAGTTTCCGAAAACGACCGCGTTGTAAATGAAGAGATTATTGTCGGCGGCGAAGAATACAATATGACTTGCGTGTCAATGGGCAACCCCCACTGCGTTGTTTTTATCGACGAGGACGTTAGGGATTTTGATTTAGCATCGGTTGGTCCGGCGTTTGAAGTGCATCCCCGTTTTCCGAAAAAAGTCAATGCGGAGTTTGCTCATGTTCTTGACAGAAGCACCATTGAAATGAGAGTTTGGGAGAGAGGCACCGGCGAAACGCTTGCTTGCGGAACCGGCTCCTGCGCAACGGTAGTGGCGGCAATTCTTAACGGACTTTGCGGCAACGATGTAACAATCAGACTGCTGGGCGGAGAACTTAAAATTTATTGGAGCGGTCATGCCGATGACAGCGTTATGATGACCGGTCCGGCCACCACAGTATTTTCCGGCGAGATAACTTTGCCGGAGGAAAAATAATTTTAAACGGAGGCACCAAGAAGTGAAAATCAACGATAACTTTTTGAAGATCGAAAGTTCATATCTTTTCTCAACTGTTGCAAAAAAACAGCGTGAGTATCAGCAGGCTCATCCTGAGGCTGACGTTATCCGCCTTTCAATCGGCGACGTAACAAGACCTCTCGCGCCGGCTGTAATTGAAGCAATGCACAAAGCCGTTGACGAGATGGCTCAGGAAGATACTTTCCGCGGCTATCCGCCTGAGTACGGCTATGATTTTATTCTTGAAGCAATACAGAAAAACGATTACGCTGACAGAGGTATTGATATTTCAAAAGACGAAATCTTCCTGTCAGACGGCGCAAAGTCAGACTGCGGCAATATCGGCGATATCTTCAGCGTAGACAACAAGATTGCTGTCTGCGACCCTGTTTATCCCGTATATGTTGATACAAATATTATGGCCGGCCGCAGCGGCGACAAAGATGAAAACGGCGCATGGAAAAACTTTATCTATATGCCCTGCACCGCTGAAAATAACTTTATGCCCGACCTGCCAAAGGAAAAGGCGGATGTAATTTATCTTTGTTTCCCCAATAACCCAACAGGTATGTGCGCAACAAAAGAACAGCTTAAAAAATGGGTTGATTACGCTCTTCAAAACGATGCTCTTATTTTGTTTGACAGCGCTTATGAAGCATTTATTGTTGAGGACGACGTTCCCCATTCAATTTATGAGATTGAAGGCGCAAAGAAATGTGCTATTGAGTTCCGTTCATTTTCAAAGACTGCCGGATTTACCGGTATGCGCTGCGGTTATACAGTAGTACCTAAGGATTGCGTTTTTGAAGGTCATTCCCTTAACCCAATGTGGGCTCGCCGCCAGGCTACAAAGTTCAACGGCGTTTCATATATTACTCAGCGTGCCGCCGAGGCGATTTATACGCCCGAAGGCAAAAAGCAGATAAAAGAAATTCTCTCATATTACCAGAAGAACGCAAAGGTTATTTATGACGGTTTGCGCGAGGCGGGCTTTACCTGCTACGGCGCTGTTAACTCTCCGTACGTATGGCTTAAAGTTCCGGAGGGAATGACAAGCTGGGAATTCTTTGATCTTCTGCTTGAAAAATGCCAGGTAGTCGGTACTCCCGGCTCAGGCTTCGGCCCGTCAGGTGAAGGTTACTTCAGACTGACCGCGTTCGGCAACGACCAGCGCACTGTCGAAGCAGTAGAGCGTATTAAAAAATATTTCAAATAAGAACAAAGCAAAGGAGATTATGGCGATGAAAAAAACAGAACAGCTTTATGAAGGTAAAGCAAAGAAAGTATGGGCAACTGAAGACCCCAACGTTGTAATAGTTGACTACAAGGACGACGCTACCGCTTTTAACGGCCTTAAAAAAGGCACTATCGTAGGCAAGGGCGTTGTTAACAACAAGATGTCTAACTATCTTATGCAGCTGCTTGAAAAAGCGGGCGTTCCCACCCACTTTATTGAAGAACTTTCCGATCGTGAAACAGCTGTTAAAAAGGTTAAGATCGTTCCCCTTGAAGTTATTATCCGTAACCGTGCAGCAGGTTCTATCTGTAAGAGACTGGGCCTTGAAGAGGGTATGGACTTTGTTCAGCCGTCAATCGAATTTTCTTATAAGGACGACGAACTGGGCGATCCGCTTATCAACGGTTACCACGCTGTAAGCTGCGGCTTTGCAACTCAGGAAGAAGTTGACACAATCAAGAAGATGGCGTTTAAAGTTAACGACGTTCTTAAAGAGTATTTCGCTTCAATCGGCGTTGAACTCATCGACTTTAAACTTGAATTCGGCAAGACTGCTGACGGCGAGATTGTTCTCGCAGACGAGATCAGCCCTGATACCTGCCGTTTCTGGGATATTAAAACTCACGAAAAACTTGATAAGGACCGCTTCCGCCGTGACCTTGGCGGTGTTGAGGCTGCCTATGCTGAAATGATGAAGAGAGTAGGTCTGAACTAATGCAGAGTGATACTTATAATTCACCCTTTAACGCAAGATATGCCAGCAAGGAAATGCAGTATATCTATTCACCCGATTTTAAATTTAAAACATGGCGCAAACTCTGGATTGCACTGGCAGAGGCTGAGCACGAACTCGGTCTCGGCGTAACCCAGGAGCAGATTGACGAAATGAAAGCCCACGCCGACGACATTAACTACGATGTTGCAAAAGAGCGTGAAAAGCTTGTCCGTCATGACGTTATGAGCCACGTTTACGCTTTCGGCGTTCAGTGCCCCAAGGCAAAGCCGATCATCCATCTCGGCGCAACTTCATGCTACGTTGGCGATAATACCGACGTTATTACAATGCGCGAAGCGCTTCTTCTTATTAAGAAGAAACTGGTTAACGCTATTGCTTCCGTTGCAAAATTTGCGGAAGAATATAAGGATATGCCTTGCCTTGGCTTTACCCATTTTCAGCCTGCTCAGCCAACAACTGTGGGCAAGAGAGCAACACTCTGGCTTATGGACCTTGTTTTGGATTATAACGAGATCTGCCATGTGCTTGATTCTCTTATGCTTCTCGGTTCAAAGGGTACCACAGGCACCCAGGCTTCTTTCCTTGAACTTTTTGACGGCGACCACGAAAAGTGCAAAGAGCTGGACAGAAAAATTGCCGAAAAAATGGGATTTAAGTCATGCTTCCCGGTAAGCGGCCAGACTTATGCAAGAAAGCTTGATACAATCGTTTGCAACTGCCTGGGACTTATTGCTCAGAGTTGCTGCAAGTTCTCAAACGATCTTCGTCTGCTTCAAAACCTTAAAGAGATAGAAGAGCCTTTTGAGAAAAACCAGATCGGTTCTTCCGCTATGGCATATAAGCGCAATCCTATGAGAAGCGAGAGAATTGCTTCCCTTTCTCGTTACGTAATGATTGATACTCTCAATCCTGCATGGACTGCGTCTGCCCAGTGGTTTGAAAGAACGCTGGACGACTCTGCAAATAAGCGAGTAAGCATTGCCGAGGCTTTCCTTGCAACAGACGGTATTCTTGACCTTTATATCAACGTAACAAGCGGACTTGTTGTTTATCCGAAGGTTATTGAAGCGCGCCTGCTTTCAGAGCTTCCGTTTATGGCGACTGAAAATATCCTTATGGACGCTGTTAAAAAAGGCGGCGACCGCCAGGAACTTCATGAAAAGATCAGACAGCATTCTATGGCTGCCGGCGCAGTGGTTAAGGTTGAAGGCGGCAAGAACGACCTTATCGACCGAATTGCCGCTGATCCCGCGTTTATGATGACAAAGGACGAGATCATGGCTATCATGAAGCCTGAAAATTTCGTAGGCAGAGCGCCTGAGCAGACTGCCGACTTCCTTGCTGAAGTTGTTAATCCTATTCTTGAAAAAGAAAAAGATCTGCTTGGCGTTGACGTTGAAATCAACGTATAATCTCTAAATGTTTCAACAGCGCAGAGGCGTTTGCTTCTGCGCTGTTTTTTTGTCTGTATTTGTAAAAATATGTTTGTGCTTGTTTTTCACACCTTGCGGCGCCTTGAGTGGAGGTCCATTACAAGAACACCGCATCCCAGAATAAGCAATACACTTAGCGCGGCGTTTGCAATGCTGGGCTGTGCAAGAGTTTCCGATACGTTTGAAAAAACCGCTTTAGGCTGGGGGAAAATCAGCAAAATTCCTTTGCAGATCCAGTATGAAAGAAATGCCCCAACAATGCGCCAGACAAGAAAAGAAATATAAGACATACCGAATTCTTTTATGCTAGACAGCAGCTGTAAATGAATGCAAAATCCGCCGAACGCAAGAAAAGCAGCGGTTTCGGGCAGAGTGTATGTGTCTCCGGTACATATTCCGTTTGTTATTTCAAAAATCGGTTCAAGGAGTTTCGGAACGCTGATTGCACCGTCAAAAGCAGAAAACAGCACGATAAACGCAGTAAGATTTAACATGCTTTTCATTCCTTCGCTGGCGCTGAGACACATTGCGTCGCCAATAGGAAGCGGAACAGCTGTGCCTGATGTAAGCTGCCCGTCCCGCTTCTGGCCGAAGGATGTTCCAACTGCGATTATAATTGAAGAAAGTACGTTAGAGGCAAAAAGTATCAGCCCTGCTTTTTGTGAGGAGAGGGTTGCGGTTCCCACCGCCGTTATTATAAATCCGGCGCCGCCGCATACGTTGAACTTCATTATTCTTTGCGCCTGGCTGCGGCTTATGTCGCCGTCTCGGTACAGCGATTGGGTTAGCATCGCTCCCGTAGGGTAGCCGCCTATAAGTCCAAATAAAACAGCGGGAAGCGCCGCGGCGGGCAATTTCAGAGTTTTATAAATAATGCCGCCGAATAAGTTTGTTAAAACAGCACCTGCCTTGCTTTTCATGATTATCATAAATATCATCAAAAGAGGCAGGAGACTTGGCAAAATCGTATTTTGAGCAAGCGCCAGACCCTCCCTAGCCCCTGCTTTTGCTCCCGGAGACAGGATTATGAGAACGCCTGCGCAGGCAAGCAGAAAAATCAGCGTTATTCCGTCACGGAGTTTCATATCATCACCGCTAAAATATATGCATATTATTTATCGGTGATACTATGCAAAAATCAAAAACTCAGACAGACAGAAAAAGGCAGAAAACTCAGCCCAGCGACTTCAGCGATCTGCCGCTGCCGTATCTGCCGGGTCAGCCAAGACTCGAAATCATAGGGAATTCCTGCCTTGTTGATGGGCTGGACAAAATTTTGGAATATACTCCCGGGCGCATTCGCCTGGCAGTGGGCAAAAAGAAAATTACGTTTAACGGGGACAGCCTGTGCATCAATTCCTTTTCCCATACCGGCGCCGTTATTGAAGGCTTTATTATGTCAATGGAGTTTTCGGGAGAGTGAACAGACTGCTTCGCTATCTGCTGGGCTACGTTCGCTTTGTTTATTCGGGAGGATTTGCTGAGGGTTTTATAAACGCCTGCTACGGCGCTCAGCTTCCTGTTTCTGACTTGCTAAAAGACAACGAATGCCTTTACGGCCTTTGCGGTATCAAGACTTATAAAAAACTGCACCGATTAGCGCTGTCCACCGGAGGCAAAGTAAAAGTAATTGAAAAGTGCGGGCTTCCTTTCTTTCTCGCCCCATTGAAGAAACGTTGGGGATTTTTTACCGGAATGGCGCTTTTCGCAGTAATCATTTCGGTTTTGACCGGATTTATATGGAATGTTGAAATAACTGGGAACAACAGAATTACCACTGCCCAGCTTCAAAGTTATCTTGAGAAAAACGGAGTCAGCGTGGGGGAAAGATGGGCTGATGCAGACAGGAAAAAACTTTCCTACGCCATGCTTTCCGATTTTGACGATATAGCCTGGGCTCATATTAACAAGATCGGCACAACGGCGCGTCTTGAAATTGACGAAGCTACCGCCCCTCCCACGGAAAAGACAGAGACGGAAAAAGCCCAGGGTACGATAATAAGGCGGGAAATAGTTTTGACCGTCAGCCGCAAGGCGTCAGACCCGGTGCTTACAGGGCAGAACGAGTATAAAAGCCTGTACTTTTACGGGGTTAAAATTCCGTTTTATTTCAACAAAAAATCAGGCGTTTCTTCTGTTGTAAAAGAGCCGCTGAAAATAAACGGACGTGAACTGCCGATATATATTGAAACAGACACAGAGAAATACTATGTTAAAAACGAGTATTCTCTAAGCGATAAGGAACTGGAGGCTCTGGCAAGAAAGCAGCTGAAGGAAGCCAGAGACAGCCGATTTGACGGTATGGAAGTGGTAAACGAAAACATAACCGTAAAGATGGGGAGCTCCGACTGCGAAATTACCGGAGCGTATATTCTTAGAACGGATTAAACAGATTTGACGATACCGTAAAAAAACATGGCTCGTTTAACGTCAAAAATAACAATATTTTGGCAAAAATGCGCCTTTATTTTTTTAACACATGTACATATATCTCTTGAAACAGTCCGCCTCTTGTGATAGAATATTTCATTAAAGAAAGTCTATTACAGGAGGTAGTTCTATGCAAATGACATTTCGCTGGTTTGGCAAAGATAAGGACACTGTCACTCTTGACCAGATCAGACAAATTCCCGGTGTTGTAGGCGTTGTTCCCGCGCTTCACGACCTGCCGGCAGGCGAAGCATGGCCTATGGACAGAGTTCAGGCTATGTATGACGAAATAACAGCCGCTGGTCTTTCAATGGAGTGCATCGAGAGCGTTAATGTTCATGAGGATATTAAAATCGGTCTGCCCACCAGGGACAAGTATATTGAAAACTATAAAACGTCTATCCGAAACCTTTCCAAGGTCGGAGTTAAAGTTATCTGCTATAACTTTATGCCGGTTTTCGACTGGACCCGAACGGACCTTTATATGCCTCTGCCGGACGGTTCAACCTGCCTTTGCTACGACGGCAAACAGGTTGAGGGCAAGTCGCCTGAGGATATGTTCCGCGAGATCGACGACAATTCAAACGGCTACGCTATGCCCGGCTGGGAAACGGAAAGAATGGGCGAGATCAAGGAACTGTTTAAAAAATATAAAAATGTTACCGCAGAGGATCTTTGGGCAAATCTGAAATATTTTCTTGAAGCGATTATGCCCGTGTGCGAGGAGTGCGATGTCAAAATGGCTATCCACCCGGACGATCCGCCCTGGGGTATCTTCGGTCTGCCCCGTATTATTACCGATAAGGAAGCCGTTAAGCGTCTGCTTACAATGGTTCCTTCTAAGTATAACGGTCTTACTCTCTGCACCGGTTCTCTCGGCGCAAGCCCCAAGAACGATATGGTAGAGATCATCAAGGAAGCGGCAGACAGAATTTATTTCGCTCATCTGCGCAATGTTTCAATCAATAACCAGTGGTTCAACGAAACTGCCCACGAAAGCGCGGCAGGTTCGCTTGATATGTACGAGATTGTAAAGGCGCTTCAGGAAGTCGGTTTTGACGGTTATATCCGCCCTGACCACGGCAGAATGATTTGGGGCGAGGTTGCCCGTCCGGGTTACGGACTTTATGACCGCGCTCTCGGAGTTTCATATCTTAACGGCCTCTGGGAAGCTGTTGAAAAATCAAGAAGATAAAGAATTGAAAAGCTGTTTTACAGAAAGGAAGTTCTAAGTAATATGTTAGTTCATGAAAATCTTAAAGGCCGCGTTGCGGTAGTTACAGGCGGAGTTCTCTGCGGCGGATTTGCAAAAACTCTTGCTCAGCAGGGCTGCAAAGTTGCAGTTCTTGACCTTAATAAAGAAGCTGCCCAGAAAGTAGCTGACGAGATTGTAAGCGAAGGCGGCGAGGCTATCGCCGTTGGCTGCAACGTGCTTGAAATTGAATCAATGCAGGCGGCAAGAGATGAAATTGCTGAAAAGTTCGGCACCTGCGATATTCTTCTTAACGGCGCAGGCGGTAACAATCCGAAAGGTACAACCACAAAGGAAACTCTTGAAAAAGTTGATCTGGATGCTCATGATCCTGATGTTAAAACATTTTTCGACCTTGATCCCAACGGTATCAGCTTTGTGTTCAACCTTAATTTCCTTGGCACCCTCATTCCTACCCAGGTATTCGCCAAGGATATGGCAGGTAAGGAAAATGCCTGCATTATTATGGTAACTTCAATGAACGCTTACCGTCCGCTTACAAAAATTCCGGCATACAGCGCCGCTAAGGCAGCCGTTAAGAACTTTACAGAATGGATGGCTGTTCATTTTGCCGACGTTGGAATTCGTGTAAACGCAATTGCTCCCGGATTTTTCTCAACAAAGCAGAATGCAACCCTTCTTTGGAATCCTGACGGATCTCCAACAGAAAGAACCGGCAAGATACTTGCCGCAACTCCGATGAAGCGCTTCGGCGAAGCTGACGAGCTTGCAGGAACTTTGCTTTTCCTGTGCGACGAACGTTACAGCGGATTTATTACAGGCGTCAACATTCCTGTTGACGGCGGTTTCAACGCTTACTCAGGCGTTTGATTTTGCATCGAGAGGACAAGCCTCGCCCGATGCTGCGCCAGGTGAAAAACGGAATTGTTTAAAATCCGTTATGCTTCGGCGTTTTGCAATAAGGTTTAAGAGGTAATACCCGCGTATTACCTCTTTGTACTTTTCGGCGGGTTTTCTCTTTTGTATTAATAAAATAACCATACTGTTATGATGGAGTATTAAAATGAAAGAATTTATGGACAGGGACTTTTTGCTGGATACTGATACAGCGAAGCATCTTTTCCACGATTACTGCGAAAATATGCCTATCTGCGACTATCACTGCCACCTGAGCCCCCGTGAGATTTATGAAAACAAACAGCCGGACAATATTTCAGAACTGTGGCTTTCCGGCGATCATTATAAATGGCGCGCAATGCGTTCCTGCGGCATTTCTGAAAAGTACTGCACAGGCGACGCTTCTCCCAAAGAGAAGTTTGAAAAGTTTGCATTTGCGCTTCAGTACGCAATCGGTAATCCGCTTTATCACTGGGCGCATATCGAACTTCAGCGCTATTTCGGAATAAATACGCCTCTTTCGGCGAAAACGGCAGACGATATTTACGATCGCGCAAATGCGGCTATCGCTTCGGGAGACTTCAGACCACGCACTCTTATTGAAAAAAGCAACGTAAGTATGCTTTGCACAACTGACGATCCTATCGATACCCTTGAATATCATAAAAAGATAGCCGATCTTGAAGATTTTGACTGCAAGGTGCTTCCAACATTCAGACCTGATAAGGCTCTCAATATTCAGGCGCCTGATTTTGCAGAATATATCGGCAAACTTGCCGCGGCCGCTGAAATGGAGATTAACAGTTACAGCGACGTTATTGAAGCTTTGCTTAAAAGGGCTGATTATTTCCATTCTTTCGGATGCCGTATTTCAGACCAAGCTTTTGAAGTGCCGCCTTATGCTGTCGCTTCTGACGACGAGATTAACGCAGTGTATGCCAAGGCTATGAGCGGCGAAACTGTTTCAAAAGAAGAGGCTGATATGTACAAAACGCCGGTGCTCATCGCTCTGGGTGCAAAGTACCACGATCTTGGCTGGGCAATGGAACTTCATATGGGCGCTATCAGAAACAATAACACCCGTATGTTTAACGCTCTCGGTCCGGATACAGGGTTTGACTCAGTTGGCGACGGCGAAGTTGCTGCCCCGCTTTCAAGACTTCTGGATGCAATGGCGAAAGAAGATAAACTTCCTAAAACCATTCTGTTTAATCTTAACGATAAGGACAACACCGTTTTTGCAACAATGCTCGGCAACTTCCAGTCGGACGAAGCGCCGTCTAAAATTCAGTACGGTCCCGCCTGGTGGTTCCTTGACACAATGGACGGAATGACGGCTCAGCTCAAGAGCCTGGGCAATCTCGGTATTCTCGGTAAGTTCGTGGGAATGGAGACTGACTCCCGTTCATTTACTTCTTACGGACGCCATGAATATTTCCGCCGCATACTCTGCGCGCTTATCGGCCGCTGGGTTGAGGACGGCTGGTATGCAAACGACGATGAAATGCTTAAAGAAATCGTTCAGGGTATCAGCTTTAATAACGCTAAAGAATATTTTAATTTTTAATAAGGAGATATCAAAATGAATCTTAATTTAAGACCTAAAGAGGAATGTATGTTTGATGAGATCTCTCTCGGCGAGATCATGCTCCGTCTTGACCCGGGTGAGGGCAGAATCAAAACAGCCCGTTCTTTCCGCGCATGGGAAGGCGGCGGAGAATATAACGTAGCAAGAGGACTGCGCCGTTGCTTCGGACTTAAAACATCCGTTGTTACCGCATTTGCGGAAAACGAGATCGGCTATCTTCTTGAGGATCTGATTCTCCAGGGCGGCGTTGACACTTCTCTTATTAAGTGGGTTCCCTATGACGGCATCGGCCGCACAGTTCGCAACGGTATCAATTTCACAGAACGCGGCTTCGGTATCCGCGGAGCAGTCGGCGCTTCCGACAGAGGCAATTTTATTAACT
>URGA01000034.1 GCA_900547275.1 uncultured Oscillospiraceae bacterium | reverse complement strand
CGGTGGACCGTTTCGCAACGAGTGCGTAATACTCGGTCCTGCCTGAGCAACCACCAAAAGCACACCGTTTGGTGTGCTTTTTCTTTTACTGTTTTTGCTTAAAAAAGACTCGAACCTGCGACACGAGGTTTCAAATCTATGATTTGACAGAAACGGTCCGGTGGACCGTTTCGCAACGAGTGCGTAATACTCGGTCCTGCCTGAGCAACCACCAAAAGCACACCGTTTGGTGTGCTTTTTCTTTTACTGTTTTTGCTTAAAAAAGACTCGAACCTGCGACACGAGGTTTCAAATCTATGATTTGACAGAAACGGTCCGGTGGACCGTTTCGCAACGAGTGCGTAATACTCGGTCCTGCCTGAGCAACCACCGAAAGCACACCGTTTGGTGTGCTTTTTCTTTGTATAAATGAAATAATTTGCAAAGGAATTAAAAACGCACCTCAACAAATGAGGTGCGTTTTAAATTTTTATCTTATTTAAGATTAAAAGTGATGGTTTTGCTTTCGCCTGCTTTGAATGTGACAGTTTGGCTGTCGGATGAAAGTCCGCAGGAAACGTCAATTGTCTGGTCTGTATCAGATGTTACGGTTACGGAAGCGGTTTTCTTTTCAGTGTCCCACTGAAGTTCTGAAATCAGTGCGCGCGTGCGTGTTCTGATACCCGTGATTTTGCCGCTTTCAAAGCCTGTCGTCGGCAGTGCAGGGAGAACTTCAATTTTTCCCGTATTTGAATAAACGAGGCTTTCGTTTATTATTCCGAGATAGCCGATGGCAAAGTCTGTGCAGTAGCAGCTGCCCTGGTCATAGTCGTGGTTTGTCATCAGTGAATTATAATAAATTTTGTGGTTCATAAGCGATGTCAGCGCTTCTGTAAGAGAATCTCGGTCTTTAAGTCGTGCCGCAATAAGTGAGCGATGAACAAGGGCATGGCTGGCTTCGTTTTCGCTTTCTCGGTTAGCTATTGCCTGCTGACATGCCTTTGCAAGTGCCGGATCGTCCTGGGTTTCGTCAAGAGGCCATACGCAGTACAGGTGGCTGAGATGGCGGTGCTCGTTGTTCTCTGTGAACTGGTTGCAAGCCCATTCTTTGAGTGCACCGGTTTCATCATAGAGATAAGGCGGAAGGGCGTCCATAAGTTCCTGCCATTTAGAAGTATCAGCTTTCGGGTCAACTTCCTTCATTACGGCAATAAGCATCTGCATATTGCTTCTGCACGCCGCAATGTCAATAGCTGTGTTGGCGTCTGACGGGCTGGGATAATTTTCAGGGTTGTTTTCCGGTGAATAACTGGGCAGTATGCAGTAATATTCGCCGTCTTTAAGTTCAGTCTTGCCTTTTTCGTAATGAATGTTACCCTGTGAATCGGTGTAATATTCAGGAGTGAGCATTTGATCCCAGTAATTTGCGCTTTTTGTAAGCAGGGGAAGCAGGATTTCCTTTTCCAGATCAAGACTGCCTTTTTGGCGGATTTTTTCAATCTGTTCGTCTGTAAGATCATCCGCTGTAACGGAAAGGACTGATTTAAGTTTATCAAGGTCAAATTCGTCTGAAAGCGGAATTTCAATATTTCCGTAAGTAAGCAGTGTTTCGTAAAGTGGAAGAAGCATCCAGCTTGTTCCGGCGTTCCAATATCTGAATGGATATGGATAGCAGGTTTCTGTTATTACTGCTTTGTCGCCGTCTGTGTTTACGGGAGCCTGAATAGCGTCTGTGTATCCGTGGGTTGCGGCCGCGTTTTCTTCCCAGTCGGGAACCTGGCGCAAAATGAAATATGTATATCCTATCGGAGCAGAAGCAATGTTACTGCTGTTCATTGACGAAGTCTGGAGATTTACATTAGCGTCCATAGTGTATTTGCTTCCCCAGCCTGCGTTCCATTCGCCTACCCACATACCGTAAAGGCGGCTTGTTGAATATCCTGCGCAGCAAACGTAAGCGTATCTGCCTGAGTAGTAAGCGCGCTGAGCAAGAGCGCTGTTTATAGATTTTTCGCCTTTCTGCTCTTTTATAAGTGCTTCGTTTGATTTGTCACTTGAACCGTTTCCAAGCTGAAGAGTAACGGCGTCATATTCTTTCTTGTGAAGTTTTGCATGAGCACTAAGGGCGGAGTCATAGTCGAATACGCCGTCAACTGAATATTTATCTGCAATTGCTTTTGTTCTCTGTTCAATTGACTGAAGCAGGGGATTTACGCTGAGATCTTTATATTCATCGTAAGCGCACAAATCGTATGTTCTGTCAGAAATTGTTATCAGATAAACGTAAGAAGCGTTCTCAATCTGGATTTCAGGATTTCCTTCGCCTACATACTGTTCGTCTTTTACTTCGTCCCCTTCAGTGCGGTTTCTGGTTCCGTCGGTAACAACGTATGTAAGGGTAGCATATCCGCCGTTTTTAAGCTCGCTGTTTTCATAGTTCTGGTAGTGAGCCTCAAGAGCAATATAATTGCAGTCTTTTTCTACCGTTTTTTTATAGAGGAGATCTGTTTCCTTGCCGTCGCCGTAGTTGGCAAAGGTTGATATATCGTCCATTGAAAGGGTAAGATTTACTTTCTGTCCTGTTGAGGAAGAACTAATCTGTGTTATGGTCGCGTTATCCGCGCGGGATGTGAAAGTCTTTCTCTCCCATGTTCCGTTTTTATCAGTATAACGTACTCCTACTTGAGCGGTTTCGTAATCAGTATATCTTATATAGTCCTTTGCGCGCAGCTTTTCCTGCTTAATTCTAAGCGCGCCTCCCGGATGGTAGCTGTAAACGTCGTCATAGCTGGCGTCGTCAACAATATCCTTTCCCGCAACGATACTCTGCTTTACGGTTTCCAGTTCGTCTGAAGTGTCAGGGCATGTGCGCTGGTTTTCGTTGGGCAGAATAAAGTGGATATTCTGAAATATCAGGCTGTCGCTGTACGGAGAGCCGCTTGTGATAACGCCCTGAAGTCCGTTTCCGGAAATCATGACTTGGCGCCATGACTTGGTTTTGTTTGTTTTGTTTTCTTTAAGTTCTGTGTATGTTGTGCAATAGGAGATTTTCTCATTGCTGTCAGCTATGCCTTTTATGTAGGCCTGTGAATTTGAGCAGGCTGCAAAGGAAAACAGCATACAGCCGCTTAAAACCAAACATAAGGCTTTTTTTGCTTTATTCATACCAATCACCCCATTGTATTTTAGCATAAGCTAACAAATGAAAACACGACATTATTGTTGACAATATGTCGTGTTCTGTGATACGCTGGTGCTTAAGGGAGAGTGAGAGTATGATAGATTTCAGCTGGCAGGGAATTGATTTTGAGATTGCCGCGCTGGGAGGCGGAGTGCTGAAAAGCGATATTGGCGGCCACATTCATTCAAAAAACAGTTATGAACTCCATTTTATAACAGGCGGAAAGGGAACTCTTATTACCGACAGCGCTGAATATCAGCTGAAAGCGGGGGATTTTTTTGTAACCGGTCCCGGAGTTTATCACGCTCAGGGGACGGACCCTTTAGATTTTATCACTGATTATTACATATATTTTCAAATCACTCGTATGAAAGAAACAAGTGCTTTCGCCGCCGTATTTCTTAATACCGGATTTTGGATTTCGGAAAATTTTGACAGTTCTACAGCAAAAGAAATTGTTGAAGAGTTCAGGAGCAAAAGAGCAGGCTATAAGAGTGCAGTTGCAGGATTGATGATGAAACTGCTTACTGATATTACACGCTACTATTGCCCCAGTGATTTTTCAGAAGCTGAAGAAGCGGAAAATCTTAACGATAAAAGATTTATCCTCATTGAAAACGCTTTTCTTTATAATCCCCATCTGACGCTGCAAAAACTATCTGAAACAATCGGCGTTTGTCCTCGGCAGACTCAGCGCCTGCTTAAAAAATATTACGGAAAAAGTTTCAGGGAAAAAAAGAGGGAAATAACGCGAAAAAAGGACTAATAAGTCTTGACACTCTTTTTCATATTTGATATAATCCACTTACTTCGTGAGGGAGTAGTCGGCACATAATGTGCGGCAAGTCAACATACTGACCTGTTAAAGGTCTGGCTTTCCTTAAATGACAAGACTCATGTACGGTTTTACAGCCGTACTGGGTCTTTTTTTGTTGTCAAAATTTAATAAGACAGGAGAATGATTATGGGATTTTTTGAGTTGTTTTTGATTGCCGTTGGGCTGTCAATGGACGCATTCGCCGTTTCAATCTGCAAGGGACTGAAAATGCAGCGCTTTAATGTGCGCCACGCCGGAGTGATTGCGCTGGCGTTTGGCGGATTTCAGGCGCTGATGCCTGTTATCGGCTGGTTCCTGGGCAAGCAGTTTGAGTCGTATATCACCGGGATAGACCATTGGATTGCCTTTGCTTTGCTTGCTGTAATCGGCGGAAAAATGGCTGTCGAATCTTTCAAAAAAGAAGAAGAGGATTCGTCAAAGGAAAATGAGAAACTGGATGTAAAAGAATTGCTGGTTCTTGCTGTTGCCACAAGTATTGATGCGCTGGCTGTAGGAATTACTTTTGCTTTTCTTCAGGTCAGCATTGTTCCTGCGGTATCGCTTATCGGCGTTATTACTTTTGTGCTTTCGGCAGTGGGTGTTTTCATCGGCCACAAGTTCGGAGCAAAGTTTAAAAGCAAGGCTGAACTTGCAGGTGGTATAATTCTTATACTTATCGGGTTGAAAATTCTTCTTGAGCACCTCGGAGTAATATCTTTCTAAGTTTTAAATAATTTTCTAAGCGCAAAAAAGCGCAAAAAAACGGTCTGTTCATCGAACAGACCGTTTTTGTATTGATTTATTTGAATTAATTAGCTCTTGATGCTTCGCAATACTTTGAAAGATATTCATCGCTTGCCGGGAAGTGCATCTTGTAAGAAACAACTACTGTTGCGCTCTTGTCAGTAATAACTGCAACGTTTGCATGAGTTACGTCAACTGTAACTTCCATATCATAGTCAGCTTCTACGATCTCACCAGTTTTGGTGTCGATCTTAACAGTACCCTGACCGCCTTTGTAATAAACCTTACAGTTATCAGCTGTAGTACCCTGAGCCCATGAAAGAGCTGAAATCTGGTCAACAGTTGAATCGATAGCGCCGAGAGTATTGAAGAAGTTACCCTGAGCGTCCATACCTCTGTGGCTCATTTCTGTAGCGTTGGGCTGGATCTGCATTGTGATTGTTCCGTCGCCGTTGTCCTTAACGTTTACAGCGCGAACATCTTCTGCTGTAAGACGAGAAGTTGCGAAAGAAGCTGATTTTTCATCAATGTCGTTTGCAGGAACTTTGTTTGTGCAGGGCGGAAGACCGTATGCATTGGGTTTAAACAGTCCGCTTACAATACCGGGAACGAGTTTGTTGATAACAGCGTTGCTCTTGCCGTCGATCATAACGTCGCCTACAGTAAGTTCTTCTTCACCGATGAAGCCATACCATTCTTCGTTTCCGCTGGCTGTTTTGTATGTAGCGGTTTTTGCTTTTGTCTTATTGTATGCTTCAACGTAGTATTTTACAGCGTCCTCAGCAGTGTCCATCTTAACTCCACCGTAAGTTCCGGCTTTGAATTCATCAATTACAAGCGGATCTTCCTCTGTGGAAGCGGCTGCTGTCGGCTGAGCCGGCGGGTCGGAAAGTACTACTTTGAAAACGAATACAACGCCCACCACAATCAAGGCAACAATAAGAATTTTGATAAGAATATCGAGTTTGGATTGTCTTTTAGCGTAACTCATAAAAAATCCCCTTTCTACAACCTATATAATAACCTAAACAACAATGATTTTCAACTGCTTTTTGTAATTTGCGTTAAAAATTTTTCATGTTTTGGTGATTTTCTTGACTTATTAAGCATAATAATCTAAACTCTTTATAGAAGTATTTGTTTAATTTTAAGCAAATCCTTATTTTTAAGATAATCAGGAGATGTAAAATGACTTTCTTAACAAATGTAACATTGATAATCGTGCTTATTGTTTTGCTTACGGCTCAAAGGGTATTTCTCAGCCTTGCTGTTTATTTTGACTGCCAAAGCAAAAATGTTTCATCATATGTTTTGTGGACTGTTTTGACGGCGGTATTCGGTTGGATTCCCGCTGTTGTCTATGCCTGCTTGAGAAAAACTCTTAAAAAGAAAGAACTGCTTTGCCGTGCCTGCGGATCAAGGATTGTTTCTGAAGACGGCAGATGCCCGAGGTGCGGAAACGATATTGCCGCGGCGAAAAACAGGCAGTACGGCAAAACAAGCATTACTTTTATAATATTGTTTGTTGTATTCTATATTCTTTCTTGTGTAACTCTCGGTGTGTTTTACTCAAATTATTTTAAGGAATATAAGAACGGCGATATCTTAAGTTCTTTTGAAGAAAGTACAGACAGCGCAGATGAAAGTATTAGCGACGGTGAGGAAGGAGAAATATATTACGACAGAAACGGCACATCCTATACTGATATAGATGACGTTGTTTATTACGACCCGGAGGGTAATTCTTATTCCTTTGATGAAGATTCGTTTTGCTATATTGATTCTCAGGGTAATTCATATTCGTCAATTCAATGCTTTATTGACAGCGACGGTTATTTTTACTACGATACGGACAGCGAACTTGAGTACAATTCTCAGCTTGAGAAATATTCTGATAAAGACGGCAAAACATATATTCCCATTATGGGAGTTTACTGGGACGCCAACGGCAACCTTCTTACTATTTACTAATATAGCAGCAAAGCCTCCGCAAAAGCGGAGGCTTTGTTTTTTTATACATTATTATATAAGGCTTTGAATAAGTGTTGTAATATATGCGCCGGCGCAGGCGGCAACAGCCACAAGAAGCATCGGGCATTTTAAGAAAGAAAGTATTACCGCAACGGCGAAGCCTATTCCTGCGCTTAATGCGTCTGATGTGCTGAAGAAAACTCCGGGTACAGTCATTGCCGCAAGAACGGCATAGGGAATATAAGCAAGCAGACTTTTAACAAATCTGTTTTTTATCTTTTTTCTGAAGGCGACGAACGGCACTGATCTGATAAGATAAGTTACTACCGCCATTACAATAATATATATCCATAATTCTTTAGTCATAGAGCGCCTCCTCGTCTTTATCGTCAAGGGGGTGGACGGCGGCTGCTACAACTGCGCCTGCAACTGCGCAGATTATAAGTGAAAATCCGTCTGAAATAAAATCAAATAACGGAACGAAATATAAAATACAGCTGAGAGCGCCGGCAGTAAGAGCGGCAATTTCTGCGCCCTTATCGGTTTTTGCGGCGGGAACGACTATTGCAATGAACATTCCGTAAATTGCAATTCCCAGAGAAAGGCGAAGGTTGTCAGGCAGGATTGAACCGCCGTAAGCGCCGATTGCTGTTCCCAGTGCCCAGCCAATATAAGGGGCGGTAGCCAGTCCGTAAAAATAAGCGGTGTTTATTTTGCCAGTTTTAAGCAATGCCACTGAGAATATTTCATCTGTAATAAACGCGCCGGTAATAAGCCTTTGAAAAGTATTGAAAGACCTGTCCAGTTTTTGCGTAAGAGATATGCCCATAAGCGCGTATCTGCAGTTTATTGTCAGCTGAACGGCTATCATTTCTGTTATAAGACCGCCTGCGGCAATCAGGTCTGCTCCCGCAACCTGTCCTGCGGAGGTGAGGTTGGTCATTGAGATAAGCAATGCCGCTATTGCGGGTATTCCTTTGTTGACTGCCGCAATGCCGAAACCTATTGAGACGGTGAGATATCCGAAAGCTATTGGCATTCCGTCAACAAGACCGTCTTTATATGTGTATTTGCTTTTCATAGACAACCTCCTTTCGTCTAAAGCAAAATGAATTCTATCACATTAACTACTGTTCGTCAAACTGTTTTCGGACAGTATATTCAATTTCTGTTTACCAACTAAATATTCTTGAAAAATCGGTGTGAAAACTGTTGCGAAACAGATTTTTAATTGTTAAGATTAAGCTGAACAGCATTATTCTGCTATTCAGAATTTATTTAGGGGGATTAAATTATGAAGGGGAAAGGATTGCGGCTTATCTGTCTCGGCGCAATAATAAGCGCGGTAATTGCAGCGGGATGCTTCCTTTTGACAGGCTGTAAGAAAGATGACGGCCTAAAAGGCGCAGACGTCAGCGTTCCAAGCGAAAGCAATACTTACCATACGAGAGAAGAGGCGGTTGCCGCAGGAGGCGGATGGTATGAAACAATGATCGAGGATTTCGATTCGAACACTCTGCCGGAAAAGTGGAATTATTCGCCCCACGGACTGAGAAATACCGAATACTGGTGTGACCAGACCGTTTCTTTTGAAGACGGTTGCCTTGTGGTAGACGCTTATAGATCCGACAGCCATAGTTGTGACGTCTGTCCTTCTTCCGGCGAGTTTACCGGAGGAATTGAAACTCGTTACATGGACGGGGAAGAAAGCGTCCAAACTTTTTCACAGGCGTTCGGATATTATGAGGTGAGATGTAAATTGCCGCGTGCCCAGGGAATGTGGGCGGCGTTTTGGCTCCAGTCCGTCAATCAGGGCAAAATCGGCAATGAAGGCGAGGACGGAACGGAGATCGACGTTTTCGAGTCGGCGTTTATCAATAAAAATCCCGCAATGGTCGGTCACGCTCTGCTTTATGACGGATATGCCGATTACGGTAAAGTTACCGACTTCCGCAAAGTAACTGACAGCGATTTGTACGATGGTTTTCATACATATGGTCTTAAATGGACACCGAATGAGTATATTTTTTATGTTGACGGAAAAGCAACATGGCGCACTGATTTCGGCGGAGTATCGAAAGTTCCCGAATTCCTGCGCCTTACCTGCGAGATAAGACATGGCTACGGCCCTCACGGCGTAAAACTGAAAGAATTTGATTCTACAGAAGAAAATCCTGCAAAGTTTTATGTGGATTATGTAAAGGTATATCAGAATACTGAGTACGAGGCAAGCATCAAATCTGATTCCGACTATAAGGAAATAATTCCTGAGGGAGGCAAGTAAAATGAAGGTTAACAGCAACAGGAAAGGAAAGATTATTTTGAAAGTACTGGTTACATTATTAGCTCTTGTAGTAGCTGCCGGCATAATACTTGCCTGCTATTATCTTATAAAGCCTGCTTACGGCGAGGTTGAAACAGTTACGGTAGGCAATTCAAAGACGCTGACGGTGGGGGTTATCAGCGATACACAGCTTCCCAATAAAGAACCCGAGGACGGCAATAACAAATACAAAGAGCATACTGAAAAAGCGCTTCAGCTTTTTAAAAATCAGGGTGTTGACGTAATCGTTTTTGCAGGAGATTTCAGCGACCTTGCAAGCCGTTATTCATACGGAACTTATAATGAAGTTTTCAATAAGGTTTTTGCCGACGATAAGCCCGAGACGGTTTATATTATGGGTAACCACGACAACTGGTATCCCACCGACTATGCTTCCGTTGCTCCGAAAGAGCGCTTGTATAAAAAATGCATGGGCGAGTCACCCTGGGTGCATAAAGTGATCAACGGTTTCCATTTTATTGGAGTTAGCCCCGATTTGACCCAGAACACAAGCGGTTATTCTCAAAAAACGCTTGATTGGATGGATGAGCAGATTGCCTTGGCTCAAAAAGATACTCCTGAAGGCTACCCGATTTTTGTAATCACTCACCATTCGCCCCAAAATACCGTTTATGGCAGTGACGACTGGTATGACCCTGGACTTGACAAAGTGCTTTCAAAGTATGAAAATGTTGTTTCAATTAGCGGTCACAGCCACTATTCACTGATGGATGAACGTTCTATTTATCAGTATAATTATACAGCAATACAGACCCAGAGCCTTGCCTATATTGAACAGGAGAAGGGCAAATTCGACGCTTTCAAGGCCGAATTATCGTCAATCCCGCCTAAAGCAGACGATTATCCGTTCGCAATAATTATGAAGGTAGGAGAAGACAAGACGACAGTTGAACGCTGGAATGTTTTGGACGGTAAGGAAGAAAAAGCAGACAGCCGCTGGTCTCTTGATTATCCCCTTGATAAGAGTAACTTCAAATACGGTTATTATACAAGACTTCACGAAACTACCGCGCCTGTTTTCAAAGAAACTGAAATTCAGTATGTTCAGAATATCAGCTCTCTTGAAGACGAAAGCAAAACACTTCCCGGTATTTCTTTTAGTGCCGCAGTGGATGACGACGTTGTTCAGTCCTACGAAATCAATCTCGAAAAAGATACGGGAGAAAAGTACACATATACCGTATTTTCCGATTATTATATGGGAAAAGAAAATATGCAGGACAACGTTAAGATAGCGCTGGACAGCAATCTTGAAGCGGGCAGATACAGCGTTACCGTGTACGCTGTTGATTCGTTTAATCATTACAGCGAAAACTGCGCAGCGGGAACAATTGAGATTAAGCGCTGAAACTGAATTAAATAATAAAAATAAAACAGCCGCTGTTTAATACAGCGGCTGTTAATATATGTATATATTTTTTAAAGGACTTTATCCAAAAAAGATTTAAGGCGCTCACATTCGGGAGTGTCAAAAATTTTCTGGGGAGTTCCGTCTTCAAGGATTTTTCCTTCGTCCATAAACATAACGCGGCTGGCAACCTCACGGGCAAATCCCATTTCGTGGGTAACAACAACCATTGTCATTCCGTCACGTGCAAGTTCCTTCATAAAATCAAGAACTTCGCCGACCATCTCAGGGTCAAGGGCGGAGGTTGGCTCGTCAAAGAGCATTACCTTAGGATTCATTGCAAGGGAACGTACGATTGCGATACGCTGTTTCTGACCGCCGGAAAGCTGAGAGGGATAAGCGTCTGCTTTGTCTCTCAGTCCGATTCTGTCAAGCAGGCGAAGCGCGTTTTCGTTTGCCTCTTCTTTGCTCATCAGTTTTAACTGTACAGGAGCCAGGGTAATGTTGCCCATAACAGTCTTGTTGTTGAACAGATTGAAATGCTGGAAAACCATTCCCATGTGGCGGCGCACCATGTTTATGTCTGTTTTTTTATCTGTTATGCACTGGCCGTCAAACCAGATTTCGCCCGATGTGGGAGTTTCCAGCAGGTTAAGGCAGCGCAGGAAAGTACTTTTACCTGAGCCTGAGGGACCGATGACAACGATTTTTTCTCCCTTTTCAATATCAACGCTTATGTCGTTGAGAACGGTCAGATTTCCGAAACTCTTTTTAAGGTTAGATACTTTTATCACTTTTTCTCAGACTCCTTTCCATAACTTTGATAGCCATGCTGATAACGAATACGATAACAATGTATATCAGAGCCATAACAAGGTACGGTACCATGAATTCGTAGCTGTTTGAACCGATACGGTTAAACGCAACGTAAAGGTCGGTGGCACCGACAAAGCTTACTACGGATGTTTCCTTGATCAGCGCGATGAACTCGTTGCCGAGAGTAGGCAGGATGTTCTTGATTGCCTGGGGAATAACTATCTTCATCATAGTGGTAGAATAGCTGAGACCGATTGCGCGGCCGCCTTCCATCTGGCCGCTGTCAACAGACAGTATGCCTGCACGCATGATTTCAGATATGTACGCGCCGGAGTTCATGCCGAAAACTATTACTGCCACCGCTACTGAATTTATGCGTATATCCATAAGGGGCAGCAAAACGTAGTAGAATACAAGAAGCTGAACTACTATTGGCGTTCCTCTGAAAAGGCTTACATAAAGACTGCAGACGCCGTTGAAAAATTTAACAATGGGATTAGTCTTAGGCAAAACGCGTACCGTTGCAATAATTGTACCGATAACGATACCGATCAAAAGACCGAGAACAGCGATGTAAGCCGTGTTTTTCAAGCCCAGGAGCACTGTTTTGTAGCCGTCATGATTTATGAAATAATCAATAAAGACTTCTATTTTCTTATCAAAATTACCCATAGAAACACCTTGTTTTCATCAATACATATTCATTCTGCCGATACTGACGGCAGAAACAGAAAAATCCGCTTTGCAAAACGAGATTATTGCCGTTAAGAATAATATAGCCTCACCCGAAAAAGGGTGAGGTCATATTTTTGATTTAGTTAATCAGGCAACAGCGTTGATAGCAGTTGTGATTGCGCTTGCGGGAGCAGCGTCGATGATAACGTAATTTACGCCGCCGTTGATCAGATCCTGAATAGCAAGTGAGCCGTTGTCGTAGCCAACGAATGTTGCTTTAAGACCTGCGAAGCCGAGATCCTCGCTGCCCTGAACATAGGACTGACCGGTTGTGCCGTTCTGGCCGCCGATCTTTACGGAAGCGTCAAATCCGTTAAGGATCTTTTCAACGTCTTCTTTTGTTTTGCAGCTGTCAAATGTTGTGTCGTCGCCCTTAACAACAAGCTTCTGAGATGCTGAGTAATAAGAGTCTGTGAAGTTTACCATTTCAGCGCGCTCTTTGCTGACTGTAAGACCTGCCATAGCGATGTCGCACTTCTTCTGCTGAACTGAAGTTACAACAGATTCAAACTTCATGTCTTTGATAACAAGTTCTTTGCCGAGCTCGTCCGCAAAAAGTTTTGCGATTTCCATATCAATGCCGTAGAAGCTGTCGCCCTTCTTGAATTCAAAAGGCTCAAACTCAGCGTTTGTTGCAACAACAAGCTGATCCTTTGAAGAATCTTCTGTTGCTGAAGTAACAGCTACGGGCTCGCCGTCGCCGAAGTAATGGTTACATACTTCGTCTAATTTGCCGTTTTCTTTGATTTCCTTGATGAAAGCGTTAGCTTTTTCAAGAAGTTCAGGCTGAGATTTGTCAACGCCGAAAGCGTATTCTTCGCTTGAAAGCTCAATGTCGATAACTTTTACTTTTGCAGTGTTGGAGCTTTTAGAATCGCTGTTTGCGTCGTCGCCGCTGTTTGATGAGCAGGCAGCGAAGCATGAAGCAACAAAAAGAACTGACAGCACAATCGCAGTGATTTTTGTGAACTTTTTCATGTTCATTACCTTTCCTTTTCTTAAATTTAATTCTGTAAGTACAGAAATATCTTGATAACTTTAGCATAACGTAAATCAAAAATCAATACTTTTTCCCTTATATACTGCATATTTATACACTTTTTGCATGACTGCTATTAAAAAAGTATAATTTTTGGTATCTTATAAAATATACAGTCTCAGTGGATTTTTGAATTGACTAAATATTTTGCAAAGTATATAATGAATTTGACAGTAAAAAACAATGTTGGGAGCATGTTTAAAGCGGGGGATAACTAATGTATCATATAGGAATTGACCTCGGCACCTCTGCCGTTAAGATGATTTTGTGCGACGATGGCGGAAATCTTCTTAGAACAGTGTCAAAAACATATCCTTTGATGATTGACGGGCTTTGCGCGGAGCAGAATCCCGACGACTGGTGGTCAGCGGTAAAAGAAGGACTGGCTGAGCTGACAGACGGCTTTGAAAAAGAAAAAATGTCTTCGCTGGGCGCCGGCGGCCAGATGCACGGCCTCGTTATTCTGGACAGCGAAGATAGGGTAATCCGTCCTGCAATTCTCTGGAACGACGGGCGAACTACCGACGAAGTCGAATATCTTAACGAAACAGTCGGAACGAACTATTTGAAGGAAAAAACCGGCAATATCGCTTTCGCCGGATTTACCGCTCCTAAAATTCTCTGGCTTAGAAAGCATGAACCTGAAAACTTTAAAAAGATTTCAAAAATCATGCTTCCTAAGGATTATATTACGTATAAACTTACAGGAGAATTTGTTACCGACGTTTCAGATGCGTCAGGTACTCTTCTTTTTGACTGTAAAAACCGATGCTGGAGCAGTGATATGTGCTCCGTCTGCGAAGTTTCTCCGTCTCAGCTTCCCAGAGTTTTTGAAAGCAGTGAAGCAGTGGGAGTTGTTAAGCAGAGCATAGCAGAAGAGTTCGGTTTCGGAAATAACGTTGTAGTTGTTGCCGGAGCGGGGGATAATGCCGCTGCGGCTATCGGAATGGGTATCTGCGACGACACCGCCTGCAATATTTCTCTCGGTACTTCGGGAACTTTGTTTGTCTGCAGTGACAAGTTTGCAGACAATGCCGACCCTGCGCTTCATTCTTTCTGCCACGCCAACGGAAAGTGGCACTTGATGGGCTGTATGCTTTCGGCGGCTTCCTGCAATAAATGGTTCTGCGAAGAAATATTGAAATCAGCTGATTATTCCGATTTGCAAAGCGCAATTCCGGCTTCTCTTCCGGGTTCAAACAACGTCTTTTTCCTGCCTTATCTTACGGGAGAAAGATGCCCTCATAACGACCCGCTTACCAGAGGCGCTTTTATCGGGCTTTCTGCAGATACTGGCCGTGAACAGATGGTTCTTGCCGTGCTTGAAGGCGTAGCTTTCGGAATAAGAGACTGTTTTGAACTCGTTAAAAAAGCAGGTGTAAAAGTTACCGCTTCAAATATCTGCGGCGGCGGAGCAAAAAGTCCGCTGTGGCGCCAGATTATGGCAGACGTTCTTAATATTGAACTTGCCGTTCCCGTTGCTGAGGAGGGGCCTGCATACGGCGGTGCGCTTCTGTCAATGGTGGGAGATAATACACTTAAAGATATAAGCCGGTGCAGGGACTTCTCAGGCGTGCGGGAGATCGTTAAGCCGAGAGCCCAGGTTTCTGCGGCTTATGATGAAAAATACGCGCAGTATGTACAGCTGTACCCTGCGCTCAAAGAAATTTATAAGAGAGGTTAAAATTATGAACAATGTACCACAAGTGAAATTCGGTCTGGTCAGCGTTTCCCGTGACTGTTTCCCCATGACTTTGTCAGAGGGCAGACGCGCTCGTCTGGCTGAGGCTTACAAGAAAGAATACGGCGACATTTACGAGTGCCCCGTTTGTATCGAAAATGAAAACGATATGCTTCGCGCTCTTGAAGACGTTAAGGCGGCAGGAGTAAACGCTCTTGTTGTTTATCTCGGCAATTTCGGTCCTGAAACATCAGAAACGCTTCTTGCTAAGTATTTTGACGGTCCCGTTATGTTCTGCGCCGCTGCTGAAGAAAGCGGCAACAGCCTGCTGGACGGAAGAGGCGACGCTTACTGCGGTATGCTCAACGCTTCTTACAATCTTAACCTCAGAAATATCCGCGCTTATATTCCGTCTTATCCTGTCGGAACAGCTGAAGAATGCGCAAAAATGATCCACGAGTTTGAGCCTGTTGCAAGAACTGTTGTTGCTCTTCGCAATCTTAAAATCATTTCTTTCGGACCTCGTCCCCAGGATTTCCTTGCCTGCAACGCTCCAATTAAGCCTCTTTACGACCTTGGCGTTGAGATTGAGGAAAACAGCGAACTCGATTTGTTTGCTTCATTTAACGCTCACAGCGGCGACAAGAGAATTCCCGAAGTAGTTGCCGATATGGAAAAAGAACTGGGCGCAGGCAACAAGAAGCCCGAAATCCTTGAAAAACTCGCTCAGTATGAACTTACTCTCCTTGACTGGGTTGAAGCTCACAGAGGCTCAAGAGAGTATGTTGCAATCGCCGGTAAATGCTGGCCTGCTTTCCAGACTGAGTTCAAATTTGTTCCTTGCTATGTTAACAGCCGCCTTACCGCAAGAGGAATTCCGGTATCCTGCGAAGTTGATATTTACGGCGTGCTTTCTGAATTTATCGGAACCTGCGTAAGTATGGACGCCGTTACACTGCTTGATATCAACAACAGCGTTCCACGTGATATGTTTGACGCTGAGATTAAGGACAAAACTTCCTATACTCTTGAAGATACTTTCATGGGCTTCCACTGCGGCAATACTCCGTCATGCAAACTTTCGTTCTGTGAGATGAAGTACCAGAAGATTATGGCTCGCACACTTCCTCAGGAATTTACAAACGGTACTCTTGAGGGCGACATCGCTCCCGGAAATATTACTTTCTTCCGTCTTCAGTCAACCGCTGACGCAAAACTGCGCGCGTACGTTGCAGAAGGCGAAGTGCTCAACGTTCCTACAAAATCTTTCGGCGGCATCGGCGTGTTCGCAATTCCGGAAATGGGCAGATTTTACCGCCACGTTCTTATTGAAAAGAACTTCCCGCACCACGGAGCCGTCGCTTTCGGTCACTTCGGCAAAGCGATTTATGAAGTATTCCGTTATCTCGGTGTAGGCGACGTTGGATTTAATCAGCCTAAGGGAATGCTTTATCCCTCTGAAAATCCTTTCGCTTAATCAAAATTACTAGTTGAAAGACAATAAAAAGGACTTCTGCCAAAATCGGCGGAAGTCCTTTTCTTTAATTATTGAGTGTTGAGCAGTTGAAGCCGTTATTTGTCAAATCTTCTGAAAGTAAGATAATCGAAGTCGGCAGTCTTTTTGCGGAATATTTCATCAGTGCAGGCAATGCCGGCAAGTGTTCCTGTGAATTCGCCGAAGTTGCTGTATTCATCGCTGAATTTAGCAGTTTCGTATGTGCCGCCGATGGGTGAGAATTCTTTTTCTTCTTCAAATTTGTATGAGAAGTTTACTTTTTTGCCGTCAACGGTAATTTTGAGATAAACGGGGCAGTCAGGCGCTTTAACCTCCGTGTTGGGAATATCCGTTTTGCTTCCGTTGTCAACTTCAACGAGAGATAAAACGGGACAGCCGAGATCGTCGCTGAAGGTCTTGCGAAGATAAATGTAATTCATGTTGTCGTAATAAAGAACGAGGCCTGCGCTGTGGCGGTAACATTCAGGAGTGAATTCCATTTTTGTTTCAATTTCGGTGTTAAGGCTTTCAAGGCGGCGGGCAAGCAGACTTGTCTTATTTGTGCTGCTGAGTGATTCCTGGCCTCTCAGTCTGATATACCCTTTGCGTGCGTTTAGATCTGCAAAACTTTCAGGCATAATGCGGGGAGCCATGTAAAATACTCCGATTTTTTCTGAGTTAAAATCGTCTTTTTCAGGCTCTGAAACGGCGTTAAACTCGGGAAGTCCTGTTTCTTCTGTTTCAGCCTGGGCGATATTCGATCCTGATGCCATTCTGAGCCAGCCGTCTTCAGTCCATTTCATTTTCTGAATAGCCGTTTCTCTGCCGAGAACACAGCATTTCTCAGGCATTAGCGGTCTTGAACATAGGTGGGCGACATATGGTGTGCCGTCGGGAAGTTCAATCAGGCTTCCGTGGCCGCTTTTCTGGAGTTCAACGCCGGGTGCGTAATAATGCGGTTTAAGGTGGTCGGTATCTTGGCGTTCAAATCGGTTTTCGGCAAATGAAGTTATTATGGGATTTTTCGGGTCGCCTTCATATGGACCATAAGGACTGTCACTGCGGGCAAGAGTTGCGCAGTGATAATAACCTGTTCCGCCTTCAGCGCACATAAGATAATATTTTCCGTTCTTTTTGTAAAGATGAGGAGCTTCCAGACAGCCTCTGTCCGTTGAACCATGGTAAACGGGCTTTGGCATTTCAACCATTTTTTTCTCCTTGGGGTCGTATTCCGCTACGCAGATTTGACCGGGTTTTTCGTATCCGTCCCTGGTCTCCCAAAGCAGTGAAACAACCCATTTCTTTCCGTTGTCGTCATGAAGAATAGAAGCGTCAAATCCTGCGGAGTGAAGATAAACAGGTTCACTCCAGGGACCTTCAATATTTTTTGCCGTAATAAGGTAGTTGTCAACGTCAAAGTAGCGTGCGTTCATTGAATTCATAACGCCGTAAACAACATAAAACAGGTCTTCCTCAGCGCAGTAAGTAAGACATGGAGCCCAAATACCCTTGGCTGACGGCAGTTTTTTCAAATCTGCCATTTTCTCGTCAGTAATAACGTTGGTGAGATGCTCCCAGTTTTTCAAATCCTTTGAATGGTAAATGGGAATGCCGGGCATCCATTCAAACGTTGAGCAGGCAAGGTAAAAATCGTCTCCCTTGCGGCAAAGACACGGATCAGGGTGAAATCCCTCGAGTATAGGATTTTTAATCATAATGCTGCCTCCCTTAAAAAACAGTATTTCAAAAAATAATACCCTCAATTGTATGATAATCTTATAGGCGAAAATAATCAATGATAAGTTTTGGAATTGTAATATAATTTTTAGGATAATATTGTAATGTTTGGCTTTTTGTGATATATTTAGCATGTAATACTTTTGCCAAAATATTAAAATCGGAGATGATATCAATGAAACAGTTACCCATTCTTTTCGGCGCGGCGTATTATGAGGAATATTTGCCTTACGACCGTCTGCGTGAAGATTTTGAAATGATGAAAAAAGCGTCGTTTAACGTTGTAAGAATTGCAGAATCAACCTGGTCTACAGAAGAACCGGAGGACGGCGTTTTTGATTTCTCTCACATTGACAGGGTGCTTGATATGGCAAAAGAGTACGGAATGTATGTTATTATCGGCACACCTACTTATGCCGTACCTTATTGGCTTGTAAAGAAAGATCCCGGTGTTCTTGCCGAAACTGCTTCAGGCAGGGAGAAGTACGGCAGACGCCAGAACATGAATATTATAAATCCCACATACAGATTTCATGCTGAGCGCATTATCAGAAAGATAGCCGAACATACGGCGAAGCATCCCAATGTTATCGGATTTCAGCTTGATAATGAAACGAAGCATTACGGCACGGCTTCCGCTGATGTTCAGAAACTTTTCCGTGATTATCTGAAAGACAAGTTCAAAACAATCGACGTACTTAATAAAGAGTTCGGCTTCGCGTACTGGAGCAACAGCGTTACTTCCTTTGACGATCTGCCGGATGTTACAGGCACTATTAACGGCAGTTACGCCTGCGCTTTTGCGGAATTTCAGAGAAAGCTTGCTTCAGATTTTCTTAAATGGCAGAGCGATATTGTAAAAGAGTACGCAAGACCTGACCAGTTTATAACCCAGAATTTTGACTACGAATGGTGCAGTTTCGGAGCGCCGGGCACTCAGGACGGGTATTCACGCGGCGTTCAGCCGGATATCTGCCATTTTGACGCCGCTAAGGCGCTAAGCATTGCGGGAACGGATGTTTATCACAATACCCAGGACGATCTTACCGGTATGGAAATATCCTTTGCTGGCGACGAAATGCGCCGCCTTATCAACGGCAATGATAATTACATTGTCCTTGAAACTCAGGCGCAGGCTTTCCGCCAATGGCTGCC
>URGA01000033.1 GCA_900547275.1 uncultured Oscillospiraceae bacterium | reverse complement strand
CCTTAGTATCGCCGTCAACAACGCCGAGAAGTATCAAAAAGCCCTGGCCGATTTGACCTACGGTCTTTCCGTCAACGTCAACCTTAGCATGGCTGACCCTTTGTATTACGCATTTCACTTGCCCGCCACCCTTTCTATCTGATATACATTATCAATTTTTCGGATTATCTTTATTACATTTTCAAGATGTTCCCTGCTGTTTACAGTCAAGGTCAAAGTGGTAAGGCAGTTGCCTTCATTTATGGGTCTTGCGTTAATAGAATGGATTTTTACATGGGCTTTTGCCAGCGCCGCCGTAATATCCAAAACAAGACCATCACGGTCTATAGCGTAAACTTCAAGGGTAGATTTTGCTTCCACCTCAACATCTTTATCCCAATACGCTTTTACCCAGCGCTCAGGCTCAGGGCAATGCTCAATATCTTTAGGAACATTGACGCAGTCTCTGCGATGGATAGAAAGACCGTGCCCTCTTGTAATAAATCCGATTATTTCTTCTCCCGGAATAGGAGAACAGCATTTTGACATTTTAATAAGGCAGTTGTCGATACCTTCAACTATAATTCCGCCGCTGCCTTTTATCGGCTTCGGAGGCTGCTGCTGAACAACTGCAGGGGCAGTCTGCTCATCTTTCTGCCGCCAGTTTCTGTTATATTCGTCCTTAATACCGGGCATAAGTCGGCTCAAAACAAGACCGCCGTAGCCGATAGTGGCATAAAAATCCTCAATGGAAGCGCAGTGCTGGCGCTCCGCAATCTTTTTAAGAAATGCTGAATACTGCTCGCCCTCAAGGCGGATAAAGTTTCTTCTCAGCTCACGCTCAACTTCACTTCTGCCTTCAAGGATATTTTCTTCTCGCTTCTCTTTTTTGAACCAGGAACGAATTTTTGAGCGCGCCTCGCCTGTAGTAACAATTTTAAGCCAGTCTCTGGACGGACCTTTGCCAGGCTGGTTAGACGTTATGATTTCGCATATCTCGCCTGTTTTGAGTTTATAGTTTATCGGAACAATCCTTCCGTTAACCTTTGCGCCTGTCATTTTATTGCCTACCGCTGAATGAATAGCATAAGCAAAGTCAATAACGGTGGCGCCGCTGGGTAGACTTTTAACGTCACCCTTTGGGGTAAACACGAAAATTTCATCTGATGAAAGGTCGCCCTTGATATTGCGAACCAAGTCCTCAGCGTCGGTAGACTCCTCGCCTGTTTCAAGCATTTTGTGAATCCACTGAAGCCTGTCGTCTATTGAATCTTTTCCGCCCTTGCCAAGTTTGTACTTCCAGTGAGCGGCGATACCGTATTCCGCAGTGCGGTGCATATCCCAAGTTCTTATCTGAATCTCAAAAGGAACACCGTCTTTTGACAGAACTGTTGTATGGAGCGACTGGTACATATTTGGCTTCGGAGTAGAAATATAGTCCTTGAAACGGCCGGGAATAGGCGTAAACATATCATGGACAATACCGAGAGCATTATAGCAGTCTATCATAGAGTCAACAATAATTCTTACGGCGTAAATATCAAATATCTGCTCAAAATTCTTGCCCTTGATATAAACCTTGCGGAAAATTCCGTGGACAGATTTAACTCTTGACGTTATCTGGACATTTTTCATTATCGGCTCCAGCTTTTCTTTTATCTGAGCCTTAATATCGGAAAGAAATTTCTCCCCTTCCTCCTGCTTCATTCGCAGATTATTTTCAATCTCGCGGTAGGCGATGGGGTCAAGATAGTAAATAGCCAGATCTTCAAGTTCTTCTTTAATGGCGCGGATACCGAGACGGTGAGCGATAGGAGCGTAAATCTCAAGGGTTTCAAGGCTTTTCTCCCGCTGTTTGTAATCCGGCCAAAACTTGGCTGTTCTCATGTTATGAAGGCGGTCCGCAAGTTTAATGATAATAACCCTTACGTCGCGGTTCATCGCCATGAACATTTTTCTTATATTTTCCGCCTGAACTTCTTCACGGGTGGAGAGAGGAATTTGGCCTAATTTTGTAACGCCGTCAACAAGGAGCGCAACTTCGCTGCCGAATTCCTTTTCAATATATTTAATATCGTACTGAGTATCTTCAACCACATCGTGGAGCAGAGCGCCGATTATGCACTCGTTGTCCATGCCCAGTTCGAAAAGTATCTTCGCCACCGCAACGGGGTGCATGATATACGGTTCTCCCGAACGGCGGAACTGACCTTCGTGGGCGTCTCTTGCAAGATTATATGCCTTTTCTATTTTCTCGCTGTCGTACTGGGGCTTTTCTTTAATCTCGGCAAGAAAAGCCTTAAAGCCGTCGTCATATGCTGTTTTTGCCAAGATTGTTCTTCCTTTCCAATTCCCTTAATACGGGAGTATTAAACAGGTCTGCCTTGCCGCTTACAGGCAGGAGGTCAATTGAGTTTTCCCGGTAAATAAGCCCTGCCTGACAGAAAGCTTCCAGTGCAAAATGCAACTGAGCATAGGTTGCCCGCTTTTGCAGTGCAAAATACAACTGGTCAAAATCCCATTTCCAGCCGCCCTTTGATTTCAGGAAGCGATATACTTCAGAGCAGATATCTCTGTCAGGATAAAACGGATATTTAGCGGGCTTTCCAGCAAGGAAATCTTCAAAATCGTATTTTTGGTCAAAATACATATCATCATCTATTCCGTGGCGTCTTATTTCCTCGGCACGCACTGAAAGATAAACTCTGTCTTTATATATATTTTTACCAATTTTAACCGCACAGTCAACAATTTCTCCGGGAGAAAACGAAAATTCATCAGGAGAAACGCCAAACTGAACAATTTTTATCTTTTTACCCTTTTTCTGCGCTTCAACGCGGATATGCCTGCCCTCGCTCAGCGGAGTAACAGAAACTATTTCAAGACCGTAAAGGCCGAAGACGGCCTGATCATTGCCTGCGCCGCAGGGTTCAAGCAAAGTAAGGCTTTCAGCCAGTTCAACATTAAGGTAAAACGGTGAAAGCTTAAAATCCAGCACAAGATTTTGCACCGGCATTCTAGGATATTTATCCCGCGCGTACTCATTTATCTTACTGCGAAATTCATTGATATTATCACAGTCAAGACCTATTCCCGCCGCCATAGGATGGCCTCCGAAGCGGGAAAGCAAATCCGAACAGGAAGTTATTGCTTCAAAAATATTAAAACCTTCAATACTGCGGGCAGAGCCTGAAGCCGTACCGTCGTCTCCGATTGTAATTACAAAAACAGGCTTGCCGTACTCCTCAACAAGATGAGAAGCAACGATTCCGATAACTCCCGGATGGTATCCCTCACCTGCAAAAACCAGAACTCGGGCGTCAACCAGGGACGGATCCTCTTTTATTTTCTCATGTATATCGTCAAGAATGCCCCTCTCCAGTTCCTGGCGGTGCTGGTTATCGTTGCACAGACGCTGAGCAAGAAATGCCGCGTCGTCATCCTGCTCTGAGAGAAGAAGTTCCAGCGCTTTAAGGGCACTGTCCATTCTTCCGGCGGCATTTATTCTGGGACAAATGCGAAAAGCAACGTCGCAGGAAGAATACTCATGTTCGGCTCCGATGGCATCCTTAAGCGCCTGAACGCCTATTCTCGGCGAGTTATTTATACATTCAAGACCTGCTCTCACAAGGCCCCTGTTTTCTCCTGTAAGTGGCACAAGGTCCGCAACCGTTCCCATAGCAACAAGGTCGCTGAATTTGTCAAGCAGGATAGTTATATCGTCGTCAAACAAGGCGCAGGCAAGTTTAAACGCTACGCCGACGCCTGCAAAATCGCAAAACGGCAGTTCATTATCCTCACGATGTGGATTAACAACAGCGCAGGCTCTCGGAAGCCGCTGGCCGACCTGGTGGTGGTCGGTTACAACAAGTTCCATGCCCTTTGAATAAATATAATCCGCCTCGTCAAAAGAAGAAATGCCGTTATCAACAGTTACAATCAATTTTGCGCCCTGAGAACATACAGCGTCAACAGCGCCGACATTAAGACCGTATCCCTCTTTTTCCCTGTCGGGGATATAGTAAATAACGTCGCCGCCCATTGCTTCTAAAAATGAATAGAGCAAAGCTGTGGCGGTAACACCGTCACAGTCATAGTCTCCGTAAACGCAGATTCTTTCGCCGCTGTCAAGAGCCTCGCGAATACGCTTTACAGCCTTATCCATATCCTTAAAACCGAAGGGAGACGAAAAAGTCTCGCCTGCGTGAAGAAATGAATGAACCGCAAGTTCATTGTCCAGTCCTCTCGCCACCAGCAAAAATGCAAGAAACGGGTCAATATTAAATTTTTCGCTTATGGCGGAGGCCGTTTCTTTATCCGCCTGTTTTACGACCCATTTTCTGTGTACCATTATGAATTCTTATCTACCTGATGAAATTTTTTAAGATTGCCTGATTTCTCTGCTCTCTTTTTGAGTTCTTCACGGATATCATCCGGAGTTATTCCCTGATTTGCCATCATTACAAGAGTATGATAAATCAGATCGGTAATTTCATATACCGTCTCGCTCTTGTCGTTATTTTTCGCGGCTATAACCATCTCGGTACATTCCTCACCGACTTTTTTAAGTATCTTATCAATACCCTGGTCAAAAAGATAGCAAGTATAAGAACCTTCCTGTCTTGCCTGACGGCGCTCTAAAATAATTTCGTATTCGTTATCAATATAATCCATCAGAATTCTCCTTTTATCTCATTAAAAAAGCAGGAATGATTGCCTGTATGGCAGGCGGCGCCGGTCTGAACAACTTTAACCAGAAGTGTATCGTCGTCGCAGTCGCCGTACATTTCAACAACCTTCTGCAAATGGCCGCTTGTGGCCCCTTTATTCCAAAGTTCACGGCGTGAACGAGACCAAAACCATGTATACCCTGTTTCCAGCGTCTTTTTTAGCGAAGTCTTATTCATATAAGCCAGCATAAGCACCTCGCCGGTTGAAGCCTCCTGCACAACAGCGGGTATCAGTTCACTTTTTACAAAATAGCGGTCAAGTTCTTTTTCATCTATCTGCATACTTCAATCGCTTCCTTCAAGTTGATTTTCTGCTGATAAATTGATTTGCCGCAGATTGCGCCATAAAGATCTTTGCTTCTGAGAGCGCGCAGATCATCAATGGAGCTCATTCCGCCGCTGGCAATAATATCGCAGCTTACCGCATCGTTAAGTTTAACAAGACCGTCAATATCGGGCCCTGTCAGCGTTCCGTCACGGTTTATATCAGTATAAATAATCGTTCTTACGCCAACGCTCTCCATCGCTTTTGCAAGGTCAATGTAGTTTGTTGACGAACCTTTCATCCAGCCCTCTGTTGCGACCATACCGTTTTTTGCGTCTATGCCGACAGCAATTTTTCCGCCGAAAGCCGCTACGGCTTCTTTAACAAGATCTGGATTGCTGAGAGCAACTGAACCGAGAATTACTCTTGAGATACCTTTTTCGATATAGTATTCAATATCGCTCATAGTGCGTATGCCGCCGCCGACTTCAACCTTAAGGCCTGAACTTTCGGCTACTTCAACGATGTACTCATGGTTAATTCTCTTTTTTTCGCGGGAGCCGTCAAGGTCAACCATATGGACCCATTCACTGCCGCATTTTTTAAAATCAAGAGCAGTTGAAATAACCGTATCCGCCACCTGACTGGCAGTGGAAAAATCGCCTTTGAAAAGGCGCACCGGCTTACCGTCCATAATATCAATCGCGGGAAATATAATCATTTTAAAGCACCCCTTTTGTTGACAGAACGCCGCCGTCCGTAACTGTAACCGCCTGCTTCAGCGCATGAGCAACTGCCTTGAATATTGCTTCTATTTCATGGTGGGCGTTGCTTCCGTAAGGAACGGAAATGTGAAGAGTAATTCCGGCGTTCATTGCAAACGCGCGCCAGAATTCTTCTGTAACGCAGGTTTCGTAATCGCCGCAGCGTTCTTCTTCAAACGAAGCTCTGAAAACAAGAAAAGGTCTGTTTGAAATATCAAGACTGCATACGGCAAGGCTCTCATCCATAGGCACGGAAAAATTGCCGTAACGGGCAATGGAAGAAAAATCACCCAGCGCCTGTTTAAAAGCCTGACCGAGAACTATTCCCGTGTCCTCGGCAGTATGGTGGGTGTCCACCTCAAGATCGCCTACGGTTTCCAATTTCAGACCGAAACCGCCGTGTACGGCAAACGCAGTCAGCATATGGTCAAAAAAACCGATGCCTGTTTTTATTTCAACATCGCCGCCGTCAAGACACAGCGATGCTTTTATCTGTGTTTCTTTTGTGTTTCTCTCAACTGTCGATGTTCTCATATGTCCCTCCGAAACGAGTTTCTTATTCAAAGCGCACCTTCACCGCGTTGGCGTGGGCGGTAAGTCCCTCTGTATCCGCAAGCAGAACAATATCGTCCTTTGCTTTTTTCAATTCGTCAGCGGTGTAATAGATGAACGACGACTTCTTAACAAAACTGTCAACAGACAGCGGCGAGAAGAAGCGCGCTGTTCCGCTGGTAGGTAAAACGTGGTTAGGTCCTGCGTAATAATCGCCCAGAGGTTCGGGAGACCAGTTGCCCAGGAAAACAGAGCCTGCGTTGTCGATCATGCCGACATATTTAAGCGGCTCCGCAACACAAAGTTCAAGATGCTCAGGGGCAAGCTCATTTGCGAAATCGATAGCCTGTTTAAGATTTTCACAAACAATTATCTCGCCGTAATCGTCAAGGGATTTACGGATAATCTCCTGGCGTTCAAGGGTCTTAATCTGGCGTTCAATTTCCTTAAGAGTATTTCTTGCAAGGGATTCGGAAGTTGTAAGCAAAATTGCAGAAGCCATAACATCGTGCTCCGCCTGGCTCATAAGGTCCGCCGCAAGGAATGACGCGTCCGCAGTAGTATCAGCAACAATAAGGATTTCGCTGGGGCCTGCGACCATGTCTATATCAACAACGCCGTAAAGCAATTTCTTAGCAGTGGCAACGAAAATATTTCCGGGTCCTACAATCTTGTCTACCTTCGGGATTTTCTCCGTACCGTAAGCAAGAGCCGCAACAGCCTGAGCGCCGCCTACAAGGAATACCTTATCAACGCCTGCCGCAGCCGCAGCCGCCATAATATCGGGATTAGGATTTCCGTCTTTACCGGGAGGAGTTACCATTACTATCTCTTCAACTCCCGCAATCTTTGCAGGAACAGCGTTCATAAGAACAGAAGAGGGATAAGCCGCAGTGCCTCCGGGAACATAAATTCCAACGCGTTTCAGACCTCTGATCCTCTGACCCATGATTACGCCGCTTTTCTTTGTAGTCATCCAGCTCTGCTGAGACTGGCGAATATGGAAATCATATATATTTTCCTTGGCTTTCATAATAGCAGAACGGAAATTATCGTCTGCTTTATCAAGATAAGCCTCAATCTCTTCTTTTTCAAAAACCGTTTTTCTCGGAACTGAGCCGTCAAAACGAACGGTGTACTCGCGCACCGCCTCGTCGCCGTGCTCCTTAACGCCGTTAATAATCGTTGTTACGGCGTCAACTATTTTTTTATCAGTCTCGCCGGCGCGCTTTTTAAGCTGTGCCATAGTAGCATATTCGGCAATACCGTTTGCTTTTGTTATCTTCATTTTTACCGTCCTTTCAGTCTGGCTCAAACCTGACTTGCCAGTTCAATATCATTAAGGAATGTTTCTATCTCTTCTTTGCGCAGTTTCATAGACGCCATATTGACGATAACCCTTGCGGAAATAGGCATAATCTTTTCTACTACTTCAAGGCCGTTTTCACGCAGGGTTGAACCGGTTTCAACAATATCGACTATACCGTCTGCAAGACCAAGCAGAGGAGCAAGCTCAACACTGCCCTCGATTTTGATAACATCAACGTCCATTCCCTTAGACTTGAAAAATTCCTTGGCAACGTGAGGATACTTGCTGGCTACCGTTTTACGTCTGTAACCGCTGAAGAAATCTGTTCCCTTCTTGGCGGCGAGAGCAAAACAGCACTTGCCGATATTAAGGTCGAGCACTTCATAAAACGAAGAGCCGTGCTCAACGATAGTGTCCTTGCCCACAATGCCAATATCACACACACCGTGCTCAACGTAAGTAATAACGTCAGGAGCCTTTGACAAAACAGCTTCATACTTATCAACGGGAAGAATAAGCCGTCTGCCTTTATTTTCTATTTCGCTTGTATCAAGACCCATTGTCTTAAACATCTGAACAGACGACTTTTCAAGCCTTCCCTTGGTAAGAGCAATTCTCAGCGGTCTGTCAATATTGATTTTCTCAGAGAGAACATCGCAAAGAGCGGTAACGTCAACAGCAAAACCAATAGCCGGCTTGTCTGTTCCGAATTCGCCCAACAAACGGTCATAACGTCCGCCTGAAAGAAGGATAACGCCGCTGCCCTGAGCATAGCCTCTGAATATAACGCCTGTATAATAATTTGAGCGGTTGACAATTCCCAAGTCAATAAGAATGTAATCTGACAATCCCTCACTGCAGAGCTTTTCATAAAGTTCTTTGAGGTAATCAAGAGAAGCGTCTGACTGCGTATCCGAATAAAGAGAACGGGCTTCGTCAAGTACTTCTTCGCCGCCGAACAGTCTGGGAAGGCGTCTTAACACCTCTGTCTCTCGGCATTCATCCAGTTCGTCAAGAAGGTCGCCGAGAGCGGCAAAATTCTTGTTTTCAATAAGATGGCAGATTTCTGTTTTAACTGAAGGCTTTACGTTCAGCTTATTCATAACTGCGCCGAAATAGCCTGCATGACCAAGTTCTATTTTGAATGACGGAACAACACGCTTCATCGCCTCGCACGCCATAGTAATTACTTCAAGGTCGGCTTCCATAGTGCCGTCGCCGATAAACTCGATACCGCTCTGGGCAATCTCATCTGTTCTGCCCGCCAGTTCCTTGTTGCGGACAAACACATTCTGGCTGTAATAAAGTCTTACGGGAAAAGCGTCTTCGGAAAGGCGCGTTGCAACCATTCTTGCAATAGGCATCGTGTTATCTGGGCGAAGAACAGTAGTTCTGCCCTGATTGTCGGTAAGTTTATACATTTCGTCAGCATCAAGACCAACGTCGCCGCTGCGGAAAACATCAAAAAACTCCAAAGTAGGAGTAATCACCTTGCGGTAATTGCTTTCCTCGTATAAATCCGAAAGAATAGTTTCAACTTTGCGCCTGTCGTCGCATTCCTCAAAAAGAAGATCGCGGCTGCCCTCCGGCGTAACTTTTGCATATCTTTTCATATATAGTACTCCTTACGATTTCACTTTAGTATGCTAATGTGGTAATATGCTACCACGATAAACCGCATATGTCAATCTTTTTTTGATTAAAACAGTGAAATCTGGTTGGACTCCGGCAGATCGCCTAAAGCGCCCGCCTCTCGGAGAGCCTCAACAACGGCAGAGCCTACTCCGCTTCGCGCCATAAGATCGTCGCAGGAAATAAATTCTCCCATTCCGTCGTTCTTTGCATTTGCAAGGGCCTTTGCGGCGTTTTCGCCTACGCCGGCAATGGCGCTGAAAGGCAGACGAATTTTACCGTCCTCAATGTTATAAACACGCCAGTCAGATTTGTAAATATCAACCGGCAGGAATTCAAAACCTCTTGCCAGCATTTCAATTACTATCTGCAAAATGCCGTATGTATCATTTTCTTTGGCAGAGGCTTCGTTGCCCTTGCGCTTTATCTCTTCCATTCGCGCTTTAACAGCGGCCTTTCCTTTTACCGCCGCCACCGCGTCAAGGTCGCCGCCTCGAACGGTAAAGTATGCGCTGTAATACTGAAGAGGATAATATATCTTGTACCAGCCGAGCCTCAGCGCGGCGATAACATAAGCTGCGGCGTGAGCTTTCGGGAACATGTATTTGATTTTATAGCAGCTGTCGATATACCACTGCTCAACGCCGATTTCCTTCATTGCGTCCTCATAGGGCGGAAGTTCCTTAGGCGCTTTACCCTTTCGGGTATACTCCATAATTTTGAAGCAGTCTTTTTTTGACAGCGGAGACGGTTTTCCTGTCTCCTGCTCGTAATGCTCGGCTTTATGAAGCAGATAAGTCATAATGCCGTCACGGCATCCAATAACGTCTGAAATGGTGCAGATACCGTTATGTATCAGTTCCTGAGCGTTGCCCAGCCATACGTCTGTTCCGTGGGACAGACCCGATATCTGGAGCAGGTCGGAGAAAGTTTTCGGCTGCGCCTCCATAAGCATTCCCAAAACAAAGGGCGTACCCATCTCAGGAATTGAAAGAGTAGATGTGGGGCAGTCAATATCCTCCGGTGAAACACCGATAGGCTCGGTGGAAACAATCATCTGGTAAAGTTTGGGGTCGCAAAGGTCAACGTCCATAACGGGTATACCAGTTGCGTCCTCAAGGAATTTATAAAGCGTAGGAACATCGTGGCCAAGTTCGTCAAGCTTAAGAAGCGTGTCATGAAGAGCATTCTTAAAGTCGAAGTGGGTGGTATATGTTCCTTTTGTTTTATCATTGGAGGGATACTGAATTGGTGTAAAGTCCTCAACGTCGTATTCGTCGGGAACAACTACCATGCCGCCGGGGTGCTGACCGGTTGTGCGCTTAATTCCCGTACAACCCACTTTCAGTCTTTCTATCTCCGCTTTCGGAGTAACGTTGAGCAGGTTGCGCTCTTCAAGATACTTGACAACGTAACCGTAAGCCGTCTTTTCAGCAACGGTAGACATTGTTCCCGCCTTGAAAACGTGGGATTTTCCGAAAAGTTCTTCAGTAAAGCGGTGGCTCTGAGACTGGAAATCACCGCTGAAGTTAAGGTCGATATCAGGCTCCTTGTCGCCGTCAAAACCAAGAAATGTTTCAAATGGTATTTCGTGGCCGTCTCGGTTCATTGGTTCGCCGCAGTGGGGGCAGTTTTTCGGTGGAAGGTCAAAACCTGAGCCGTAAGAACCGTCCTGAATAAACTCGCTGTATTTGCACTTGGGGCAAACATAATGCGGCGCCAGCGGGTTAACCTCTGAAATACCCGCCATATGGGCAACAAAGGATGAACCAACCGAACCACGGGAGCCTACAAGATAGCCGTGTTCCTCGGAATTCTTAACAAGTCGCTTTGCGATAACATAAAGAACGCCGAAACCGTGCTTAATAATACTGTCAAGCTCACGCTGAAGTCGGGAGGCAACGTACTCCGGTACAGGATCGCCGTACTTTTCCTTTGCAGTCTTCCAACATATTTCTGTCAATTCATCATCAGCGCCTTCAATTCGGGGCTGATACGTTCCCGGAGGAATAGGAAGCACATCCTCTATCATATCGGCAATCTTATTCGGATTGTCAACAACGACTTCCTTTGCCCTATCACCGAGATATGCGAAATCCTCCAGCATTTCGTCAGTTGTTTTGAAATACAGGGGCGCCTGCATATCAGCGTCCTCAAAGCCCTTGCTTGCCATAATAATTGCGCGGAACTTTGAGTCGTGCTTATCAAGGAAATGAACGTCGCCTGTGGCAACCGTCAGTTTTCCGAGACGATCTGCAAGAGAAATTATCTTTCTGTTTATGTCATAAAGGTCCTCGTCAGAATTGATATTAGCATGAATATCCCTTTCCGAGCGAATCATAAACGCATTGTTGCCGTTGGGCTGAATCTCGAGATAATCATAAAAGGATGCAATCTCGAGAAGTTCATCGTCGCTTTTTCCCTCAAGAATAGCCTGGTAAACTTCGCCCTGCTCGCAGGCAGAGCCGATAATTATGCCTTCGCGGCTTTTCTTAAGCGCTGATTTAGGTATCAGCGGACGTGATTTGAAATATGTAATATTGCTCTGTGATATATGCTTATAAAGATTTTTCCTGCCCACATCGTTCTGAATAAGAAAAATAATGTGATAACGGCGAAAATCTCTGAGTTTCATGTCCATAAAGTCGGAATATTTCTCATCGTCTACCAAATATCCCTCCATGCCGCAGAGAAGCTTAATTCCGCAGCTTTTGGCGGCTTTTGACGCCTCGGGCAGAGCCTGAACAACGCCGTGGTCGGTAATGGCTATCGCCTTATGACCCCATTTTGCGGCGCGCTTAACAAGCGCTGTGGGAGAAGAAATACCGTCCATTTCAGACAAGGAAGTATGAAGATGAAGTTCAACTCTCTTTTCAGGAGCCTTGTCCTCTTTTTCAGCCTTAAGCACCGTTGCGATACTGTTTGGTCTGAGCACAAATTCGTTTGTGAATTTATCAAGCTGATAAGCTCCGCTGACAAGAACAGTTGAAGCGTTCTCCAGCTTTTTAATAATTGAATCAACCATATTCTTGCTGTCAAACATTTTTACCGTAACAGAAGAAGTATAGTCAGAAATATCGAAGGTGAAAATTTTATTGTCGCCGCGCCTTGTTTCGCGGGCTTCGCTGTTTAGGACATCGCCCCAAACGGTAATTATACCGTCGTCAGTATTGATATCCTCCATTTTTTTCGGCTTTTCACGAATTGTTTTGCCGTAGATAAGATGAACAGTGTCCTCGTAAATCGGGAAATCGCCCAGTAATCTGTGTTCAACATTCTTTTCTTCTTCGGCTTTCTTCTGCTCTTCCTGCTGTTTCTTCTGTTCAACCGCCTGCTTAACGGCTTTTTCAATATCGTAGTTTTGCAGTTCGCAGAATTCAACACTGAGATCAATGCCGAACAATTTTTGAATTTCCGCGGAAATCATCTCTCCGGCCCTCTTTGCTGTAAGAACGTCTGCACCGCCGTATTTCAGCCCGATTTTCAGGACAGAACCCTCAAGGCTTGGCTCAGCGTCCTTAAAAAAGCCGTTGACCGCCGCATTATTATTTTTAACTTTTGAAATAATTGACGGCAGAAAAGAAACATCAAAAAGTGAAGAGTCGTAGCACACATCAAGGTTGACCTTATCAAGACCCATTTTCTCCTGAATTGAACGGGAGCAATAAACCGAGTCTTCATAGGACAGCAGTGACGGCAGGTGCAAACCTACCGTCAATTCACGCTTATTACGACTGATGGTCAGCGAAGTAATCTCTCCGTCAGCCAAATGCGACAGCCACTCGCTGTCTATATAATCGCCAAAGTAATCCGAAAATTTGTTCATTATAATTTATCTATCTCTTTCATCAATTCGTCAAGGAGCATATCCTCAGGCACCTTGCGAAGTATCTCACCTTTTTTAAATATAAGCCCGCTGCCGTCTCCGCCGGCAATTCCGATGTCCGCTTCCCTTGCTTCACCCGGGCCGTTTACAACGCATCCCATAACGGCAACTTTAATAGGTTTATGAACGTCTCTGAGGCGCTCTTCAACCTGTTTCGCAAGTGCCACAAGATCAATTCTCGTTCTGCCGCAGGTCGGACAAGAAATAAGATACGGTCTGTCGTTTTTCATGCTGATTGCCTGAAGAATATCAAAGGCGGCATAAACTTCTTTTACGGGAGCGTCTGTAAGACTTACGCGGATAGTGTCGCCTATTCCGTGGCAAAGAAGCGAACCAATGCCAGCCGCCGATTTGATAATTCCCATTCGCTCCGTGCCTGCTTCCGTAACACCGAGATGAAGCGGATAATCGCACTTTTCAGCTGCCAGTTCATAGGCGGCAATCATGGTCGGCACGTTACTTGATTTAATTGAAATTACAATATCGTCGAAATCGAATTTTTCCAGAAGCGACGCATGATACATTGCGCTTTCCACCATCGCCTCAGGTGTCGGCGAACCGTACTTTGCAAGAATATGTTTTTCAAGAGAGCCACTGTTAACGCCAATTCTGATCGGAATACCCTTCTGACGGCAAACGTCCGCAACAGCCTTAACGCGGGAGTCGTCGCCAATATTTCCGGGATTAATTCTTATTTTGTCAATTCCGCGCTCCGCCGCTGCTATTGCAAGGCGGTAATCAAAATGTATATCAGCAACAAGGGGTACGCTGACCGCCTCTTTTATCGGCTCGATAAGGTCAAGCGCTGCTTCATCGGGAATAGCAAAGCGGATTACTTGACAGCCTGCCGCTTCAAGTTCTCTTGCCTGAACTACGGACCCCTCAATATCTGTTGAAGGCACGTTGAGCATTGACTGAACGAGTATTTCGCTGTCGCCGCCGATATAAGTGTTGCCTAATTTAATTTTCTTGCTGACTCTTCTTTTCATAGTAATCACCTGTAGTGTTAATGAAACAGTTTTGTTATATCGCTGAATGTTACAATGCACATAAATCCGAGAAGAATTATAAGTCCTGCTCCGTTAATTATCCATTCAGCCTTATCAGGAATTTTTTTGCGGCACATTCCCTCGCCTATCAGCAGGAACATCCGCCAGCCGTCCAGAGCCGGAATCGGGAACAAATTAAAAAGTCCCACGTTTATAGTAAGCAGAGCCATAAGTCTCAGCGCCGACGTTGCTGAAACCTTAACGGCTTCGCTGACGTACGACACGGATCCCACCGGACCGCTGATATCCGACAGTCCGTATCTTCCGCCGATAATATCCGCAACGGAAAGAAAGACCATTCTTGCATAGGAAATTGTCTGCATGAAACTTTCTTTTATTACGTTGCCAACAGTTTTATCTACGCCTTTTAGCCAGAAGTCCATCTGAACAAATCTGTTGCCCTCGTATGTCTCCATGGCAAAAGTTACGTCTATCGTTTTTGTTTCTCCGCCGCGTTCCACAACGAAAGTAAGCGTATCGTCCGCACTGCGTGACAATCCTGTTGTAACATCGGTGGATGTAAACACGCGCATTCCGTCTATAGATTTTATTTTATCGCCAGCCTGAAGTCCGCTTTGAGCGCTGACAGCGTTTTCTTCAAACTTTGCCACCGTCGTTGTTCCCACAAGATTTCCGGAGCAGACGATAATAAGAACTATTAAAAAGCCTAAAATCAAATTCATTACCGCGCCGGCTACGATAACGAAAAGCCGCGCGGGAACACTCTTTTTTGAAAAAGCGTTTTCGTCAGAAGATTCTTCGCTCTCTCCCTCCATCTGGCAGTAGCCGCCGAAAAGTATCCAGCGAAGAGAATACAAGGTTCCGTTTTTTTCTTTTTGAAAAATTTTCGGTCCCATGCCAACTGAAAACTCGTTGACTTTTATTTTCATCAGTCTGGCGGCGAAATAATGGCCGCCCTCGTGAACGAGAATAATCAGTTCAAAAAATATGATTGCAATAATAATCGGGTATACCGTGTTCCACAAAGATGATAAAGTCACTTAACCGCCTCAATTACATAATCTCTCGCAGCTCTGTCAGCAGAGAGGACATCCTCAAGCTGATAATCCTGCTTATTATTACAGTTATTCATTGCCTCACGGTTTAATACGGCAATGTCGTTAAACTTTATTTTACCCTGAAGAAACAGTCTTACACTTTCTTCATTCGCTCCGTTAGCCGCGGCGGGGCAAAGACCGCCTTGTCTTATTGCGTCCTTACAAACGTTGATGCATTTGAACGTTTCATAGTCCGGTTCAAAGAAAGTCAGTTTGCCGTAATCAGCAAGCGAAAGTTCTTTTACGGGACTTTCAAGGCGTTTCGGATAAGTAAGCGCATACTGAATTGGAATTCTCATATCAGGAACGCCAAGCTGAGCGATAACGGAATTGTCGCTGTAAACTACCGCTGAATGGACAACACTTTCGCGGTGAACAACGATTTCAATTGCATCGTCAGGAACGTCAAAAAGCCATTTTGCTTCAATAAACTCAAGACCCTTGTTCATCATTGTAGCGGAGTCTATGGTGATTTTAGCGCCCATATCCCAGTTGGGATGACGAAGCGCGTCAGATGCGGTAACGTTTTCCAGTTCGTCTGAAGTCTTACCGAAGAAAGGACCGCCGGACGCCGTAAGTATTATCTTTTTCAGCGCCTTTTTTTCAGGAGAACCCTGAAGGCATTGGAAAATTGCAGAATGTTCGCTGTCAACGGGAAGAATTGAAACACCGTATTCTGCCGCCATATCGGTAACAAGTCTGCCTCCGGCAACAAGCGTTTCCTTATTTGCCAGGGCAATAGTCTTGCGAGCCTTTATCGCATCAAGGGTGGGCACAAGACCTACCATACCAACAACCGAATTAAGCACGGTATCTGCGCCTTCATAAGTAGCGCAGGCCTTAAGGCCATCCATTCCGCAAAGTACTTTTGTCGACGTGTCGGCAACTCTCGTTTTCAGTTCCTTTGCCGCGTCTTCATCCATCATGGAAACGACCTCGGGCTTAAACTCCCTTATCTGCTTTTCCATAAGTTCGGTGTTTTTATTTGCCGTAAGGCATTTGACATCGTAATGATGCATTCTGCAAACATCCAGGCTCTGGGTACCGATCGAACCGGTAGAGCCTAAAAGAGAAATGGCTTTCACAAAATCACCTCGTGAAAATTATTTAAGAAATACGGTTATCGCAATTGCGTATGTAATCGGCAGAGTAAAAAGAGATGAATCAAATCTGTCCATAACTCCGCCGTGACCGGGAAAGATCTTTCCGAAGTCTTTTACTCCGAAGTTGCGCTTAAGCACGGAAGCACTGAGATCTCCCATCATGCCCATAAACGAAACGGGAAGGCAGGCAATCAGCAAAACGGTTGCCGCGAATTCGTCCATTTTAAAGTCTGCAAAACGGTTATAAAGAATTATTGCAACGCCGTTGAGCAGCAAAGATACAATAAGACCGCCGATAGCGCCTTCCACTGTCTTTTTCGGTGAAATATTGGGACTCATCTTGTGCTTGCCGAAAGCCATGCCCGTAAGCTGGGCACCGGTATCTGTAGCAAGTGCACAGATAAGGCCGTAAAAGATTAGGTAAATTCCGAACTGCTCAATCTGGAACATATCACGCAGTCGGATGATTGTTGAAAATCCGAAGGGCACAAGCGCAGAAGCAAAAACTGAAACGCTTACGTCCTCAAACGTTGTATAAGCGTATCCCTTGAGCATAGCAAGCAGGAATACAAGAACAAGAGCAATTATATAGACGATACCGGGAAGCGCGTCTGTTACTTTGCTCCAGATTTCTGCCGAAACCCATGGCTCAAGCGCCTTTTCGGAAGAAAAGAACGGGAAAACACAGGCAAAAGCTGTTCCGACAACACGGATAAAAGTGTTTTCCACCTTTGCGCATTTCATTATTTCATTTGCCGCTACGGCAGACAGAAAAGCAAGAACAGCCACAAGAAGCGGCGTATTGATCTGCCATACAACAAGGGCAAGGACAGCCAAAAGAACAACGGCTGTTATAACTCTTTGTTTCATAATATTCTCCTATTTCGGCGGTCAATCATCCGCCTTGATTTATCCGCCGAAGCGGCGGTTACGCTTTTCAAAAGCTCTGAGCGCTTCGCAAAGATCATCTACAGTAAAGTCAGGCCACAGCACATCGCTGTACCAAAACTCGCTGTAAGCCGCCTGCCACAACAGGAAATTGAACAGCTGCCAAACAAACACCCCCCCCCCCCCCCCCTGCCACAACAGGAAATTCGACAATCTCTGTTCGCCGCTGGGACGTATTATCAAATCGCATTCGGGAACGGTGAAAATATTGGAAGAAATGTCGTCTTCTTCAATATGTGTCTTTCCCTGCTGAAGAAGAGTATTTACAGCATGGACAATTTCCTGTCTTCCGCCGTAGTTTATTGCCACATAAACAGTAGTGCCTGTATGGTGGGCTGTCTCCTCTTCCGCCTCGTTCATCAGCTGCAAAAGATCCTCTCTGATGCCGCTGCGCTCGCCGATGAATTTCAGCCTTATCTCTCCGGCCTGAGTAATATCGCTTTTCGCTTCAAGAAGATAATCTTTGAAAAGACCCATCAGCGCGTCAACTTCCTGCTTCGGTCTTTTCCAGTTTTCCGTTGAGAAAGCATAAAAGGTTACATACGGAATTCCGATACGCTGGCAAGCTTTGGAAATAGTACGAAAAACTTCGCCTCCTGCCTTATGACCGGCTGTTCTAGGAAAACCTCTTTTTTTCGCCCATCTTCCGTTTCCGTCCATTATGATACCCACGTGGTTGGGCAAAACAGAAAAAGTTTCATTTACATTTTCACTGCTTTTTTTTGAAAACAACGCCATAATGTAACTCCCGCTAAAACGCATTATCGGGCGACTGAAAAGCCGCCCTTATATTGAAAATATGCCTTTCGTCAGATTGAAAGAACTTCCTGCTCCTTCTTTTTAGCAGCATCTTCAATCTGTTTGATATAATCGTCGGTGATGTCCTGAAGTTTCTTTTCGCCGTCCTTCTGGTCATCTTCGGTAATCTCATTGTCTTTCTTCATCTTTTTGAGATCGTCCATAGCGTCACGGCGAATATTTCTTACAGCAACTTTGGCTTCCTCACCGCGCTTTGAAACATCCTTTGTAAGCTCCTTACGGTGTTCCTCAGTAAGCTGAGGGAAGGTAAGGCGGATAACCTTTCCGTCATTTTGGGGATTGATGCCCACGTCTGATTTATTGATAGCCTTTTCAATCTCTTTCAGCGTTGAAGCATCCCAGGGCTGAATAACAAGCATTCTTGCCTCAGGCACGCTGACAGCCGCCATCTGGTTAATCGGAGTAGGCACTCCGTAATAGTCAACCATAACTTTATCAAGAACGGCAGGATTTGCTCTGCCTGCACGAACTGCGGCGTAATCGCGCTCAAGAGCGTTCATGCATTTTTCCATTTTTTCTGTTGTTTTAGAATAGAGTTCGCTGAGTTCCATTTTTCTTACCTCTCTTTGTATTTATCGCTGTTAATTCTTAACCAAGGTTCCGATCTGTTCGCCGCTTACAGCGCGAATGATATTGTCAGGGTCGTCAAGATTAAATACAAGAATAGACATATTGTTATCCTTGCAAAGGGAGAAAGCAGTTGAGTCCATAACCTTCAGGTCGTTGTTGATTACTTCTCTGAACGTTACCTCGTCATACTTAACCGCGTCGTCAAATTTATTCGGGTCTTTATTATATACGCCGTCAACGTTTGTACCCTTAAGAAGCACATCGGCATTGATCTCTACCGCGCGGAGAGCGGCGGCAGTATCGGTTGAGAAGAACGGAGAACCTGTTCCGCAGCCGAAAATAACAATTCTTCCCTTTTCCAGGTGGCGAATTCCTCTGTTGCGGATATACGGCTCAGCAATCTGGCGCATTTCGATAGCTGTCTGAACGCGGACATCAGCGCCCAGCTGTTCAAGCGCGTCGCAAAGAGCAAGAGCGTTCATAGCAGTTGCCAGCATACCGATATGGTCGGCGCGCGCTCTGTCCATATGCTCGCTTGAG
>URGA01000032.1 GCA_900547275.1 uncultured Oscillospiraceae bacterium | reverse complement strand
AGAAATATCTTGCCACCGGAGAAGCTGCTTCTGCAAAGGAGGCTGCTGTTATGGCAGGCGTTTCCAGAAGCGCATATTATAAATACAAGGATGCGATTTTTGAATACGGCGGTGAAGGCGGCGACGAGATCGCCACGGTGAAAGCGAAGCTTCAGGACAGCGCCGGTGTGCTGTCGGCGTTTATGACCGAGTTATACCAGGCAGGCACAAATGTGCTTTCGGTAAATCAGAGTATGCCTGAGGACGGCGTTGCAGATGTTACGGTTACTGTTCGTATTTCCGAGATGAGCATACCGGTTGCGGATTTGCCCCAAAGGCTTAACCGGATAGACGGCGTTGTTGGCGCCGCATTGAGTAAATAATAAATACATTAATTGCAGGAGGTCAAAATGAAAGTTGCAGTAATGGGTTACGGAACAGTAGGTTCCGGTGTGTGTGAAGTTATTGAAACGCACAACGATATTATATCCAAAAGAACAGGCGGTACCGCTCTGGAACTTGCGCATATTCTCGATTTGCGCGATTTCCCCGGCGATAAGCATGAAAAATTGTTTACAAAGGATTTTAACGATATCCTTAACGACGATGAAGTAAAAATCGTTGCCGAAACAATGGGAGGAGTTAATCCTGCCTTTGATTTTACAATGAAACTTCTCAAAAGCGGAAAGAGCGTTGTAACGTCAAATAAAGAACTTGTTGCCCAGAAAGGCGTTGAGCTTCTTCAGTGCGCTGAGGAAAACGGCGTTAACTATCTTATTGAGGCGTCGGTAGGCGGCGGTATTCCGATTATCCGCCCCATGACACAGTGCCTCGCCGCAAACCATATCGAAGGTGTTGCCGGCATACTGAACGGTACTACCAACTTCATCCTTACAAAGATGATTGAAGACGATATGAGTTTTGACGACGCTCTTAAACTCGCCCAGGACAACGGCTATGCCGAAAAAGATCCTACTGCCGACGTTGAGGGCCATGACGCCTGCCGCAAGGTTTGCATTCTTGCTTCTCTGGCTTTCGGAAAGCACGTTTATCCTTCCCAGGTTGAAGTTGAGGGTATTACTAAAATAACCCTTGAGGACGTTGCTTATGCGGCAGATGCAGGCGGCGTTATAAAACTTCTCGGCCAGATCAAATATATTGATGAAAACAACATTGCCGCTTTCGTAAGCCCTGCAATCGTTTATAACGGCTCTCAGCTCGCTTCCGTAAAGGGCGTGTTTAATGCTATTCTTGTAAGAGGCGACGCTGTTGGCGACGTATGCTTCTACGGCCAGGGCGCCGGCAAACTTCCCACGGCTTCCGCAGTTGTTGCTGATATGGCGGATTGCGCAAAGCACACAAACCGCCGCAAGGTATTCGGCTGGGGACCCGGCGAAGAGGACTATGTTGTTGACTATAAATCAACCATAAAAATGCCTTTCTACGTTCGTGCAAAGGCTGCTCCTGCTCAGGTTAAAAATGCTTTCCACGAGGTTAAATTCCTCTCAAGAAGAGGCCAGCCGGCAGACGAAGTTGCGTTTATCACAGACGCTATGACGGAGAATGAGCTTACATCACGTCTGGACGGAATGAACGTTCAGAGCGTTATTAAAGTTACTAATTATTGATTCGGAGGATAATGCGAATATGGGACTGATTGTACAGAAGTTCGGCGGCTCGTCCGTTGCGAATGCCGAACGTGTAAGAAATGTTGCCCGTATTGTTACGGACACATATAAACAGGGTAATGACGTTGTGGTTGTTGTTTCCGCTCAGGGCGACACTACGGACGATCTTATTGCCAAAGCGGCGGAAATCAATCCTAAGGCAGCGGCACGTGAAATGGACCAGCTGCTGACAGCGGGAGAGCAGATCTCAATTTCTCTTCTTGCTATGGCGATTGAGGGAATGGGCTTTCCGGTTATAAGCCTTCTCGGATGGCAGGCAGGATTTAACACAAATGCTGTTTACGGCGCAGCAAGAATTAAGAATATCAAAACAAACCGTCTTAAAGCTGAACTTGCAAAGCGCAACATCGTTGTTGTTGCAGGTTTCCAGGGCCTTAACCGTTATGACGACCTTACTACTCTCGGAAGAGGCGGTTCTGATACTTCCGCGGTTGCTATTGCGGCTGCGCTGAACGCAGACAAGTGCCAGATATTCACTGACGTTGAGGGCGTTTATACAGCGGATCCCCGCAAGGTTAAAAACGCTAAGAAACTTAAGGAAATCACTTATGACGAAATGCTTGAGCTTGCAACACTTGGCGCTCAGGTGCTTAATAACCGTTCTGTTGAAATGGCTAAAAAATACGGAGTTGAACTTGAGGTTCTCTCTTCACTTAATCCCGTTCCGGGTACTATTGTTAAGGAGGTAGCAAAAATGGAAAAAATGTTGATCAGAGGCGTTACAAAGGATAAAGACGTAGCTCGTATTTCTATTATCGGTCTGGAGGATACTCCCGGCGTTGCATTTAAGATTTTCTCAAAACTCAGCAAGAAGAATATAAACGTTGACATTATTCTTCAGTCTGTCGGCCGTGACGGCACAAAGGATATCACTTTCACAGTAAGTAAGGACAACGGTCCCGTTGCTGTTGATATTATCAATAACGAGATGGAAGGCTTCCAGGATATCGTTTGCGATACAGACGTTGCTAAGGTTTCAATCGTAGGCGCTGGTATGGAATCTCACCCCGGTACTGCTTCAAAAATGTTTGAGGCTCTTTATGAACGCGATATCAACATTCAGATGATTTCAACTTCTGAGATCAAGATTTCCGTTCTTGTTTCCGCTGACGATGCAGACAAGGCTGTTTCTGCAGTTCACGACAAATTTATCCCTAATGACTGATTAAAGGGTGATTTCAGGCCGCACTTATTGTGCGGCCTGTTTTATTTCTTGACAGAATTTATATTATAATATATAATATAACGAATAAATTTTGTAGTTTAAGGAGTAATTCAAATGGCAGAAAAAACATTTAAAATGACGGCTCAGGGTAAAGCAGAGCTGGAAGCAGAGTTGGATTCACTTAAAACCGAAGGCAGAATTGACATTGCTGAAAAACTGAAAGTTGCACGTTCTTACGGCGACCTTTCCGAAAACAGCGAATACGATGAAGCAAAATCCGAACAGGCTAAGATCGAAGCTCGTATTTCAGAACTTGAATATCAGCTGGATCATGCCGAGATTATTGATACATCAGACAAAGATTCAGTAAGCATGGGCTCAAAAGTTACCGTTACCCGCAACAGCGACGGTGTTCAGGCAACTTATGAGATCGTCGGCTTTTCACAGTCAAATCCTGCTGAATTTAAAATTTCCGACGAAAGCCCGGTGGGCAAGGCTCTTATGGGCGCTAAGATCGGCGAGACAGTAACTGTTGAAGCTCCCATCGGCAACATTGACTATACAATCAACGCGATTGAGTAACGAAAAGAGGTAAAATATGGCAGGAAAGTTTGAAATCACCAAGGCCGGTGATGGTACTTTCAGTTTTGAATTACGAATTGATGATAAAGCAGTGGCAAAGAGTCCTGTATTTGAAAAAGAAGACGCTTGCCGCAGAGGCGTTAAGGCTGTTAAGAAAAACAGCAGAATGAAAGTTCAAAACGCAATTGCAGGCGATGAGGAAAAAACAAATCCGAAATATCTCGTTGAAGCAGACGGCGATAAAGTAAAATTCACTCTGTTCCTCCAGAGCGGTGAGGCCTGCCTCAGCGGTACTGCGGAAAGCGAAGAAGAAGCTCTTGCAGTAATCGAACAGATCGGCAATAATGCAAACGCGGCTCCCATGGCAATGGCAGAAGTGGTTTTGTCAGAAAATGAACTTCGCCAGATCAGACTTAATAAGCTGGAGGCGCTTCAGCAGGCGGGTAAAGACCCATTTACAATTACAAAAGCCGTGCAGACTCATCATACCGACGAGATACGCGAAAATTTCGAAGAACTTGAAGAAAAAGACGTTACCCTTTGCGGCAGAATAATGTCTCGCCGCGATATGGGCAAGGCGAACTTTATTGATATAAGCGACCGCAAGGGAAGAATGCAGGTATATGTCCGCATGAACGACGTGGGCGAAGAAGAATTCAAGGAATTCAAGAAGTGGGATATCGGCGATATTATTCAGGTAACCGGATATGTGTTTAAAACCAGAACCGGTGAGATATCTGTTCACGCCAAGGAACTGACGCTTCTTACAAAGAGCCTGCTTCCTCTGCCTGAAAAATTCCACGGTCTTCAGGATACGGATACACGTTACAGAAAGCGTTATCTTGACCTGATAATGAACCCGGAAGTTCGCGATACGTTTGTAAAGCGTTCAAATATCATTAAGGAAATACGCAAGTTCCTTGATACGGAAGACTTTATGGAGGTTGAAACTCCTATTCTTGTCGCAAACGCAGGCGGCGCTGCTGCCCGTCCCTTTGAGACCCACTTCAATGCTCTTAACGAAGACCTTAAGATGAGAATTTCCCTTGAGCTTTATCTTAAGAGATTGATTGTCGGCGGCCTTGAACGCGTTTACGAAATTGGCCGAGTATTCAGAAACGAAGGTGTTGACACCCGTCATAATCCTGAGTTTACTCTTATGGAGCTGTACCAGGCATACACCGATTATAACGGCATGATGGACCTTACGGAACGTCTTTACCGCCACGTTGCCCAGGCAGTTCTCGGCACCCAGAAAATTGTTTATAACGGCGTGGAAATGGATCTTTCAAAGCCATTTGAGCGTATAACCATGCTTGACGCTGTTAAGAAATATTCAGGCGTTGATTTTAACGAAGTCCACACTCTCGAAGAGGCAAGAAAACTTGCTGACGAGCACGAGATAGAGTATGAACAGCGCCACGGAAAGGGCGATATTCTCAACCTGTTCTTTGAAGAGTATGTTGAGGAACACCTTATTCAGCCCACTTTCGTTATGGACCACCCGATTGAGATTTCACCTCTTACAAAGAAGAAACCATCTGACCCGAATTACGTTGAGCGTTTTGAGTTCTTTATGAACGGCTGGGAAATGGCAAACGCTTATTCAGAGCTTAACGATCCTATCGACCAGCGCGCACGTTTTGCGGCTCAGGAGGAAATGTTCGCTCAGGGCGACGAGGAAGCTAACCACACAGACGAGGACTTCCTGAACGCACTCGAAATCGGTATGCCGCCCACAGGAGGTATCGGCTTCGGTATCGACCGTATGTGCATGCTTCTTACCGATTCTCCCGCTATCCGCGATGTTCTTCTTTTCCCCACAATGAAATCTCTTAACTAAGATATGAATTGTAATTTACTTTGAGGAGTTTATCATGAGATCAGATTTAATCAAGGAGGGGCCGTCAAGAGCCTCCCACCGTTCTCTCTTGCGAGCTCTCGGCATTGACGAACTCGAAATGAAAAGACCGTTTGTAGCCGTTGTTAACTCAAAGAGCGACTATATTCCCGGCCATATGCATCTGGACAAAATCGCAGAGCAGGTTAAAGCCGGTATCCGCAACGCAGGCGGCGTTCCTTTTGAATTCAACACAATCGGCGTTTGCGACGGTATCGCAATGAACCATAAGGGCATGAAGTACAGCCTTTGCTCCCGTGAACTTATCGCTGACAGCATTGAGGTTATGCTTACTGCTCATCCTTTGGATGCCATCGTGTTTATTCCCAACTGCGACAAGATCGTTCCCGGAATGCTTCTTGCGGCTTGCAGACTTAATCTGCCCTGTATCTTCATCAGCGGCGGCCCGATGCTTCCCGGCAAGAGCACTGAAACAGACACCGGTATCGGCCTGTCCGAAATGTTTGAATACATCGGCAAGTACAATGTCGGCGGAATGACAGAAGCCAATCTTGAAAGCTGCGCTTTCACAGCCTGCCCAACCTGCGGTTCATGCTCAGGTATGTACACTGCAAACTCAATGAACTGCCTTACCGAAACAATCGGTATGTCACTTCCGGGCACAGGCACTATTCCTGCAGTAATGAGCAAGCGTCTGCGCCTTGCAAAGATGGCAGGTGAGCGCGTTATGGATTTGCTTCGCGACGACATTAAGCCATCTGACATTATTACCGAAAAGTCAATTGAAAACGCAATGCGTACAGATATGGCTATCGGCTGTTCAACAAATACTATCCTTCATCTTACTGCCATTGCTCATGCAGCGGGTCACGATATCGACCTTAAAACTCTTGACTCTTACGGCAGAAAGACACCCCAGATCTGCAAGCTCAATCCTGCAGGCTCTATCTTCATCACTGACCTTGATGAGGTGGGCGGAATTCAGAGCGTTATGAAAGAACTGGCAAAGGGCGGCATGATCAACACAGACGCTCTTACTGTCAGCGGCACGGTTGCAGACCGAATTGCAAACGCTCCCGACGCAGACGGAAAAATTATCCACACTCTTGAAAATCCTTACAGCCAGGACGGCGGTATTGCTGTTCTCTGGGGCAATCTTGCAGAGGAAGGCTCAGTTGTAAAGAAGGGCGCAGTTCTGCCTGAAATGATGCAGCACAAAGGCCCTGCAAAATGCTATAATTCAGAAGAAGAAGCCATTGAAGCTATTACAGGCGGCAAGGTAGTTGCCGGCGACGTAGTAGTTATCCGTTACGAGGGACCGAAGGGCGGACCCGGTATGCGCGAAATGCTTTCTCCCACATCGGCTATTATCGGTATGGGCCTTGGCAACAGCGTTGCATTGCTTACTGACGGACGTTTTTCAGGCGCTACAAGAGGCGCGTCAATCGGCCATGTAAGCCCTGAGGCTGCTATGGGCGGCACAATCGCTCTCGTTGAGGACGGCGATGAAATTGAGATCGACATTCCCGCAAGAGTTCTTCGCGTAAACGTTTCAGACGAAGTACTGGCTGAGAGAAGAGCGAAGTGGACACCTCCTGTTCAGGAACTTTCTGGTTATCTTAAGCGCTATGCTCAGCACGTTACAAGCGGTTCAAGAGGCGCTGTATTTGAGGACTAACAGATGAAAGATGGAAAGGCAAATATTTCCGGTGCAAAGATTTTGCGCCATCTGCTGATTGTTGCGGTGTTTGTACTTATTGCAGGCGCGGTATCCGTTCCTATGTGGTTTCTGGGTATCGATTTTGCAACAGACACCGTCCACACTGCACAGAGCCAGCTTTCCATGGCGGAAAGCGATTTGAAGCTCAGCAATGATTTTGACCCGATGCCGAATACTTTCGGCATTGTGGACAAGCAGAGCGTTGCCGGCGGTCAGCAGTTCGGCAGACTGACAAGTGAAAGCGCAGATATTGACTGCGCGGTTTATTATGGCGCAAACAGAATTTGTATGCGCGCGGGAGCCGCGGCGTCAACGGATTACAGCTTGCCGGGTTACGGTTCAACCACCGTTCTTTCCGGCTATAATTCCACATGGTTTAAGAATATTGACAAACTGAAAAAAGGCGATATGCTTACCCTGTCTACAAACTGGGGCCAGTTTACATACCGTGTGACCGAAACGGCTGTTAAGAAATCCGATGAGTCTGTTGATACAATGGCAATAGACCGTGAAAAGTTGATTCTGTTTTGCACATATCCGAAGACTGCTTTTTCAAAAACAGAAAACCAGCGTTATTACGTTTTCTGCGAAAAAGCGTCAGGACCGGCTGTGGAGGTGAACCAGAATGAAAAATAATTCACGCTCGCGATTTTTGCCTTATATCTGGTCATTTCTTCTCTTTGTGTTTGTCAGCATAACGGTTTTGTCTATTCTTGTAGGTGCTGTTTTCGGAAACAGCAGCAGGATTTCGGCGGCGTTTACCGGCGATGTTTACGTTGACGGACTTTACAACGACGCTCATCTTTACGCTCAGGACCTTTGCCTTGAGTATGGAATAGATGAAACAGCGGCAGACGCGGTAGAGAAAGAAGACATCAGGAATACCGTCAATTCATATGTAAATAATAAATTGAAGCTGAAAGGCGACAGTGATTATCAGCAGAAAATCAGTGATATTTCTGCAAAACTTACTGAAAACGCCGTTTCAGTTGCAGGCGTAAGTTCACCGGAGGGTGAAAAACAGTTTGAACAAGAGTTTTCAGATTATCTTACGTCCAGGGTCGAATTTGTTTATATTGACAATCTTCGTCAGTTTTCAGACATAAGCGCAAAAGCTTCTGTTTGCGGCGTTGTTGCCGGAGCGCTTCTTTGCGCCGCCAGCGTTGCCGCACTGATAAAGGTTTGCGGCGGCAGACGCCGCTGTGCGGTCTTTGTAAGCGATGCGGTATGCGCTTCCGGATTTACGACCCTTATTTTCACATCAGTAATGATGATATATAAAAGCCAGAAAGAATTTTATTTCTTTCCGGAGTATATCTCTCAGGCTGTAACGAAATATGTTGCTGACTGCCTGTATATAAATCTTGCGGCAGGAGCGGGACTTGTAGTACTTTCTGTTATTATTGCCATCGCCGCCCGGTTAACCGGAAAAAACGCTAAAGGATGATAAAATCATGAATGATGATGTAGTAATTTCCGTTCAGAACGTTACTATGGCGTTTAACCTGAACAAGGAAAAGGTTGACAACTTAAAGGAATATATTATCAAACTTCTTAAAAAGCAGTTGGAATATAAAAAATTCTATGCTCTTGACAACATTAGTTTTGATGTTAAAAAGGGTCAGCATTTGGCTATTCTCGGCCTTAACGGAGCCGGAAAGAGCACGCTGCTTAAAACAATCGTAGGAGTTTATAAGCCCACATCGGGAACGGTTAAAAAGAAAGGCGTAATCGCTCCTTTGCTTGAACTGGGAGCCGGCTTTGACCCCAACTATTCCGGTAAGGAAAATATTTTCCTTTACGGCGCTATTCTCGGCTATGACCGTGACTATCTTGAAAAGAAGTATGACGAGATCGTCTCCTTTTCAGAACTTGGCAAGTTTATTGACGTTCCGCTGAAAAACTATTCTTCAGGAATGAAGGCACGTCTCGGTTTCTCAATAGCAACTGCCGTTGAGCCCGATATTCTTATACTTGACGAAGTATTGTCAGTAGGCGACGCCCGTTTCCGCAAAAAGAGCCTTGCTAAGGTTCAGTCAATGTTTGATAAAGGCGTAACCGTGCTGTTCGTTTCCCACAATATTCAGCAGGTAAAAGATATTTGCGATACCGCAATTCTGCTTGAAAAAGGCAAGATAATTGCTCAGGGCGACGTTGACTCAGTTACTGCGGTTTATGAAGAAAAAACAGGCAAGAAAAAGTAATTATAAAAAATTAAAGCGCACACCGTTTGGTGTGCGCTTTTTTTATGTTTAAAAGGTTATCAGCCTTCGTATTCGTCTTCGTTTTCCCAGTTGTGCCAGATGTTTTGAACGTCGTCGTTCTCTTCAAACATTTCAATCATTCTTGCCATCTTCTGCATATCCTCTTCGCTTTCAAGACGAACTGTTGTTGAGGGGATATACGCCGGCTCTGAGGAAATAATGTGGTAGCCTTTGCCCTCTAATTCCTCGCGGATTGCTCCTACGTCGTTTGGCTCTGTGCGAATTTCAAAAATGTCCTGATCGTCAGTGAGAAAATCGGTTGCGCCTGCTTCAAGTGCGTCTTCCATAAGCTTGTCCGGGTCAACGTCTTCTTTTTCAATAACGATAACGCCTTCGCGGCCAAACATGAAAGTAACAGAACCCTGAGTGCCCATGTTTCCGCCGGCCTTGTCAAAGTAATGGCGAACTTCGCCCGCAGTACGGTTTCTGTTGTCCGTAAGCGCTTCAACGACAACGGCAACGCCGCTGGGTCCGTATCCTTCATAAATGATTTCTTCGTAGTTAGCGGTGTCTGTTTCACCTGCGGCCTTTTTGAGCATACGGTCAATATTGTCGCCGGGAACGTTGTTCTGCTTTGCTTTTGCGATAATATCCTTCAGCTTTGAGTTAACGTTCGGGTCAGGTCCGCCCTGCTTAACGGCTACTGCAAGCTCACGGCCGATTTTTGTAAAAACTTTTGCTCTTGCGGCGTCGTTTGCGCCTTTTTTACGTTTTATAGTGCTCCATTTGGAATGTCCGCTCATAATAATATCCCTATCCTTTCCGGCTGCAGGCAGACGATAATTCGTATTTTAACTGATTAGCCCGCGGCTCTTAATTAACTTACTATTCAAAATTCCTATAAATTTTATCACAACAGGCGGCTATTATCAAGAGTAAATTAATTATATACCGTTATTAGCTTGCAGTTTGCATATTTATAAGGAAATTTCTGTTGTATATTGCTTATAATTATGGTATCATATATAAATAAAAAATATAAATAAGCGGAGGAAAATAAAATGTTTTCAGATTACTACGATTCCATCGGCCTTGTAAATACAACCGACCCGGAAGTTGCCAAGGCAATGCAGGAAGAACTTGACCGTCAGCGCGGCAATATTGAACTGATTGCTTCGGAAAACCTTGTATCACCTCAGGTTATGGCGGCAATGGGCTCTGTACTTACAAATAAATATGCAGAGGGACTGCCTTCAAAGCGTTACTACGGCGGATGCCAGTATGTTGACGTAGTTGAAAATATTGCTATTGAGCGTGCCTGCAAGCTGTTCGGCGCTAATTATGCCAACGTTCAGCCCCATTCAGGCGCCCAGGCAAATACTGCAGTTTATTTTGCTCTGCTTAAACCGGGCGATACCGTTATGGGCATGAGCCTTGACAACGGCGGCCACCTTACCCACGGTTCACCCGTTAATATCAGCGGTAAGTATTTTAACTTTGTTCCTTACGGCGTAAACGACGAAGGATTTATTGATTATGCAGAACTTGCAAAGCAGGTAAATAAAGTTAAACCGAAACTCGTTGTTGCCGGTGCTTCTGCTTATCCAAGAGAAATCGACTTCAAGAGAATGGCTGACATTGCTCATGCCAACGGCGCAATGCTGATGGTAGATATGGCTCACATCGCCGGTCTTGTTGCAGCCGGACTTCACCAGAATCCGGTGCCTTATGCCGACGTTGTAACAACAACTACTCATAAGACACTCCGCGGACCCAGAGGCGGTCTTATTCTCTGCAACAATGAGTATCTTATCAAGAAACTTAATTCCGCTGTGTTCCCGGGTACACAGGGCGGTCCGCTTATGCACGTTATCGCCGCAAAGGCTGTTTGCTTCGGCGAAGCTCTTAAGCCCGAGTTCAAAGAATATCAGCAGCGTGTTGTTGATAACGCTAAAGCTCTTGCAAAGGGTCTTACAGACAGAGGTCTAAATCTTGTTTCAGGCGGAACTGACAACCACCTTATGCTCCTGAGCCTTATCGGAACAGACGTTACCGGTAAAGAACTTGAGCATCGCCTTGACGAGGTTCATATTACTCTTAATAAGAACACAGTACCAAACGAGCCTCTTTCACCGTTTGTTACTTCAGGTGTTCGTATCGGAACTCCTGCCGCTACAACAAGAGGTCTTAATACCGAAGATATGGATAAGATTGCCGAATATATCTATCTTGCGGTTAATGATTTTGAAAATTCAAAGGAAAAGATTGCCGCAGGCGTTGCGGAGATCTGCAAGAAATATCCTCTTTACGAGGCGTGATTTTAAAATATGAAAGTTTTTGCCATCGCTTTGCTTAAAGCTGTTTTGAGGATTATTTATGCGCCGATAAAAGCTTTCAGCAAGCCAAAACGGCAGGTGCTTTATCTCTCTCGTCAGAGCAATGAAAAAAGTCTTGATATGGAGCTTTTGTCCCGGGCTATTGAAAAAAACAGCCCGGGCACTCCTCAGGTTTTCAGGCTTATGATGATGGAGGAGGGCTTTGCCGAAAAAATCAAATACGCTTTTCATATTCTCGGCGATATGCGCGCGATTGCCAATTCTCAGGTGGTTATCGTTGACACATATTCCATTGCCGTATCATGCCTGAGCCACAGAAAAGAAGTAAAAGTTATCCAGATGTGGCACGCTCTGGGAGCGGTTAAGAAGTTCGGCCTTCAGTCTCTCGGAACAAAAGAGGGCAGAGACGAGAAAGTCAGCCGCGCAATGCGTATGCATAAAAATTATGACTATGTTCTGGCACCTTCAGCTGCCGCGGCAAAATTTTATATGGAAGCGTTCGGCTGTTCAGCCGATAGAATTAAAATATGTTCACTGCCTAGAGTAGACCGTATCCTTACTCCTCAGCCGGGACACGCCCAGAAGTTTTATTCTGAAAATCCCGACCTGGGTGAAAAAAAGACGGTGCTTTATCTCCCTACTTTCAGAGACAGGGAAGCATACGTTGCCGAGGAACTGAAAGCCGCTTTTTCAGATGAAACGAGATATCGCCTGATAATAAGCGCTCATCCTCTCAGTAAAGTAAGACGCGACGGCGATTATTCTGTTAACGGCAGTTATTCAACTTGTGATTTAATGCAGATGGCGGATGTTATTGTTACCGATTATTCTGCCTGTGCGTTTGAAGCCGCGCTTCTTATGAAGCCGCTTTATTTCTTTGTGCCCGATTATGACCTTTACAGCCGCGACAGGGGACTTAATATTGATTTGAAAACAGAGATGCCCTCTGCCGTTTTTGAGGACGGAGAAGAACTTCTCAAGGCGATACGGACACAGGCGTACGATTACGAATGCCTTTTCGCGTTCAAAAATAAGTACGTTGAAAATACTAAAACAAACAATGCCGAAATTCTGGCAGGATTTGTTATATCTTTATTTTCTTAAAAAGGACAGCGATCAAAACCCATGGAATACATTTTTTCCGATAAAATATCATCACTTCAGCCCAGCGCTATCAGAGAAATTCTGAAGGCGACTGCTGACCCTGCGATAATTCCGCTTGCGGCGGGCAATCCCGCTCCGGACGCGTTTCCTGTTGACGAAGTGCGCGAGATAACTGCGGATATTTTGGCTACACATCCTATCGACGCTCTTCAGTACGGCGTTTCAGAAGGATATCAGCCGCTCAGAGAAAAAATGGCGCAGTGGATGAAAGAACGGGAAAATATAAACGCTTCTGCTGACGAAGTGCTTATCGTCAGCGGTGCTACTCAGATTATGGATCTGGTAACAAAAGTCCTTTGCAACGAGGGTGACACGGTTATCTGTGAAGAGCCGTCGTTTATCGGTTCGCTAAATTGCTTCCGCTCTTACGGATGTAAGCTTAAAGGTGTTCCTGTAGAAGCGGACGGAATGAATATGGAAGCGCTGGAAGAAGCTCTTAAGACAACTCCAAACGCGAAATTTATTTATACTATTCCGAATTTTCAGAACCCGTCGGGAACAACAATGAGCCTTGAAAAGCGCCGAAAAATGTATGAACTCGCCAATAAGTACGGCGTAATCATACTTGAGGACAATCCTTACGGCGAACTTCGTGTTGCAGGCACTGCCGTGCCAACGCTGAAGAGTATGGACACAGAAGATATTGTTGTTTATGCCGGCTCGTTTTCAAAAATTCTTTCACCGGGTCTCAGAGTTGCTTACTGCATAGCGCCGAAACCGATACTTGCAAAGATGACGGTTGGAAAACAGGCGTCGGACGTCCATACGGCAATGCTCAACCAGCTTATCGTTTACGAATGGCTGACGAAGTATGACGTTGCAAAGCATATAGAAAAGATTAGAAATATCTATCGCAAGAAACTGGATCTTATCTGCAATTGCATTGATAAGGAACTCGGCAGTTTCGTTGAGTATGTAAGACCCGAGGGCGGTCTCTTCGTCTGGTGCAAACTGCCGGATGATGTTGATATGCTTGATTTCTGTAAGAGAGGCGTTGAAAAGAAAGTGGCTGGTGTGCCCGGAAACGCATTTTTAACAGATGATACCCGTGAGTGTCACTATATCAGGCTTAATTTTTCAACTCCGTCTGACGAGGCCATTAAAGAAGGTCTTGCCCGTCTCGGCCAAGTTGCGGCTGATATTAAGAATTCCTAAAAATATTGGAGAATAGCTATGTCCGAAGAAGTTAAAACACAAAGAAAGAAAAGAAGTCTCTCACTGATTCAGCCCACCTCAATTCCGACGCTGGGAAATTATCTCGGCGCAATGAAAGGCTGGAGCGCGTTTCAGGAAGAATATGATACAATTTACGGAGTTGCCGATCTGCATTCCATTACGGTAAGACAGGATCCCCAGAAACTCCGCAAGCAGACCACCGAACTTTACGCAATGCTCCTTGCTCTCGGCCTTGACCCGGATAAGGGTATTGTGTTTATTCAGTCCCATGTTCCAACCCACTCTCAGCTGGGCTGGATCCTTAACTGCTACACCCAGTTCGGTGAGCTGTCCCGAATGACCCAGTTTAAGGATAAGTCAAAACAGCACGCCGATAACGTAAACGCTGGCCTTTTCACTTATCCATGCCTTATGGCGGCGGATATTCTGCTTTATCAGTCTGATATAGTTCCTGTGGGGGCCGACCAGAAACAGCATCTTGAGATTGCCCGTGATATCGCGGAGCGTTTTAACGGAGTTTACGGGAATGTTTTTACAGTTCCGGACGCTTATATTCCGAAAAACGGCGCAAGGGTAATGAGCCTTGCAGACCCAACCCGCAAGATGAGCAAATCAGACCCGAACCCCAAAGGCACTATTTATCTGACTGATGACGCTTCTGTTATCATGAAGAAGTTTAAGTCTGCGGTAACCGACAGTGAGATGAGCGTCCATTATGCCGAAGGCAAGGACGGAATTAACAATCTTATGACGATTTACAGCGCAGTTACTGGTAAGTCTTTTGATGAGATTGAAGCAGAGTTTGCAGGTAAGGGCTACGGTGATTTCAAAACAGCCGTTGGCGAGGCAGTCGTTGCCGAACTTGAGCCCGTACAGCAGAAATTCAACCAGTACATGAGCGATAAAGCATACCTTCAGGAGTGCTGGACAAAGGGTGCTGAACGCGCTATGCAGGTTTCTTCCCGCACTCTTAACAAAGCTATGAAAAAGATAGGTTTCCTTCTTAAATAATGCCTGAAAAAGTATAATTATATCGTTTTAATTTAAGCCGTATGATACCGCAGCAATGGTTTCATGCGGCTTATTTATGTTTTTATGGATTTGTGTCGATTAAGCCCTTGATATTTTGTTATTTTCACTAAAATGTAACCATTCTTTTGGTTACTTTGATGTTGACCTTGTCTAATCATATGTGCTATAATTAACATATATTTTGTATATGTATTTTGATTATTATATACATATATATTTATATTAGGTTGCCGCTCGGTCTGAGAGCAGGGAGGTGCCTGTATTATCCAGTCTGCATTGCAGGCGTATCATTGAGGAGGAATTATTTTGAAAGAAGCAAAAGCTATGGCATACGTCAATATGTACGGCGTGCTTGCCACTCTGGAGAACCTTTGCGAAATTGACGATGAAGCAAAAGCTATTCTGAAGGAACTCAAGAAGCCGGTTTCACTCTGCTTCGACGTTACTGACGGACCCTGCTGCACATTCAATTTCACTAACGACGGCTGCAAAATGTCAGAAGGCAGTTACGGATGCACCTGCAAGATGAATTTCAGCAGTCCTGAAAAGTTTAACGCTCTTATTGATGAGTCAAAGCCCGGTGTTCCTGTTAAAGGCGCCGTTCAGGTTCTGTCGTTCCTGCTTGGTCCGTTTACAAAACTGACCAACCGCATGACTGAACTGCTTAGACCTAATGAAGAAAATCTTAAGGACAGAGCGTTCTTTGAGGAATCAACAATCCTTACTTTCTATACTATTGCAGGCGCTATTTCAGCTCTTGCAAATTCAGACAGCATTTCAAAGCAGTCTGCCCTTTATACTGTTGACGGCGACGTTTCAATGGGCATTAAGGATGTTTGCTACGCTACTATCCGCGTTAGCAACCACACATTCAGAACTGTTAAAGAAAAGGCGCAGACACCCAGAGCAATCATGGAGTTTGCAGACATTGACTTGGCATACGGTCTGTTCACCGGTACAGCTTCAACAATGGCTGAACTTTGCGCAGGCAAGATTTATATGTCGGGTATGATTTCCATGGTAGATAACTTGAACCGTATTCTTGACAGAGTTGCGGTTTATCTTGGTTAAGGAGGCAGACAATTATGAGTAAATTCCCTGAATATAAACATGAAAAAAGCCAGGAATGGTTTAACCGCGCGCTTAACGCGATTCCCTCCGGTGTTTACGGTCATCTCGGCCCGTCGGAAGGTTTGTTCCTGCCTATAACTAAGTGGCCTCTTATGTCTCAGAAAGCTAAAGGTACATATTTCTGGGATGTTGACGGCAACAAATATCTTGACTTTATGTGCGCTTACGGTCCCAACGTTCTCGGTTATTGCGACGACGATGTAGACGCTGCGGCAATGGAGCAGCTTAAAATCGGCAACTGCACAACTTCTCCGTCTTACAAGATGGTAGAGTGTGCTGAAATGCTTAAAGATACAGTAGCTTCAGCAGACTGGGCTTTCTTTATGAAGAACGGTTCAGACGCAACAACATTTTCTGTAATGTGCGCCCGTGCCCATACAGGCAAAAAGAAGATGATGTTCTTCAAGGGCTACTACCACGGCGATTTCCAGTGGGCTCAGAAAGTTGACTATCCCGGTATTCTTCCCGAAGAAGTTGAAAACAACGTTGTTGTTCCTTGGTTTGATCTGGACGCAATGCAGAAGGCTTACGACGAAGCCGGCGGCGACTTTGCCGGACTTATCGCTCAGCCCTACGACCACGGTAACTTTAAGGATAACGTTTGCGCAACTCCCGAGCAGTGGAAAGCTGTCCGCAAGTTCTGCGACGACCACGGAATGGTTCTTATTTTCGATGACGTTCGTACAGGCTTCCGCCTTGATATTGCCGGTTCAGACCATTATTACGGTATCAAAGCAGACCTTATCTGCTTCTGTAAAGCTCTTGCAAACGGCTACAATATGTCAGCTGTATGCGGTCAGGAGCATATGAAAAATACTGCTTCTTCAGTTGTTTATACAGGTTCTTACTGGATGAGCGCTGAGCCGTTTGCGGCATGCCTTGCCTGCATTCCGAAGATGAAGAAGCTTGATATTCCCACAATGTTCCGTGAAAAGGGAACAAAACTGACTGACGGATTCGTTGCCGCAGGTAAAGAGCACGGATTTGATTTGGTTGTATCCGGTGAGCCGGCGCTGTTCTATCTCAGAATAGCAAACGACGATAGCCTTATGCTCCATCAGGAGTGGATCGCAGAGTGCGTAAGCCGCGGACTGTTCCTTGCTTCTCACCACAACCACTTCATCAACGCCGCTGTAACTGACGACGACATTAAACTTGCAATCGATATTGCTGAGGACGCGTTCGGCGTTGTTGCGGCAAATCATCCGGAAATTCCCGGACTTAAATAATTTGGGGTAGAATTTTTAATATATTTTTAAGGAGGAAAATTTATGCCAGCAGACTACAAGCCATTTGACAAAGCGGAATGGCTGCGCCTTGAAAAAAAGGCGGATGAACTCAGACGCCTGACAGTTCAGACCACCGTTTGGGGCGGTTCAGGCCATATCGGCGGCGCAATGAGCGCGATGGACGCTATGACTATACTCTATCACCGTTTCATGAAACTGGATGTCAACAATCCGGATATGGAGGACAGAGACCGCTTTGTTCTTTCAAAAGGCCATGCGGCGGTAGGCTACGGTCCCGTAATTTGCGACTACGGATTTATGGATGTTGAGGGTCTCCACAACTTTAACCTTACAGGTTCAAAGTTCGGTATGCACCTTGACAAAAACAAGATTAAGGGTATCGACTGCTCGTCCGGTTCTCTCGGCCACGGCCTTTCTCTTGCTGACGGTTTTGCTCTTGCAGGCCGCGTTAAGAAAATTGACTATATGGTTTACTGCCTTACAGGCGACGGCGAGCTGAACGAAGGCTCAAACTGGGAGGCTGCAATGACTGCGGCTCAGTTCAAGCTTTCAAACGTTGTAGTACTTGTTGATAACAACAAGTGCATGATCGACGGCCGTGTTGACGATGAAATGAAGGTTGAACCTCTTGATAAGAAGTTTGACGCTTTCGGCTTCAAAGTTAAGCGTATCGACGGTCAGAACATGAAAGAACTCAACGACGCTATCGAGGACGCTATTAACAACCATAAAAACGGAGGCACTCAACCTTACGCAATTATTATGGATACATTCAAAGGCGCTGGCATCGACTTCATGGAAGACGATTACCACTGGCATTATGGTGCTCTTGATGACGAAAAAACAAAGGCTTGTTACGACAGCTTGGATAAATATTATGCACAGCGCTGCGCTCGTGCAGAAAAGGAGGGTTAAGAGATGGCAAGCGGAATGACCTATACTATGACTGAAACCACAGCCCTCTCTACGGCTGAATATTACGGTAAGGCTCTTTGCGAACTCGGTGCAGAACATCCCGAAGTTGTCGCGCTTACCGCAGACCTTGCAAAGTCAACTAAAATCGGTATGTTCGGCGAAAAATTTCCGGACAGATTCTTTAACGTAGGTATCGCGGAGCAGAACATGTTCGGCGTTGCTGCCGGATTGGCCCAGAACGGACTTATTCCTTTCGCATCAACATTTGCTATCTTTACTGCTGCCCGTTCTCTTGACCAGATACATACTGATATCTGCTATCAGAACGTTCCTGTTAAGATTATTGCAACTCATGCCGGAACATCATTCGGCCAGGCAGGTTCAACCCACCACGCTCTTATCGATATGGCGTGCATGCGTTCTCTGCCTCATATGACTGTTATCTGCCCCTGCGACGGCGCTGAAACTTACCACGCAGTTAAGGCTGCTTACAGCTATCCCGGCCCTGTATATATTCGTATCAACCGCGGATTTGACCAGATTATTTATAAGAACCTTGAGGAATGCACATTTGAGGTAGGCAAAGCAAAGCTTATGAACGACGGTACAGATATTACCGTTATCGCCTGCGGCTCATGCGTATACCAGGCAATGCAGGCTGCTCAGATGGCTGAAGCTGACGCCGGCATCAAGGTTAGAGTGCTTAATATGCACACTATCAAACCTATTGATGAAGAAGCCGTTATGTCCGCTATTATGGACACAAGACGTATCATCACTGTTGAGGACCACACTGTTATGGGCGGTCTCGGCACTGCTGTTGCAGAAGTTGTTGCAAAGAGCGGTAAAGCCTGCGCAATGAAGATGCTCGGCCATCAGGACGAATTCTCAACTATCGGTCTTCACGAAGACCTTATGTCCATCGCTAAGATTGACGCCAACGGTATTGCTGACGCCATTGCCGAAGTTATGCACGCTGATTTTGAAGCTGATGACGCTTGGGACGATGAATTCTAAATGACGTTCAAAACTTTGAAATCTACAGAAAGGATGTGCTATTATGGCAAGTGACGAAACCCGTTACACCAATAAGGTGTTTATGGCAGGCGCCCTTCCGCTGATGAAGACTATTGCCACCGACGTGCCCGAACTGAAGAAAAAGTTTGAAGGTGTCAACGCTGTTTACCAGGTGTCCGCAATGGCGAACGCCGAGGACAAAGAGGCTGTTCATTTCATCGTGGAAAACGGCGAATGGACCGTAAAACTGGGCGAATATCTGGGTCAGGAGAAAATTGACGCTGAGCTTCAGTTCTCCTCCCTTGAAAAAATGAATGCTTTTATGAAGGGCAATATGTCTGCTCTTCCTAAAATGAAGATTAAATCATTCGGCAAATTTCTGAAATTTATGCAGGTTTTGCTTAAGATGAGTTCTCTTCTCGGAATAAAGGAGCCTCCGGAAGACGAGCAGCTTTGCCTTCTGCTCAGTAAGCTGTATTTCTATCTGCTTTCATCCGGTATCAGCCAGCTCAACAAGATGGGCCACCCGGCTATTCACGAATGGACTTCAAAGAGCCCGGACCGTGTTTATCAGTGGGCTATTGAGGGTCACCCCGAGTGTACCGCTTATCTGCGCATTAAAGCAGGTAAGTCAAGAGCCGGCAGAGGCGAGTATAAGCGCTCAAAGCCGTTCTTCTGCATGAAGTTTGATACGGCTCAGCACGCGCTGATGATTCTCCTCGGCACCGGTGATATGCTCCAGATGACTAAAGATAAGCAGCTTATCATGGAAGGTGCTCCTGAGTTCGGTGCAATGATCGGCGACTACATGATGATCGTCGGCGACCTTGCAACCTGATAAAGAAAACTGAATTGTTCACAGCAAGTCAGTCTTTATTTGCTAAAACATTATATAACTAAGAAAAGCACGCTGTTTTTGAACTGCCCCAAATTGTGCAGACAGTACAAAAAAGCACCTAAATGGTAGAATATTAAATTTAAGCAACAAACTGATTTCGTTTTTCAAGCGGAGT
>URGA01000031.1 GCA_900547275.1 uncultured Oscillospiraceae bacterium | reverse complement strand
GTTTTCAGCCGTTTTCTGACTGCGCTTGTAAAATGGATTATGATATTTTAAAATAATTATAGCCATAAAGATAAAGGCAGGTAGATTTTGTCTACCTGCCTTTTGCCTGAATTTGGACATAAAAATTTGAACTCTTTGATAAGTTGGATTTTGATTTACTTTAATAAAATTGTTTGTTGCTTGCTAAATTCAAAAGTTTCTTCTTTGTGAAATACATTTATCTCTATTCTTTATGATTATCATAAATTAAAAAGTCAATATTATTTCGTCAAAAGCCAAAGCTCGCCGTTTGGCATTATTTCTGCATAGCCTGGTTTCCTATCTATTATTTTACCATCAGGAATACTTCTCGTAATAATTTCTTCCTTGTAATCAGGATTTTCAAACCATCTTGAGCAAATAAACTTATCGTTATTTACTGCATAAACGCTCTCTTTTTCTTCTAAATTAAAACTTGTTTTATATGGATAGAACATGTTAAATTTTTCATCTTCATATTTTGCAAGAATATCTGAGTTTCTTACAACTAAAAGATTTATCAAATCTCCGCCGTTTTGCAATGGCATTTCGAAAATCACTGTTGGATCATCAATTAGCATTGTGCTGAATTTTATTAACTGTATAACTTGATTATTAAAATCAATTCTAATAACCAAAAATTCGCTTTCGTCTACATTATAAAACGGGTTGCTTAAATAAACATTCTTTTCCCTTTTAATAGGCTCATACATTTCCCCTTGAATATTGAGGATAATCAATCGTGTACCTTCAAATTCATAATCTGTATCCAGTAAATCATCAGGATAAACACTATTAGGAACTTGACAGTAAAACCACTTATCACTGCCGTCTATTTGTTCTGCATAAATATCTTCTCTGTTTGAAAACTCTATGACTTTCATTTTATACCTCGCAAATGTAAATATTTATAATTCCAATACACCGTTCCGTCTTCATTTCAAAAGTATAAGAATTCGCGCCTTAAATAACGGAGTAAGAGTAACAAAACTGCTTTCAATCTCTCAAAAATCTCTAAAACCATTTCTTCTGATTAAAATAAAATACTTAAACATTTATTAAAAAATAAAATTTGATTTTGCTCAGGCATATTGCCAAATACGCCTGCTTCCTTCAGCGTTTCTATTGCAAGTAATTAGCCCCATACATCATAAATATAAGCTGCAATATTTCTCCATTTGCTTTATTAATGCTCGCGCTTATGATCTCTGATGCAATAAAGCATTTCTAATTACATCAAAACAGCAATACTATATCAACATTGTATTGACATTCTTCTATACTTTTATACATTTCTAGAATATTAATAAAGTTATTATTTAATTAGTTTATTTTAACCAACTAATTACTGCGTCATCATCATAAACAAAACCGTTTCTGTCAATCCATTTTTCAAGCTTGTTATACAAGCCTGATTATTACTTTTTTTGATATATTAGGAATTTCTAATACTGTAAATAATAAGTAAAATCCTAATTTACTATCATATGAATTTTTTACCATTTATTTCACTATGCTCTAAAAATCTATAAGCATTTTACTCAACATTTATTCCATTTTTAGTTTTTTTCAATATATTTTCTCAATCTATATGTTTTGATATTATAAACACCTATTTCACAATTATCTGCCATTTTTTGAAGATGATATACCCTATATTGATGCCAATAAAATAAAGTAAAATATCGAAAGTATCGAAAAATCCACGCATTGTTGCAGCCTGAACAAGTTCAACAGCCAAAGGTATTAAAATTGAAAAAACAAAAAGCTTACTGTATTTAAGGTTTCGCACAAAATATCCCATCGGGATAAACATTACAAGATTAATAATACATTGAAGTGCCATTTCCCGACTTGAAAAAGTATCGATTAAACTTGTTATAGGATTAAATATAAATATCCGTTCACCGGAAAAACGTATAAATAGTACAACGAATAATACTGAAAAGTAGGCAACACATAAAACAATAAACAATAGCTTATTTATTTTCTTATTGATTATCAAGCTTAAAACAGCAATACACCCTGCTATAATGATAACAAGGTAAATAATGCTAACTGCAATATATTTGATACCTGAACTTCCAACAAACAACGGTACAGTTTCCATAATAACAAAATAATATAACAAATAACCTATAACTGTTCCTAATAATAGTATAACAAAATTCTTCAATAACTTTTTACCGCTCTTCATTAAAACACCTTTATTTGCAAAAATAGTACAAGGCACTATTATTTATTTATGCCCAAAACAATTGTTATTGCGTTCGACTGTTTTATTTAAAAACATTGATATAATGTCTATTTTCAAGTTAATAATATCATATTATTTTTCACTTTTCAATCAAAAAAACAACATTGATTTGTTTGTATTGTACCAATCATGTTGTAAACCACATCTGGTTCAACAAACAGTGACAAACCATTAAAATTCTTTCGATAGAAACAGAAAAAATCAGGAGATTATATATGCAATTATTTGAGCAGAACAGATAAAGATTTGAACAATATGCAAACAAAAAACGGAAGCAAGCAACAGCAATATAGTACAAAAAAATACACGCAATTTTACAGTACTTGCTTTTTCCCACTATTCAATGTTAAACTTGTTTCAACGATAAAAATAAAGTATAATATTTTTATGAACTTGTGGACAGAGGTTATGATTTATGTACAAAATCAATAAAGACAATAAACAAACAGAAAAGATACAAGAAGTCACATTTGAATCATTGGGAATAACAGAAAGATACGATATTCAAGAATGGGTTGCCAACGATCCAAGTATTCTGGAATACAACTCTGAACTATTGATTATACAAAAAGAATTTGATGGGTTTGAGGATACAAATCGAAGATTAGACTTATTAGCTTTGGACTCAAACGGCAATTTGGTAATAATTGAGAACAATCGTGATGATACCGGTACAGATGTTACATGGCAAGCTATTAATTATGCCTCTTTTTGTTCCACACTTACTAAGCAGGAAATTATATCAATATACAGACATTATTTACTACGATATGAAAATAAAAGTTATAGTGAAGAAGAAACAGAACAAATTATTGATGATTTTTTAGACAACAAAAACATAACATATCCTACGGATTCTCAACGAATAATTCTTGTTGCCCATAATTTTAGAAAAGAGGTTTTGTCTGCAGTTCAATGGCTAAACAATAACGGACTTGATATAACTTGTATTCGTTTTACACCTTATAAATTCAATGATAATTTGTTACTTGATGTAGACAGAATTCTTCCTCAGGAAGAGATAAAAGACTACGCTTTAAAAATGGCAGCAAAAGTTGCAGACAAAAAGTCACAGAATGCAGAACAAAGTAAATCACAGCAAAGGAATTTAAGATTTTGGAAATATTTTTCAAATAAGTTCAATACAAAAGGAACAGTATTTGAAAATGTTAACTCTTGGGACACAACAAAAGATCATTGGAAAAATGTTTCTGCTAAATTTGGAAAAAGTCTTCAGTACAGTTTTGTTATTACTCAAGACAGAGTACAGATTGAATTATATATAGGAAGTTCAGATAAAGAATATAACAAAAAAGTATTTGACTGTTACTATGGTCATAAACAAGAAATTGAAAATGAACTTTCAAATTATACAGTTATTTGGGAAAGGCTTGACCAAAAGAAAGCATCAAGAATAGCTTTAGTTAACAGAGAGGTAAAGCCTTCTGATGAAAATTCGTGGGATGATATTTCCGATTTTTTTATTAAAGCATTGTCTGATTTTGTTCCTGTTATGTCTAAAAGTGAATATAAAAACGAAATTGCCAAAATTAACTAATCATAATTTTTAAGATGAGTTCAATTTATAAATGAGCTCATCTTTGTTTTTTATAAAACGCAGTAGAAGTCAAAGCAATTTACTGGTCTCGTGGGCATCTCTGAAATGTATTACATATTTAAGTATCATACAGATTTAAGCATAAAAAAACGGCTTGAAAACCGAAGGGTCCAAGCCTGTGGCAGAGGTACAAGGACCTGATTTGCAAGCAAATCAGAACCTTGGCGTTCAGGCATAAATGCCCTCGGCTAAAAGATTCTTCTAGTCCTTTTACAATTTTATAAAAAGAAAAAGAACACCACAGAGGTGTTCTTTTTCTTTTGGCAGAGGTATAAGGATTCGAACCTTAAATAACGGAGTCAGAGTCCGGTGTGTTACCGTTACACTATACCTCTATATTCACGTTTTTTCAAACGCTCTTGTCGACGGATTGCATTATATCACATTACGCTGTGAGTTGCAAGTGTTTTTTTCAGGAAATTGAAATTTGAGCTAAAAAATTGCAACATTTATTTAATTTTACAAACGAAAAGGAGCAACCAGCGACTGATTGCTCCTTTAACGCACATTCTGAACAATATAAAAATTCACCACAGAGATAAGAAAAATTCTCCGTATTGAGAAAACTCTTCTCTTTCTTTTTTCATTTCACTCTTCTCTTTCCCTTTTCATATAAACACACGAACAAGGGTGAATTTTCACAAATACGGAGATATTCGGTAATCAAAGAAAGATCAAATCCAAATTTCATCTTCCGTTAATTCTCTGGCTGAATTCTTGTATTTAAAATAGCACATTTTTCCAGCGTTGTATATAAAAAATCAAAAACACTGTGATTTCATTACAAAAAAACATCACTTCGTTTAATCCGAAGTGATGTCAAAATAATTGTTTTACTTATCATGAATTAAAGATGATATTATAATGAAAACTTCTGTCGCTTTCATTATAGTCCCAACTGCAAATTCCATTATATTTTTTTGCAGTCCTTTCAATACTCTTTGAGCCGTATCCGTGGATGGCATTATCCTGCTTTGTAGTAATAAGTTTTTCTCCGCTGGATTTCGGAGCATGGCTGGATGTGTTTACAACGCTTAAAATGAAAAAATTATTTTCTTTTTTTGTTAAAAATCTAATTGAAGCGTTTGGCGCTCCTTTTGCAGCTTCTACTGCATTGTCAAGGAGATTTGAAAGCAGGGAAGTTAAATCCGAATCTTCAATAAAACTCAGATTTGAACTTCTGACGTCGGCGTTAAAATCAATATTACTCTTTTCGCATATATACGAGTATTTGCTTATAATCAGATCAAGCATCTTATTTTTGCTTTTACCGATGTATTTATACTCTTCGAATTGAGGCTGAATATTCGCAAGGTAATTCTTTATTTCGTCAACGTCGTTCATCATGCTGATTGCAGAAAAATGGTGCTTGATATCATGCACCAGTACACGCTGGTCTTCATTTTTACGCTCGAGAAGTTCATAAAATGTTTTATTTATTTCATTCTTTTGAGCTTCTGACTGTAGTTCAATCAATTCGGCCTGCTGACTTTGCATTTTTTGGTTTATAACAAAAATCAAGCAACAAAACACCAATGAAACAATACTAATCACTGCATATACCGTTTTCATTCGTCTGGTAAAGTCATACATTGTAGACGTATATAAAAACAGAGCAAGCATGACTATAATTATCAAAGGAAATAAGAAAAGCGAAAAATTATTCTTAATGTTATTTGAACCGTTACTTTTTTTGTATGAAAATAATACAGATATTAGCTTACCGACAATCATATAAAGAACTTTGCTCATTATTCCCATAATCGTCAGGGCTGACAAACTTTTACTATAAGCATCTAACGGAATATGAAGTATAGACGAGGCCGTTGCCTCAATGATCATCTCGGATAAAAACATTATTGCTAACAGAATAGTAGAATGAAAAATACTGTTTTTTAATGCAATCTCATAACTTAATAAAGAATATGCAATATTAATTATAAAAAACGTTGTCATGTTAATTACAAAATTATTATGAGATATATAATTCACCATAAATCCCAAGATATATAGGCAAATAACTATTGCGAATGAATTTCTAAATTTATATTTATTTTCATAATTATCCGAAAAATACATATACGCAATTACTGCTTCTGCCATATATATAATAAAATAAAAGATTTGAAACGCCACTTTAATTCTCCATCATTCTCATAAATTTTCTCTTAAACTCAGCTCTTTTGGAATACGCAATAGAAATTTGGTAACGTCCGTCCAGAACAACATACTCTCTGCAATAATATGTAATATAATTTGTATTGATAATGTAACTGTTATGAGGGGATTCAAAATAAGATTTGTTTAATTGTTCTTTCCAGAATTTGATATTTTCCTGGGAATAGTAAATAACATTCTTAGTTACAATCCTTGTCTTTCTCCCCTTTATTTCAACAAATATAATATCTTTGCATTTTACAGAAGCATAACCATTGTCCTCATTTTTAAAATAAAACTGTACTTCTGTGTTGTCAACTTTTGATATAGCTTTATCCATTCCTTCGTAGAACCGCTGGCTGTCGATTGGTTTGTCAAAAAATCTTGTAATGCCGAGATCCAAAGCATCATCCAGATAATGATTATATGCCGTAACGAAAATAAGTACTGTATCCGGATTTTCTGTCTGCAGTTCCTTGCCGACTTCTATTCCGTTTGACCCGTCCATTTCAATGTCCAGAAAAGCAATATCAAAATGCTTGTTACTTTTTAATATTTCTTCGCTTGAAGAATACTTATAAATATCAAAAAACAGTCCGCGCTCATTGGCGTATTGTTTGAGATGCCGTTCAACGTCAACGATGTATTCTGCCTCATCGTCGCAAATTGCAATTTTCAAAAATCTCCGTCTCCAATCACGATAAAATGCTGTAAACTATATAAAGTTTACAGCATTTTAATTTGCTTTGTCAATTGGATTTTCGATTTCTTTCTGCACATTTCTCAACTATTGAAAAAACCAGCAGTTTATCCTCACGGGAGCAAAGTTTTAAACAATCAATAATGTTTGAATCAATATCTTTTTTGATATTTCCAAGCAAAAAATAATCAGGGGTAGCAGATAAAATTTCGCACATTCTAGAAAGCATTTCAAGATTTATATTTCGTTTGCCTGTCTCTATATTGGATATGTATTTATCGGTAACGCCTATTTTTTCGGCAATTTCTTTTTGTGTGATTTTTAATTCACGGCGCCGAAGTCCGATACGCATTCCAATATTTTTATAGTTAATCTCCATCATCATCACCAACATCATTCTATCATTTCAAAATCATTAAATGAACGTACATATATGTAGATTATATGACATATATGTATATTTTTCATACATATATGCAGAATTTATACCTATTTGTTTGATTTTTGGCGTTTTTGCAGAAGAAATGAGTATTTTTGAATATTTGTTGAAAAGAAGCCGATTAGTTAGTTATCATAAATATACAATATTAATTATATTTAAAGGAGTAATTAAACTATGAAAAACACTTCAAAAAAACTTATCAAAAAAATCGTAAACGTTACACTTAAAGACAGCTCAAACAGCACAACCTGTGCAACCATTTATCAGCCGAAAGCACCTGCTGCTCTCAAAAAATTCAGCAAAATAGATAATGATAGATAATTTATCTAAAAAACTCACTGCCCGATTATTGAAAAAAGGCGTCATCAACGACGAAGAACAGGAACTCTATATCTATGCCCTGTTTATATTGATTTCATCATTGATGTATTTGGTTTTAGTCGGTATTCTGGGACTGATACTGAACTGCTTTTTTGAAAGCATTATTTTCTTTATAGCATTTCAGTTTATAAGAAAATACGCCGGCGGATATCATGCTTCTACTGAAACAAGATGTGAAATCATGTCCACACTTTCAATGATCGCCAGCGTTGTTATCATAAAATTAGCTAAAGCATATGATTTTAAGACAATACTGCTTTGCTTAACTATAACCGCGGCTTTATTGATAACGGTCTTCTGTCCTTTGGACACTCCTGAAAAACCGCTGTCAAAAAAGGAGTTCAGGTATTTTCGCAAAATATCATGGATAATACTCGCTATAATTTTTTCGGCAGTTGTTGTTTCATATTGTTTTAGCGTCAAAATTCTTTTTGCGCCCTGCTGTGTAAGTCTCATTTTAGAGAGTATATTAATTACGGCAGGAAAGATAAAACAAAAATTTTCATTTGAAAAATTAAATTGATGAAAAAAACGGAAGTCTGACAAATAATTCGTCAGACTTCTTTTTCTTTAACCAATAAATCAGCTACAAAATTCAAATTTCAGCCAATTAGAGATTGTCAAAATTTTTCAATTATAAAACACCACAAATGTCACAAACTATTTTTGCAAACGCAAATAAATCGAAAAAGAGGTGTATTTGCAATGAAAAATGTTGTTCCTGAAGCAAAAGAAGCTCTGAACAGATTTAAGATGGAAGCCGCTTCAGAAGTTGGTGTTAACCTTAAACAGGGCTACAACGGCGACCTTACTTCTAAGCAGGCTGGTTCCGTAGGCGGTCAGATGGTTAAAAAGATGATCAAGGCTTACGAAGAGTCTATGAAGTAATCAAACCTAAAAAAATGCTGCGTGCATGGCAGCAAAAAGCACGGTGCTTAAATTGGCACCGTGCTCACTTTTTTTATTGCTTTAAAATAAAACGCATTTATCAAATTATGTAGCCGCGTTTGCGGACTTTGCCGCCTTACGTTTTTCCCGCAGATCTTTAAAAAAATCTTTAAGCAGCCGGGCGCATTCATCGCCCATAACTCCGCCCTCAAGTTCCGGCTTGTGGTTATAAGGAAGCGAGTTAAAGTCAATAACTGAGCCGAATGAGCCTGCCTTGCTGTCATAAGCTCCGAAATAGACTTTTTTTATTCTAGAGTTAATAATCGCTCCCGCACACATCGGGCAGGGCTCCAGCGTTACATAAAGTTCGCACTGCCAGAGCCTCCAGCCGCCAAGTTCTCGGCAGGCATTGTCGATAGCTTCAAGTTCCGCATGACCTAAAGCATTTTTGTCTTTTTCACGTCTGTTGCGTCCTTCGCTGATGATTTCGCCGTCTCGCACGATAACCGCACCAACGGGCACCTCACCTTCCAAGGCGCTTTCTTTCGCAAGCTCAATCGCCCGCTCCATAAATTTTTTGTCCATACCTATAACTCCTGTTATTCATTTCTTTTTCAAATGCTATATTTTTTCAATCGTTGTCAGTGTAAAGAAGATCAGAGAGAGAAGAGGGATAATCATACACGGCACGAAAAAGAACGAAGCCATTTTTTGGCCGAAAGACAGAGCCGCATCGTCTTTCGGGGCAGGTTCTTTTTCGACTTTCAATTCGTTTTTCACAGCCAGCAACACGGTAGCCGCAATACCTGCAACAAGCCAGAAAACATACAAAACCATTGTAGAAGTTTCGCCCGCTTTTTCGGAAACAGCATATGTCATTATATCGCTTACGACGGACATTCCGTTATTCATGGCGTGGATAAGAAGCGCCGGAAGGATACTGTCTGTTTTAACCGTAACAAAACCGAGAACAAGACCTACAAGGAACGCAAAAACGAACTGAATTACATTTCCGTGGAGTAAACCAAATACGATACTTACCGCAAAAACCGCAAACGGCTTACCGTATTTTCTAAGAAGCTGACCGCCGCAGCAACGCATTGCGAATTCCTCGCATATTGCAGGGACGACAGCTGTTGCAATCAATGAGATAACGCAAGCGAAAACCGAATCAGGCGAACTCGTCTCGCTTTGGCGCAATTCAAAGCCAAACACTCTGAACAGCGGAATAACTCCCAGCGAAACCACGAAATTCGCGCCGATACAGCAGAGCATTCCGAACCCTACCCACATTGCCAGTTTTGGAAAAGTTATGCTCTTTGTGGGGATAAGCTGATGCTCATAATGATCCTTGTTTGCCCACGCCGCAATGCCGAAAGGCAGTGCAACGCTTAACACGGAAACACATATAAGATTAAAAGCGTTTTGAAAAATCGAACTGTTCTGATAATATTCGATTAGTCCCAGCGGTTCCAGCATAAAACTGAAAATCGTCTGCAAAACAAGATAGCCGATTATCGCAAGACCCATACTGTTGCCAAATCGTCTTATTTCTCTTTTCTGGGCCTTTATCTTCTGCTGTCTTTCAAATTCAGACTGCATATGCTGTGCGAACGACTTTGCGTCAGCATTGTTTACATTAGCATAATTCTGCTGAATATTTGAATTGTACTGGGGGCCGCCGTAAGGCGCTCCGTAATAAGACTGCTGACCATACGGAGGCTGATAATAAGTCGGTCTGCCGTAAGGGGGCGGACTGTATGGCTGCTGTCCGTAAGGAGGAGCGTTATAATATGACTGTTGGGGATTTTGATTTGGCGCTCCGTAGGGCTGCTGATATGGATTATTTTCATACGGAGGTCTGTTGGGAGGATATTCCCCTGAACCTGTATAATTCGGCTGTCCGTTCTGGCCGGACTGTGGAGGCACATTATTCCCCTGCCCGCTGCCGAAAGGATTATACTGTTGATTCATCTAATTCATTCCTTTGTGTCAACAAGCAGCTCTTTAAAATACGGCAGAGATAAAATCCAGTCGCAATAATCGTGCCACTCGTCTAATTTGTGATTTCTTCTTGCATAATATATGTTTGCCAGCGTTTCGTAATTCAGAGTACAGGTTCGCATCTGATTATAAGAGCTGGGAAGAAGCTGAATTAAAGTATACCAAACCTCTTTGTCTTTGGTTTCCAGATACTGAAGACGCAGAGACTCAAGGGTTTCAATAACGCTTTCCATTGTCTTTAGACCCTCGGCGTTCATTTTATCAACCGAAAAATCATCCATGGAAAACGGCTTTGATGTTATCTTATGCATCGTTGAAGTCGAATTTGCAACGGTGCTCACCTTATATGTATCGTACTCCTTCCACCAGTAAAGCGGAGCAGTTACATCAACTGAAACAAGTATCATACGAATAAATTTGCGGTGGTCTGAACCCGCCTTGCAAAGTCTCTTCGCAAGGTCAAGGTCATTAGGACCAAAGAAAAAGTTGCCGTTTTCGTCAAAACCCGAATCATATCTGTTCCAGGAATTCATCGGATTTCTGGCACCCCTCATGGCATTGTCAAAATTGACTACAGATGTTCTTTCTATTTTAATCATTATTTAAGTTCCTTTGCCAGCTTAAGAATATAATCTTTCATTTTGTCCTTAGTTTCTTCGTGGCGAAGACCAACTTCAATATTCGCCTGAAGAATTCCGAATTTATCGCCCATATCATAGCGCGTTCCGTCATAATCAACGGCAATAACGCCCTTCTGCTTTGCAAGCGTTTTCATTGCGTCTGTAAGCTGAAGTTCATTGTTTGCTCCGGGCGGAGTATTCTCAAGAATATCAAATATCTCAGGAGGAAGAACAACACGGCCGAGAATAGAATAATTGCTCATTATCTCTTCCGGCTTGGGCTTTTCAATCATATCAGAGCAAGAAAAGCAATTGCCCTCAAGGGGTTCAACCGCAAGGGAGCAGTACTTCGTTATTGCTTCTCTGGGAACTTCCTTAACACCCACAACGCCCTTGCCGTATTTTTCATACGCATCACAGAGCTGGCGGGTAACAGGATTGTCGGAAATAATAACGTCGTCGCCGTAAAGCACCGCAAAAGGCTCGTCGCCTACAAAATTTCTGGCGCACAAAACAGCGTGACCCAATCCCTTGGTGACTTTTTGTCTGAGAAAATAGATATTTCCCATCTCTGCGCAGGCGCAGACATCACGGTAAAGTTTTTCTTTGCCAGGCGCCGCGGCGAGCTTTGTTTCCAGCTCAAAAGCGTGGTCAAAATGGTCCTCAATTGCGCCCTTGCCCCTGTTGGTAATAATGAGTATATCCTCAATACCGGAAGCAAACGCCTCCTCGACAATATACTGAATAGCAGGCTTGTCCACAATATTAAGCATTTCTTTCGGCACTGCTTTTGAAGCAGGCAAAACACGAGTTCCCATTCCCGCTGCCGGGATAATAGCTTTTCTTATTCTCATTGTTGCCCCTCTTTATTCCTTTTTACTAAATTATACTTGAAATTATACTTGAAAGCAAATCAATAACAAAATAGGCCATTATCGGAGCAAAAATACTTGTTCCTCCGATTTTAGCAAGATACAGTTTTCTCATATCCTTTTGCGAAATTTCAGAAGTTTCATCTGCAAAAGGCGACTGAAACATTCCGCCGTTTTCAAGGTTTTCATCTACCGTTTTAAGTATTCCCAAAACTTTCTGACGGTAAAATCCGTTGCACAAAAGCGCAATGATAATATTGAGCACCAGCGAAACCGCGATCATTATCGCCATGGCGGGATACAGCCCTTCCACCAAAGACTGCTCCACCTGCATCTTGCCCTGGGCAAGCGCTTCGTAGTTTTCATTTATAAACTTGTAAAGATTGGCAAATTGCTCAGAATAAACGCCCTGAATAAACAATGAAGCGATAAAACGCAGAGCGGTAAAAACTATGCCCTGCTTATACATCTTTCTGAAGAACAGATAGGACGGTCCGAAAATAAAGCCGCTCCAGTTCCAGGAAATCTTTTTGTTGCGGATAAATCTCGGTATAAAGTACATTACGTTAGTACGAACGACTGCCGCAACGTCATCTACCGATTCATTTCCGAGATTTTTTCCGAATTTGCGGTACTCTGTATTTTCCGTATGAAGCGGTGCAACAGGCGGCTTATACGTTTTCCCGAAACTCGGCTGTCTTGCTCCGCATTTACTGCAAAAAGGCATTCCCTCTTCAAGTTTTGCACCGCAGGCAACGCAGGAAGCACCGCCTGTGCTTTCGCTTTGCTGAGCATCCGTCGCCTGATCTTGGACAGCGTCAGGTTCTTTATTTTCCTGCGCCATTCCGTCTCTCCTGAAGCTGTAATCAGTTCCGTGAAGGCTCTGATTTGCGCAATGACCAAGCTGTTCATAACAGGCGCGGTGATGCGGTGTTCCGCACTGGGGACAGGTTACTATATCGTCTCCGTCCTCAAACGGTTTGCCGCAGACAGGGCAGGATGTATTTTTGTAAAATGACATCATTTTCTCCTTTTCGACATCATTACTGATGAGGTTATATTTAATCTATTATACCTTAGTCTAACATAATAAATCAATCATTTGGTTAAAATATCTTTAATAATCTTTTAACTGCGGTAAAAAAACTATTTTTCACATCAAAATCCCGCCGAGAGAACTTTAATTGACTTTTTGTTCTTGCAATATATCATAAAGTTATATATAATATTATAATCAAAAACATGAATATATATCATGATTTCAGAATACCTTAGTTATATGGAGTAAAATATGATTGAATTTGAAGAATTAAGACTTAAACTGCTTGAAAGCGAAGAGCCGATTCAAAATCTCAAAGAAGCTTTAGCTATAGACAGCCTTAAATCAGAGGTTGAAGCGCTTGAGAAAGAAAGCAGTGCTCCCGGATTTTGGGACGATATGGAAAACAGCCAGAAAACGATGCAGAAAATCGGTTCGCTTAAAGCTAAAATTTCATCCTACGAAAGCCTTAAAAGCGATTTTGACGACGCTCTTGTTATGATAGAACTGGCAAATGAAGAAGAGGACGAATCTCTTCTTGAAGACTGCACAAACTCCGTAAAAGACATTGAAACGAGAATTGACAGTCTTACTCTTTCTACCCTGCTCAGCGGCGAGTTTGACGCTAAAAACGCGCTCCTTACTTTCCACGCAGGCGCAGGCGGAACAGAAGCACAGGACTGGGCGGAAATGCTTTTCCGTATGTATAACAGATGGGGCGAACGCCACGGCTACAAAGTTTCTACTCTTGATTATCTCGACGGCGACGTTGCCGGAATAAAAAGCGCCACAATTCTTGTTGAAGGCGAAAACGCATACGGATATCTCAGAGGCGAAATGGGCATCCACCGCCTTGTAAGAGTTTCTCCTTTTGACTCTTCAGGCAGACGCCACACCTCATTTGCTTCCCTTGAAGTTATGCCGGAAATTGACGACGACGTTGAAGTAGACATCAGAGAAGAAGATATCAAAATGGACGTTTACCGCGCTTCAGGCGCAGGCGGACAGAAAGTAAACAAAACTTCCTCTGCCGTTCGTCTTACACATATTCCCACAGGTATCGTTGTAAGCTGTCAGATTGAAAGAAGCCAGCACCAGAACCGTGAAGTGGCTATGAGAATGCTTAAATCGAAACTTGTTGAGATTAAAGAACGTGAAAATCTTGAGCGAATTGAAGACATCAAGGGAGACCAGAAGGAAATCGCCTGGGGCTCTCAGATTCGTTCCTATGTATTCATGCCATACACAATGGTAAAAGACCACAGAACGGGCTACGAAATGGGCAATATCACTGCCGTTATGGACGGCGATATTGACGGTTTTATAAACGCCTATCTTAAGCAAAAATCCGTTGAAGAAGCGGAAAAGGAAGCTGAAGAATAATGCCTGATTTTGACAAAATACTTGATATAACTCAAATTGGCGGTTTTTCCCTCCGCCTTGCCATTGCAGTAGTGCTGGGCTTTTTTGTAGGCCTTGAACGGCAGTGGACAAAGCACCAGGCGGGAATTCTTACCAACGTAATCGTCTGCGTGGGCGCATACGCATACACTGCGTTCTCATTCGTAATGAACCAGGATAATACTGACCCTACGCGAGTAGCGGCTCAGGTTGTAAGCGGCGTAGGTTTCCTTGGCGCGGGTCTTATTCTGCGCGACGGAACAAACATCAGAGGACTTTCAACCGCGGCTACGATATGGACAACTGCGGCAATAGGCATTCTTTGCACTTTGCCCGACATTTATTATGCGATTATCGTTGCGCTGGTCATAGTAGTGCTTCATCTTGTGCTTCATCCCCTGTCTGCAAAAATCGACAAACTTCACAATTATGACAAGGAAAAACGAGCCAAAGCAGAATGTCTTTACAAAATTTCAGTCACCTGCGTTGACAGTTTTGAAGTAGATATAAGAGCCCACTTAATGAGCGCTCTTAAAGATTCAAGAGACATAATTTTACATAATCTGGAATCATCAGATACCGACGACGGAAACACGAAAATCAGGGCTTATGTTTCCGCCGCAAAGAAAAACGACGAGGCGATTGAGAGCATCCTTAACCGAATCGGAAAAGACGAAGGAATAATCCGTGCAGGCTGGACAATTACGGAATAACTGCCCTCAATTCTCATTTTGATAAATATTTGGCATAAATATAAAATCCTCTCTGACAAAAGATAATTTCGGAGGGGATTTTTATGTTTAAAAAAACAGCGGCTCTGTTTTTTTCTCTTATAATGTGCATAACCGTTTTCAGCGGCTGCACAGCGAATGATAATGACGGTGCCGCAACTGAAAGCAGCAGTACAAGCAGAGCCGAAACATCGGCAACAAACGTTGCGGATACGACGCTTGAAGCGACAAATCTTGACACGCAAAAATACAGCAAAGAAAAGGTAGTCTGGGGACCGGGAAATATTACAAACCACCAGCGTCCCACAGACCCGGAAAACCTTCAGGCGGCCTACTCTTCACTTGGAGCTTCATTCTTGCTGCCTGAAAGCAAACAGATATGTCTGACGTTTGACGAAGGCTACGAAAACGGCTATACAGGCGCAATTCTTGACACTCTGAAAGAAAAGAAAGTACAGGCGATATTCTTTGTCACTTACGACTTTGCGTCTCAAAATCCGGACTTGATAAAGAGAATGATTTCCGAAGGTCACATTGTGGGAAACCACACATACCGCCACTACACAATGGACGAAGTTACGGAGGAAGCGGCAACGGAGGAAATCGTCTATCTTCATCAGTATATCCAGAAAAACTACAACTATCAAATGAAGTATTTCCGATTTCCGAAGGGAGAATTCAGCGAAGCGACGCTTGCTCTCGCAAAAAGTCTCGGTTACAAAAGCGTTTTCTGGTCTTTCGCTTATGAAGATTGGGACACGGAAAACGTAATGAACCCGCAGGACGCTCTCAAAAAAGTAACCGAAAGCACTCACCCGGGCGCAATCTACCTGCTCCACGCGGTAAGTTCGACAAACGCTGAAATCCTCGGCGACGCGATAGATAATATCCGCCAGCAGGGCTACACTTTTACAACGTCAATTTAACAATCAGTACTGCAAAAGAAGTGCGAATGAGCTCGCGCTTCTTTTTATTTTTCATAACAATGAAAAAATTATGAATTTTAATATTTTTTATTTTTTCCTGTTGTTTTAATTAATAAAGTAATATATAATATAAGCTGTATATAATTATAAGAATTTTACATGGCAAACGCCATTTTTGAAAGTGAGAGAATAAGAATGATTTTATCAAGAGATATCGGTATTGACCTGGGAACCGCAACCACAGTAATCTGCGACCGCAAAGGCAGAATTATCATCCGCGAGCCCAGCGTTGTAGCCGTTGATGTTAAGTCAAAAAGAGTTGTAGCCACAGGCGAAAAAGCAAAAAATATGATAGGAAGAACTCCCGGTTCAATCGTTGCAGTACGTCCTCTTAAAGACGGTGTTATCGCAGACTTTGATATGACCGCGGACATGCTTCACGATTTTATTTTCCGCTCGGACAAGCGCTCTATGTTTTCAAAGACAAGAGTTGTTATCACCGTCCCTTCAGGCGTTACCGAAGTTGAACGCCGCGCTGTTGAAGACGCGGTAAGAAGCGCAGGAGCACAGGACGTTGAACTTATTGACGAGCCAATGGCCGCCGCTCTCGGCGCAGGTCTTCCCGTTTACGAACCCACAGGGTCAATGATTGTAGACATCGGCGGGGGCACAACAGACGTTGCCGTTCTCAGCCTCGGCGGAATTGCCGCCTGCAAAAGCATTAAAGTCGGCGGTGAAGCACTGGACGATGCCATCATTACTTACATAAAGAAGCACCACAATCTTCTTATCGGCGAAAACGCCGCTGAAGAGATCAAACTTAAAATCGGCTCAGCCGCTCCTTATGACGGCGAGGCGGCTATGGAAGTAAGAGGCAGAAGCCTTACGGACGGTCTTCCGGGAAGCATGGAGATAACAAGCGCCGAAGTACGCGAGATACTTGCAGAACCGGTTGAAGAGATAATCAACGCGATTAAAGAAACGCTGGAAGTTACTCTTCCCGAACTTTCAGCAGATATTATGGACCGAGGAATTTACCTTACAGGCGGTTCAAGCCAGCTCAGAGGACTGGCTGACTTAATCAGGCAGGAAACAAAAATGGAAGTCCACATTCCCGAAAATCCCACAGACTGCGTGGCAATCGGAACATCCATTAAACTCAGAAGGGCAAAATAAAAATGAAAAAATTTTTAAAAGGCAAACACATGAAGGCAGTTGCCGTTATCGCCGGACTGCTTGTTTTGGGAATGCTTATAGCCGCGGCTAACGGCCACGGCGGAACCGCCCCGTCAAGCGTCGTAGGCACTGTTTTCACCCCCGCTCACTGGGTTGCCAGCAAAATCGCAGACGGTCTGGACAGAATATCAGACAATGCAAGAGGCAACACTGAGTACGAGGAAGAGATCGACGATCTTCAGCAGCAGCTCGGCGACCTTCAGGAACGCCTTGCTGATTACGAAAACTTAAAATCTCAAAACGAAATGTACAAGGAAGCGCTTGAGCTTAAGGACGAAAACGAAAACTTCAAATACGTCGGAGCGTCTGTAATCGGCCGTGACAGCGCAGATATGTTCGGTTCCTTTACAATCAGCAAAGGAAGCGTAAACGGAATAAAGGAAAACGACGCTGTTCTTTACGGAAAATATCTTATCGGCGTTGTTAAAAAGGCTTATCCTACATACAGCATTGTTACCACCGTTCTTGACCCTGATTTTTCTGTTTCAGCTTATGATATAACTTCCGGCGAGGTCAGCTACGTTACAGGCGACGCAAAACTGGCGGCAGACGGTTACTGCAAATTTGAAAACCTCAGCACCTCAACCGACGTAACGTACGGCTCTATCATCGCCAGCGCAGGCATCAGTTCAAAACTTCCTAAAGGTCTTATCATAGGAACGGTTGAAGAACTGGCTGACGAAACTACAAACATCAGCACCTACGCTGTGCTCAAACCCGGAACGGATATAAGCAAAATTACAGAATGTCTCGTTCTTACCGGCTTCAGCCAGGCTGACGGAGGCGAGTAATGGAACTTAGCATACATCAAAAAACGGTAAAATACGCCGTTTACTGCATATTTATCGCCGGCGCTGCTCTGCTTCAGAACACACCCGGCCTCTTTCTTGAAATAGGACCGGCTCACTGTTTTCTTATTATCCCGACGGTTATAATTCTCGCCATGGGCGAAAAGGAAATGTCGGCCGCTGTTTTAGGACTTATTGCAGGTTTTTTCTGGGATCTCGATTCAGCTGTCCACGCAGGGTTCAACGCAATCTTTTTTATGCTGGTGTGCTTTTTTGCCGCCGCTGTCACAGAGCGCGTTGTAAGAAATATTTTTGTTACCAACATGGTTGCCGCAGTGACGACGGCATTTGTTTATTCAATCCTGTACTGGCTGTTTTTCATAATCATAAAAGGCGTTGACGGCGCCGAAGATTCGCTGTTTACTTTCTATCTGCCATCGGCGTTTTACACTGCCGTAATTACTCCGATTGCATGGTTCGTTCTTGTGCCGATAAAAAGACGTCTGAACAAAAAGAAACCTGTAAAATAATAATCGCACCATCATTTTTAACTAATTTGCTTTTCGCCAAAAGGCGGAAAAGCGCACGGAAAGGAGAAGCTCATTGAAAAGCCGATATAAAAGCGCGCGTTCGGTAACCGCGTTACTGCTGGTTTTGGCGCTGGCGGTGGGATTCTCCGCCGTTCTTTATGATATTCAGATTAACGACCACGAATATTACGCGGCTAAAAACAACACCGTAAAAACTTACACGGTGCCCATCGAAGCCGCAAGAGGCGAAATCGTTGACAGAAACGGTAACGCGCTGGTTACAAACAGAGAGGCAAACTCAATTATACTTGACGCCGCCTACTTCCCGTCAGCGGAAAACAACGCCAGAAGAAACACTATAATTCTTAATCTCATAAACCTTTTTGAGAAAAACGGCGAAGAATACGCTCAGAACCTTCCGCTTAAAATCAACAAAAGCGGAGAAGTAGTCTTTGCAGACGATGAAGAAGCTATTGAAACGCTTAAAAGCCCCGATATGTTCAATATGCAGCGCTACGCCACTGCCCAGAACTGCTACAACGCAATGGTGGAAAAATACGGGCTTGAAAATTACGACACCGAAACAGCCCTTAAAATAGGCAACATAAGATACGAGCTTACCCGTCTCCTTTTCTCAATAAGCAATCCTGTTACTATTGCGGAAGAGGTAAGCAGTGAGACTGTTGCGGCTATCAAGGAAGACCAGGAGAGATATCTCGGCGCAGACGTTGAAGTCGTAACTTACAGAGAATATACAGACTCTACCCTGGCTCCCCACATTTTGGGAACCGTAAGAAAGATTAACGCTGAGGAATACGAAGAACTTAAGGACAACGGCTACGGAATTAACGACCAGATAGGTGAATCCGGAATTGAAAGCGCAATGGAAAGTTCTCTCAGAGGTACTCCCGGCGAAAAAACAATAACAATTGACAACGACGGAAACGTTACGGAAGAAGTAACCAAAGAACCCGTTCAGGGAGATACCGTAGTTCTTACCATTGACCGCGATATGCAGGCGCTGGCTCAGCGCGAGCTGAAAAAAGTCTGTGATAAAACAGATGTAAACAATTCTGCCGGCGCTGTTGTTGTTGAGGACGTAAACTCAGGCGAAATTCTTGCAGCAGCAAGTTACCCGACATACGATCTGGCTGATTACTACGACGATTACGACAAACTGGCGGCGGACAAACGCCAACCGCTTTGGAGCAGATTTGCTCTTGGCTCTCAAAAGATGAAGCCTGTTGAGGAAACAACCGTTGTTCAACATTAAAGCCGGTTATGGCCTGCGCGGCTCTGGAGGAAGGCGTTATCACGAAGAGCACCGGCTTTGTGTGCTCCGGTTTGTTCCATTACTACGACCAGACGTTCCAGTGTCTCAACCAGGTATCCCACGGATACGAAACGGTAGAAACGGCATTAAGAGACTCTTGTAACATCTTCTTCTACAACTGTGCTGAAAAACTCGGCATCACAAAGATGAACGAATACGCATCTGCGTTCGGCCTCGGCCAAAAGACAGGCGTAGAAATAGCGGAATCAAGCGGCGTTCTTGCAGGCCCTGAAGAAAGAGAAGCGGCAGGCGGAATATGGCAGTCAGGTGACACCATTCAGGCAGGTATCGGTCAGTCAGACAACCTGTTTACTCCCCTTCAGCTCAGCAACTACTGCGCTACTATTGCAAACGGCGGCACACGCTACCAGATGCATTTTGTAAAATCTCTTATCAACAACAAATCAGGCTCCGTTAACGAGACGGGAGCAAACGTTGTTGAAACAATAGACCTTAAAGATTCAACCCTTGACGCTGTACATTCAGGTATGCGCCTCGTTGCCACAAACGGCAGCCCGTCATATATCTTCAACGCCATTGACACGAAGGTTGCCTGCAAAACAGGTACTTCTCAGGTTTACGTCAACGGCAAAAAGAGAAACAACGGTTTCCTTATCACCTACGCTCCATACAACAATCCGGAGATCTCAGTTGCTTCGGTAGTTGAACTGGCAGGAAGCGGTACTGAAACGGCGGAAATCACATCTTCAATAATCAACTACTGGTATTCAAACAATACCGATGAAAAGACAAACCAACAAACCGGAACATTGCTTAACTGACGGTACGATAACACAAATTATTATTTTATTGAATAAAAGCCGTGTTTATGGTATTATATTTAAGTATTGCGGTAATTTAATCTACGGAGGTAACTTATGAACATCGCACTGATTGCCCATGACTCAAAAAAAGAGCTGATGGTACAGTTCTGTACGGCGTACTGCCGGATTTTGAGCCAGCATAAATTGGTGGCAACCGGTACGACGGGAAAGATGATCGCCGAAGCCACCGGCCTGCAGGTGCAGCGCTTTCTGGCGGGCGTACAGGGCGGCGACCAGCAGATCGCATCCCGCATCGCCTGCAACGAAGTAGATCTGCTGCTGTTCTTCCGCGACCCCATCAACGCAAAGCCCAGCGAGCCGAATGAGATGACTCTGCTGCGCCTGTGCGATGTCCACAACATCCCGATGGCCACCAACATTGCCACCGCTGAGGTCCTGATCCACGGCCTTGAGCGCGGCGACCTCGACTGGCGCGACATCGT
>URGA01000030.1 GCA_900547275.1 uncultured Oscillospiraceae bacterium | reverse complement strand
GGCGAGCCGTCCTGTTGTTCGTCTTAAATATGTGGCGCATTCGCAGGCGGTAGCGTAGTCCACATTCTGGCCTGTTACTATTATTTTAGGCTTGCTTTCTATCAACGACGCCATTGCTTTAAGTTCTTTTTCGCTTTTTAAAATAAGTCTTATTTTATCTGGCAGAGTACCCGCCATCTTGACTGCCATTCTGCCGAAAAGAGGCGTAATGGTTTTTTCTTTCAGTCCGAAGTGCACAGCCAGCAGACAAAGAAGGACATAGCCGCAGTCAAACATCTCTGAGGGCGACAGACCTCCCGGCTCTGCACAGGGAACAGGCAGAATATTTTTGCAAAGGCGCGCCAAGCGAGAATTCATATCAGCAGTTACCGCAATTATCTTTGCTCCGAACTTTTCTGCAGATTTTACTGCCGCAACGGTTTCAGCCGTCTCACCGGAAGCGGACAGCGCAATGAAAAGAGTGTTTTTGTCGCAAACTGCGTTTGACGCGCAATATTCCGCTGACGAAAACGCAAAAGACGGAATGTCGCAGACTGCTTCAAAATTGCACGCCGCCGCTTTTGCCAGATGATGAGAAGTGCCGCATCCAACAAAATATATTCTGTTTACCGACGACAGTTTTACTTTCAGTTTCGGGAAATTCGTCTTTTCGCCGTTTGTATAAAGATGAAGCAGGTTGTCAAGCACAAACGGCACCGCCTGAATTTCATCGTAAAGAGTTATCTTTTCCTCCGGCACGGGAAGCCTGTTGCGAAGCGCAAAATTGCAGGGCTGTTTTTTTACTCTTTTGAGTTTTCGGTTAAATATGTGTATCTTTTCCGCCGTAAGCTGGACTATCTCTCCGGGAGAAACGACGAATATTTTTGACGTGTCCCCAGGGAAAGCTGAAATTGACGATGAAATATACGTTCCCGAACTGCTCTGGGCAGCATAAAGCGGCGCTCCGTGCTGAAGCGCGTAAATTTCGTTTTTTCCTTTTACGATTGTCGCCAGCGAGTAATCACCTGTGGTCTGGTCTGACGTTTCCAGCAACGCTTTCGGAAGTCCTTTTTCAACCCATGCGGCAATAAGGTGGGGAAGCACTGCGGCGTCGCTGTCAGGATAAGGCATCAACGACAGTCTTGAACGAAGTTCGGCGGCGTTTTCCACCGTTCCGTTTGCGGCAATGCAGACGTGGCTCGCCATAAACGGATGTGCATTTTCTTCCGTTCTTTCTCCGCAGGTTGCCCATCGGGCATGAATAAAACCGCAGTTACTGTCGCTGACGGGCAGAATATCTTCAAGTTCATCTGCACCCTTTATTCCCTTGGCGCAGATTATTTCATCCTCATGAGCCATTGCGATACCGTAGGCGTCAAAGCCGTTGTTTTCACATTTTTTCAGTTTATCAAAAAGCATCTCCCGACACGGCTGTCGGGTAACGCATCCGAAAAGAAACATTACTTCACCTTCTGTTGCGATGATTATCAGTTAAGAAGCATTTTTGCCACTATGACGCTCATGTCGTCACGGTGCTTTTCATCAGTATGTTTTTTTGCAAATGTAAGAATGGCGTCTGCCAGTTCCTGCTGGCTCATCTCATCGCTGTATTTAATAAACGCCTCAAGCCATTCCTCGCCCACATCGGCAATACCGTCGCTCATCATTATTACTGTATCGCCCCGTCCGAGAATAGTTGTCCTTTTTGCAAATTCTATTCCTCTCAAAATTCCCGCAGGCATTGAAGCCAGTTCGCACTTTGAAACGGAGGAATTTTTCACTATATATGACCTCGGCGCACCCGCCTTGAAAAACTCGCATTTTCCTGTAAACAGGTCAATACAGGCGCAGTCCAGCGTTGCAAGGCTCTCCTCGTTGCTCTTTACAAGCAAAGCGGAATTGACGACTTTAAGGGAAGAATCGAAACCAAATCCTGCGCTGAGCAGTTTTGACAGAAGTCCCGCGCCCATTGCGCCGTCAAGAGCCGCCCTGGCGCCTCTTCCCATTCCGTCGCTTATTATAAGCACCATATGACCCCTGCCGTCATTTATAATTTTAATGGTATCTCCGCAAAGCTGACCCTCCGCCGCGTACTGTGCATAACCCACAGACAGGGAAAAGTTCGGTCTTTCGCTGAACGCAAGCATTGTTTCAGAGCCAAAATAGGTCAGCCTGCCTTTTTCAAAATTACGCCCGCATATTCTGCCAATCTTTTTCTGAAGAGCGGGATTATTCAGTCCGGATGTTTTACTTTCGGCTATTATTTCAATTCTCATTCGGTCAAATTTATCAATAATAACGCTTATATTTTTAGGATATATCTCGTCCTCGCCCAAAAGGCGGCGAATTTTGCCCGCCGACTTAGCGTCAAAACACTCAGCCTCGTCAAACTCAAAGGCAAGATCGGAAAGCATATCCGAAATTGAAAAGAACTGGTCTGAGGCAACCATTCTTAGGTCGCTTTTTTCAGGGTCGGCAGGAAGTCCCTTCTGGTCGTTTATCTTGTCTATTTTTTCCCGCACCTCGCGGACGTTTTCACTGATAGACGCCATGGCGGACGAAGCAAAGCGCAGCCGCACAACGAGACTTTGGCGAAGCGAGCCGTCGGGAGCAATATCCGCTCCGTTTTCAAAAAACGATGTTATTTTGTCGCCGACGCTTTCCGGCAATACAAGCAAAATCAGCGCCGCCGCTACACTTTCACCGAAGGTGCACAGGGAAAGCTGACCCATATTTGCCGCAACAGCGAAAAATCCCATTGACAAAACGAAAGCGCCACCGCAGCCGATGGACGCGAAAGAAGAAAACAGCGCCGCCAGCAAAGCGGAAAAACTGTAAGCGCCGAGCAAAAACATTGTGTCCTTGCCTGCAAGGCCGAGAGCAAACCCAAGGCAAAGCGCCAGCGCAACGCCGAAACGTGCCGAGCCAAATCTTACAGTTGCAAGAATAAGAAAAACGGCAATTATCCTTGCGGGAGAAACACCGAAAACTGTTAGGCGGGAAAGGCTCATAAGCAAAAGCGCTCCTGAAATAATAACGCAGATAAAATCTGTTACCGGCGCCGCCTTACATTTTAGCCGGCGGTAATTGCAGGCTTCTGCCCTAAAGAAGAAATACGCTCCTCCGCAGGCAAGCACGCTCTCGCCCAATACTAGGGCGTAAGAACCGGCTGTCAGCCCAAGTTTAAAATTCATTACGATACCTGTTGCCAATACACTTAAAAACGAAAGCACCATAGGCAGCCAGGGCTCTTTTTTCAGTTTAAACGCCGTCATTGCAAAAGCGCCTAGACAGGCTATCATTGCAGAGGCAAAATATCTTGCCTTGTCGGTTGAATTACCGAAAACGAGATAACCTATCGCCGCTCCAACGGCGGAAAATATAAAATCTGTCTTTGACGATACCGCCACCAGCGATACGGCAAAAGGGCAGCATCCGCCCGCCACGGTACTGACGGATAAAATAAACGCTCCGGCAAAATGGAGTGCGCCGGAAAGCAGGCGCCGCCATGTTTGCTTGTCCTGCCTGCTCATGTTTGCAGGCGATATTTTTCTTTCCAGCAGCTTCATTTTTTACTTCCTCGAAAATTACATTACGGTTTTATTCATTGTATTAAAATACTTTGGCAAAAATTGTCACAAACAGCGTTATACAGAACAATCTCTCAATCGAGGAGTTACAACAAAAATTTTCTGTCGTAAAAAGTGCAAAAAAGAAGACGCGCCGCAAAACGGTGCGTCTTAATTCGATTAAATTATTTTTTCTTTTTCTTTCGGTTGCGCAAAACGATCATAAATATCATTCCCACTATTCCGCCGCAGGCGTTCATCATCATATCGGTCATCGTGTCCACAAGGCCCAGATAGCCGTACTCGCCGCGGTATTTTGAAAGGTCAAACATTGCCGTTTCCTCTCCCGCTTTTGCCAGCTGGAGGTTCGTTCCGTGTAAAGTGTCCATAAGAAATTCGTAAAACTCCCAGCCCACCGCAATGGAAAGAGCAAACATGATTGCAAACAGCGCCGCAAGAGTTGCCGCGCACTGGCCTTTCTTTCGCTGGATAATCACGGCGAAATCATAGCCGAAAACGGCGCAGACGAAACCTGACAGAACGTGCATAAAAATATCAAACCACCAGATTTTATCGAAAAATCCGAAATACGAACCGATTACTATACCGACAAATATTATCACATTCAGCATTGTTTGGCTCAGAGGAGTTACCTCTTCAATAAACGAGCCGTTGCCGAAAACTTTAAACATATCCCAAAGGTGGGTAAATATAAAACAAAAAACGCTTTCAAACCCCATAACGAGGTCGCCGTTTATAAATGAATATGCCGCGCAGATCAGCATTGAAACGCGCACTATAATCCAAAATACGAACTGAGCTTTTGGTATTTCTTTGATTGGGTCTTTCTTTATTTTATATGCCAAAACTTAAACTTCCTTACTTATAATTTATATACTGAAAAGCTTATGCTTTATAATACCATATTGTAATAAAATGTCAATTGCCGCCTGTAACAAATCCGTACAGTTAAATATAAATGATTAAATAAGTATAAACTATCTTCAATTTTATTGTTGACAGAAATCAACTTTGATATAATGTTCAATAAGACAAAATAGACGGAGGACAAAATATGATCGAATACACAACAAAATATGACGTTAAAAAGACAATGTATCAGAAGTTTGCCGATTCAGCGCAGCAGCGCGGCGACAAACCCTGTTTTTATTACTATAATAACACATTGAGCTGGAACCAGGTTGCAGAAATGGTTGATTACTGCGCAGCGGCTCTCGTTGCAAACGGAGTTCAGAAGGGAGACCGCGTTATTATCTGCGCTCCCAATATGCCCCAGTGCATCGCCGCCATTTACGCTGTCAACAAAATCGGCGCCGTTGCTTCAATGCTCCACCCGCTTTCAGTTGCCAGCGAAGCGAAATACGCCGTTGAACTCGTAGGCGCTAAATTCGCATTTTGCTTTGACGTTTCCGAAAAAGCGTTTGCAGGAATGGACCTGACACTTGTTAAGTGCAAAACTGCTACATATTTCCCGAAAACTCCTTTCGGCATTCTTGCAAATATGGCTTACAAGAAGAAGATCAAGGGAAAGACAGCTCCGGCAGTGGGCGTTCACAAATTCCTTGAATGGTCTGAATTCATCCGCGAAGGTAAAGAATATATTGAGAAAAACGGCGAGGTAGAGATTGCCACAGATCCTGAGGCTACTTCCGCAATCATGATGACAGGCGGAACAACAGGTAACCCCAAGGGCGTTATGCTCTCAAACGAAGCTATCAACAACCTTTCATACGAACTTGTTGCCGTTACTGAAGACACAATTAAAATGGACATCGACCAGGACCGCGACGCTATGCTTACAGCGCTCCCCGTTTTCCACGGTTTCGGCTTCGCTCTTTGCATGCACGTTTCAATGTGCGTTGGCATGGCTCAGTCTCTCTGGCCTCAGTTTGACGCCAAGATGTGCTCCTCAGCAATCAAGAAATATCACATCAACTATGTTTTCGGCGTTCCGGATTTCTTCGAAAAGGTTTACAAGGCAGGCTATCTCAAGGGCGTAGACATGAGCACAATGAAGCTCATCGGCTCAGGCGGCGACGTTGTTCCTTATTCTCTTACTGAAAAAATGGACCGTCTGCTTAAAGAAAACGGTTCAAAATTCCACTTTGCTTCAGGCTACGGCCTTACCGAATGCGTAACCGTTTGCACCTTTACAGATATGCGCCGCGAAGCGCCCCAGGGCTGCATTGGCGTTCCCTGCTACAACATTGAGGTTATGACAGTTAAGCCCGGAACAACAGAAGAAGTTAAGGGCGAGGACGGCGAGCTTTGCGTTTACGGTCCTACTCTTATGCAGGGCTACTACAACGACCCTGAAGAAACAGCGAAAGTTCTCGTTAAGCACGACGACGGAAAAGTATGGCTCCACACCGGCGACATGTGCTTTATTGACGAAAAGGGCGATATTTATTACCGTCAGCGTCTTAAGAGAGTATACAAAATCAGCGGCTACCTTGTTTATCCCTCATTCATCGAGGAAAGCTACCGCGCTATGGCAGAGATCTACGACTGCTGCGTAATCGGCGTTGGCGAAGAGGGCAAAACAAGCCTTAAGCTCTTCGTAGTTAAAAACAAGAAATACGCAGGCGATGACGAAGAAGCGCTTATCGAAAAGATTAAGCAGTTCGGTTATCAGAACCTTTCAAAATGGTCCGTTCCCCGTGAAGTTGTATTCATTGATGAACTTCCCAGAACAAAGATCGGTAAGGTTGACTTTAAAGTACTTAAATAATATTAAAAACAGCCCGAAGCAAAAACTTCGGGCTTTGTTTTCGGTAAAAAAGCGGCAGGCACATCAAAATGATGTTCCTGCCTTAATTCGTGCGCCCCTGTGGGAAACTTTTTTCATATTGATAACCTCTTGGTTTAATATATTCTAAAAAAGAAGGCGAAAGACCAAAACAATGAGATATTGTTAAGGGTTTGGTGGGAAAAGAAAAATGAAAAGAAAAGAAAAGAAGGGGTGGCCTCTCGCCTTTCATTTGTAATTATATTGGGGAAAAGTTAGCAGAGTATAGAAAAGGAGTTAATAATTTGCGAATTCGGTTAACACTTTTCAGATAAAATGTTACAGAATTATTGCGGTTAAAAATGTATTCATTTTTAGCCGCCGAAATCAACGGATTGCAGGTTCAAATTACAGGTGCAAACCCGATTTACCGCAATAGCCGTTTTGCATACAATTTGGATGCGACACAAAAAATATGCCAAACTGACGACATGTTCGGTCAGATAACCGCGAATATTGTAAATAATTTATGAACATTTAAGACAAAATATTTATTTTCGTATTGTAAAATGGTAATCTATTTATGGTCCACTTAGGGTCACACACGTTATTTTGTGGAAGATGACATACCCGGAGTTCAAAGCACTCTTCTCTTTCTTTTTTCATTTCTTTTTCAATTTTTTCTTTGATTTTTTCACAATGTCTTTGGTTATCTTTAAAAAGGCTCCAATCCACAAAATAAATTCACAGAAAAAATCCCGCAGATTAACTGCGGGATTTTTATTTTGCTCTTTTTACAAATTTACTAAGTTCGTTTTTTTAATCAATTTATTAAAAACCTTGGTAAGCAGGCCTACAAAAACCGCTGCCGCCGCGGTGCCCTCACGAACTCCGTCCAATTTGCCGAGAAAGACAAGGGAAAGAACAACGGAAATACAGACAAGGGTTACGTCAAAAACGACTTTCATATTTCCGAATTTTATCGGAGCGACTTGGCAAATCGCAAGAACGACGCCTTCGCCCGCAGTGGTTACAAATTTAGCGGCAACTTCAACGCTGACGCCCAGCGCCACAAGAACAATTCCAGCGGCGCATATCAGCCACTGCTGAAAATAATTTGAAAGTGTAATCGGACTGATAATATATTCAGCCACGTCTATCATGACGCCGAAAACGATTGCAGCCGGCAGCTGTAAAAGCTGAAACCAGTCGTACTTTTTTCGCAGGATAGCAATCTGTATTGCAACGAACATGAAATTCATTATTATCGTTGTTGTGCCAACAGACAAGCCCGATATCGCAGACGTTACATAAGGAACACTTGATATAGGCGATGTGCCTAACTGCGCTTTAATTGAAAAAGCAACGCCGAATGCCATAATACTCAATCCGACGCAAAGGAGCACCAGCCGCTTGATTGGATGGTCAATCCTTCGGGCTGTTTTTACGCTCATTATTACACCTTCCTGATTATATATATAAAACTTAGATAGCAGATAAGAAAATTAAAGCAGTGTTTTGCGCTGTTCTTCAGGTGATGCCGGATGAAGGTAAGCGGGAGCAACGTCGAAAACTGTTTTGCAGCCGCACTGATTTTCACTGTGCATACGAAAAGCCGCTCTGGCGTAAGCAACCAGCACACTGGAAGTAAATCCGGGGTTAGAATCGAGAGTAAGTTTGTACTCGATAACGTGCTTATGCTCGCCGTTTATTCCTGTAACGCCTGTGCGGAAAACAACTCCGCCGTGGGGAATTCCGGAATGATCTCTGTCAAGCTCTTCCTGACTGATAAAGTGAACAGTAGTATCGTAATCAGCAAAATAGTTGGGCATCGTAACGATTGCCTTGCGAATTTCTTCTTTATCCGCACCCTCTTCGGCAACAACAAAACATTCTCTTGTGTGCTTTTCTCTTGTTGTAAGTTCGGGGTTTTCGCCGTTTCGTACTCTCTCCAGCGCTTCGTCAGAGGGAATAGTATACTGCTTTCCGTCCTTAACGCCGGGAATACGGCGGATTGCGTCAGAATGGCCCTGGCTTACGCCCTTGCCCCAAAACGTATAATCGCATCCGTCAGGAAGAATTGCCTGGCCGAACAGGCGGTTAAGAGAAAAAAGACCGGGATCCCAGCCCACTGAAATAATGCTGATTTTGCCGCTTTTCTTGCTTACAGCGTCAACCATGTCAAAATGTTCGGGAATATTGGCATGGGTATCAAAACTGTCGATAACGTTAAAATACTGAGCCATTTCAGCTGTCTGGGTAGGCAGGTCATTGGCGCTTCCTCCGCAGAGGATCATAACGTCAATATCGTTCTGCATATTCTTGGCTTCGTCCCAGCTGTAAACGGGAGCGCCTGTAGCTGTTTTAACTGTTTCGGGAGCGCGGCGTGTAAATATGCCCACAAGCTCCATATCATCAGTGTGCAAAAGAGCGCTTTCTACGCCTTTTCCGAGATTGCCGTAACCGGCGATACCTACTTTAATACTCATAAATTCATCTCCAAATCAAGCCTGAACTTTTCAGGCAAAATTAAAGCACAGCCGCAAAACGCGGCAATGCTTTTTACAACAGTTAAGTATTATATACGATTTCCCACAAACTTGCAACAGACAATGGATTTTTATTTTAATCACAACTTTATTTGTCTTAATATGCGATTAACAAACTCTGCTTTGCTTCAACTCACCGCATTTTCAACTCAATTTTTGTTTTAAGCTGAGAATGTTTTTCTCAATTGCAGAAATAACACGTTTAAATTCTTCGTCACTTTTTCCGCTGGGGTCGCTGAGACCCCAGTCTTCCACATACTGCGCGTCAATATTGGGACAACTTACATTGCAGCCCATCAAAATCACTGCATCAGGCTTTGGAATATCAGAGATCAATTTACAATATTGAGTTTCAGACATATCAATATTATACATTTCTTTTATCAGACGAATTGCGTCTGGGTTTATATCATCCTTGATTTCAGTGCCTGCTGAATAACTCTCAAAAACATCATCAGCATATAATTTGCCCAATGCCTGAGCAATCTGGCTTCGGCAGGAATTGTGAACGCAGATAAACGCAACTTTCGGCTTGTTTTCAGTTCTTATTTTTCCGGCTTTGCCGCCAGAAGACAGGCTGTCTGAAGAAACTTTGGTTTTGCTCATTTTAATTTTCCTTTCACGCGCCGTGTTTTTTTAAAATATTTTCTATTTCGGAAACATTCAGCACTTTTCCGTAAGATACTGCCTTTTCATTTACAACCAGTGCGGGAAGGCTCATAACGCCGTATACCATTATTTCCTTCATATCTGTAACATACTGAACTTTTGCTGTCAATCCCAAATTGCTCACCGCTTTTTTTGTGTTTTCCAGCAACGCATAACAAGACTTACAGCCGCTGCCCAATACTTTTATGCTGTTTATATTGTTTTCATTTACTCCGCAGGGGATTGTTTGCTCAACACTATCCTTATTTAAATCAGAACAAGAACAGCCGCATGAGCAGGCGGGTACTTTTTTATCTTCCTTTTTTCTGCTGAAATTGAACAATGACATAATAATTTTCCTCCTAAATTATACTAATAAAAATTGAATTGCGTTAAAGAAATAGCCAACAATGATAATGCCGACTGTGCAGATTGCAACAAAAATGGCTAAAAGTTTTGGCTTTACTGCTTTACGCAGCATAATAATTGACGGCAGGGATAAAGTTGTTACAGCCATCATAAAGGACAAAACTACGCCCAGCAAAGCTCCCTTTGAAAGCAGAGCCTCGGCAATGGGGATAGTACCGAAAATATCCGCATACATCGGAACGCCGCATATAGTTGCCAGCACGACACCCAGGGGATTGCCGTCTCCGAGCACCTTAATTATCAGCTCTTCCGGTAGCCAGTTGTGAATTACGGCGCCAATTCCTACACCTATTAAAACATAGGGGGTGACTTTCTTCGCTGTTGCCAAAACCTGCTGCCAGGCATATTTTACTCTGTCTTTAAAATGAAGTTCTTCCTGGGGAATATCCAAGGAACGTCCGTTTCTGATATATTCCTCAACCTGATTTTCAAGATGCAGTTTTTCAATCAGCGTTCCGCCGGCAACTGCGATAACAAGGCCCACGATTACATACACAACAGCAACTTTCCAGCCGAAAATACTCATCAGCAAAATCAACGAACCAAGGTCAACCATAGGCGATGAAATAAGGAAAGAAAAAGTAACTCCAAGCGGCAGTCCCGCACTGGTAAAGCCCATAAACAGAGGTATCGAAGAACATGAACAAAACGGGGTTACCGTTCCCAGCAGAGCCGCAACAATATTTGCCCCTATTCCGTGGAAACGCCCGAGAATTTTCTTTGTTCGCTCCGGTGGGAAATAGCTCTGAATATATGAAATGATTAAAATCAAAAGCACAAGCAGTACCATGATTTTTATAACGTCATACAAGAAGAACTGAATGCTCGCTCCTATTCTTGTTTTTGTGTCCAATCCCAAACTTACCAATAAGTTGCCTATAAGCCGATTGAGCCACGCCATGCCGAGAATTTCATTTTGAAAGAAATCCCAGGCAGTCTTCAATATTTCCATAATAAAGCTCCTTTTCATAAATAGTCATATATAAATATATCTATATGTTGTGCGTTTTATAAGCCGTGCCTGAAATATAACAGAATTATTTTTCACAGCACGACTTTTCTGTTTCAGCTTCATCTGCTTCGGTGAGCGTTTTAATGCATCTGAGCGCTCGCTCTTTTCCTTCACTAGATATTGAATAGTAGGTCCATTTTCCGTCTTTTCTGCCCACTACAACACCTGAATCACACAAAATCTTCATATGGTGAGACAATGTTGGCTGGGTAACTTTGATTTCTTCAAGAAGTTTGCAGGCGCATTTTTCCCCGGTGGATAAAAGCTGTAGAATTCGTATTCTGTTTTCGTCGCAAAACGCTTTGAAAATAACCGCAGTTTCCTTTGGATCAAGTTCCGTATCGCTCACCTCCTGCATTTCAGTACCTATGCTGTATTATATGCCACACATTGATATTTGTCAATATGTTTGCTGAACAAAAAATTTGCTTTGCTATAACTTTCCCGATAAACCGTCGAGAATTATAATACTTTTCGGCGGTTTATCGGTGTTTTGCAAGGTTTAAAGCAGTTCGCCGTATCGGCGGACGTAGAGTTTTTTAACGACTGTTGCCAGGAGCATATAACCCGCAACGATTGCCGCAAGCCAGGCGAAATAAACGCCGGGAAGCGCTGTCAGTTCCAGCGCCGCGCCAAGGGGAGTAAATGGAATTAGCGTTACAACGGCGATGCCCGCAAAGGTCAGAAAAGTTACCGGCGCTGAAGCACGGCTCTGAACAAACGGGATCTTCGGAGTGCGTATCATATGGATAACAAGGGTCTGGCTCCACATTGACTCAACGAACCAGCCTGTCTGGAACAAAGCTATATAAAGCGCTTTCATTGACGGGTCGGTCAGCTGGGAATACGTCAGGCCGCCGGTAAACATGGGGCAAATAACAAAATACATAAGAAGATAGCAGGCGATGTCAAAGACGGAACTTGTGGGCCCTATCCAAAGCATAAATCTGCTTATTCCGGAAGCATTCCACCTGCGGGGCACTGAAAGATACTCTTTGTCAACGTTGTCCCAGGAAATAGCCGTACAGGAAATATCATAGATAAGATTAAGAAGAATAAGATGGATTGACGCCATAGGCAAAAACGGCAGAAACGCGCTGGCGGCAAGAACAGAAAGCATATTTCCAAAATTTGACGAAGCCGTCATCTTAATATACTTAATCATATTGGCGTAAGTCTTTCTGCCCTCTATAACTCCCTGCTCCAAAACCGTCAGGTCTTTTTCCAGCAGAACGACTGAGGCCGACTCCTTTGCAATATCAACAGCCGTATCCACAGAAATTCCCACGTCTGACACTTTCATGGCTTCGGCGTCATTTATACCGTCGCCCATATAGCCTACACTGTGGCCTCTGTCTCTCAGCACCGTTATTATTCTCGCCTTCTGAGACGGAGAAAGTTTTGCGAAAACAGTTATATCCTCCGCCGTTTTTCCCAGTTCGTCGTCGCTTATATCGTCCAGCTCAGAACCCAGAAGTATTCTGTTTACGTTTAAGCCCACCTGCTTGCATATTGCGCAGGTTACCTTTTCATTGTCGCCTGTTAAAATCTTTACTTCCACGCCGTAGGATTTCAGCGCTTCTATCGCCGATTTAGTTGTGGGCTTCGGCGGGTCAAGAAACGCAAGGAAGCCGATAAGCACCATATCGTGTTCATCCTCAGTTGAAAACTGGCCGACAGGAGAGGGATTTGTTTTCTGGGCAACAGCGATAACCCGCATACCCTTTTCATTCAATTCGTCCGACCTTTTAAGCACAAGGCGGCGAACATCCGAAGTAAGCGGTTTTATTTCACCGCGGCACTCGGCGTATGAACAGCACTTGAGCATTTCTTCAACAGCGCCTTTTGTTACCATTTGGGTTTTTGAATCTTTATCCTTAACAACGACGCTCATTCTGCGGCGTTCAAAATCAAAGGGAATTTCGTCTACCTTGGTGTAGTTTTCCGTAAGATTTTCAGCACCCAGTTCTTCCTGCTTGGAAATCACCGCAATATCTATAAGATTTTTTAGTCCCGTCTGAAAATAGCTGTTGAGAAACGCATGGCGCAGAACACGGTCGTCCTCTTTGCCGTCAATATTTACATGATATTCAAGAACTACTTTGTCCTGGGTCAGCGTTCCGGTTTTATCAGTGCAAAGAATATCTATTGAGCCGAGATTTTGAATTGAGTTGAGATTTTTGATAATAACCTTTTTTTTGCTCATGGCAAGAGCGCCCTTTGCCAAAGACGTTGTAACTATCATCGGCAGCATTTCCGGGGTAAGACCTACCGCTACTGAGATAGCAAACAGCGCCGCCTGCATCCAGTCGCCCTTTGTAAAGCCGTTTATAAAAAGCACTACGGGAACCATTATCAGCATAAAGCGAATAAGCACCCATGACACGGAGTTTACGCCTTTTTCAAAAGTAGTTTTCGGCGGCTTTTCATCAAGATTTTTTGCCATTGCGCCGATCAGCGTATCATTTCCGACAGCCACAACTACGGCTTTGGCACTGCCGCTTATAACGTTACTGCCGAGAAACGCCATATTTTCCGTATCCGTCAGCGCGCCTTTTTCAGACGCGACAGAGGCGAATTTTTCAACAGGCTCGCTCTCCCCGGTTAGAGACGACTGGCTTACAAACAGGTCTTTTGCGAGTGTAATTCTAACATCGGCGGGTATCATATCGCCGGCCGAAAGATAAATTATATCGCCGCAGACAATATCTTCCATTGGTATTTCAGCCTTTACCCCGTCTCTTTCAACGCAGGCAGTGGTGTGGATCATGCCGATAAGTTTGTCCGCAACATTCCCGCTGCGGGTCTCCTGAACAAAGCGAAGAACGCCTGATATTAAAACCATTGCGGTAATTATGATAACTGTAGCGTAATTTCTGTCTGACGGATCGGCAAAGACAATATCCGTAAAAGCAGAGATTACCGCAAGAACAAGCAAAACCACCGTAAAGGGATTTACGAACGCCGAAAAAAGGCGCTTAGCCGCAGAATTCTTCTTGCCGTATGTTATTACGTTTTTTCCGTATTTGTCCCGCAGGGTCTCAGCCTGTGCCTCGCTTACTCCGCGGTCAGAAACCGAATATTCAGCGAGTATTTCTTTTTCCGTGTGTGACGCCGCCCAGTAGATTTTCTCAGTTACGGCGTCGTTTTTCAGCATTGCGCCGCAGATCTTTGCAGCGGCGGCTCTTTTGTTTGTTTTCTTCATCTTTCTGTACCTCCAAATTGATTTTTCCGGTTGATTTTTGGAAAGGGTACAGTGCACCGAAGAAGAACCGTATTAAATTATTGAAGGAAATTCGGCATCGGCAAGCAACGGCCGTTTTTCCTTGTTCCGGATATTAACGCGATTCTCCCTCGCCCAATAGAATTTGCACCGCTACTGCTTCCCGCGTCCATTTCCTTCACCTCACTTTATTTAAGAAATCTATATGTTATCGCCCGAAGGCGTTATTTTAAAAAAAGGCATAAAAAATCCACCGTTCGCAAGCACTCCGCTCACAAAACGATGGTCAGACACGCGCAAAATAAACGCCGCAGACAAGGCGCCTGCACCGCCGCAAATTCCATCGTTTTGCAATATTAACGCCGCGCTTTCGGCTGTCTTCCACGGTGATACGCCTGCCTTTCAAAAAAAAAAATACCCGTATGTCCGGAAGAACATACGGGAGTGAAAAAACACTTCTGACAGTTCGTTTGAGCTTTAGCTTTGCAGGGCGATGAAACTGTATTATGATGCACCTTGAAACGATGCACCCTGTTCAAACCAACTCATAGTGTCTCCACTATTTCGCGGCAACAGTCCGTATCCCTGTAGGAGCCTTACCTACCGAACAACTATGTAATACCACATCAATTTTCATTTGTCAATACCGAAAACAAAAACTTTACAATTTGCATTCAGACAATAAAAAGCCATTAAATAATTTATATTTCTTTTTACTCTGCGCGAATTATATTAAAGAAACGATGAAAAAATTTTTTTAATCGACACATTGAGCGATAATCACAATAAAAAGCCGCCGAAAATGCTATTACACTTTCGGCGGTAACTATAATCTACTGCTGTTTGGGTTTTATCTTCGTTTATCCACCATTTCCACAAACCACTCAACCGTTGCAGGGTCGCAGTGTGAGAAAAACGAGCTCTCATTTTTATCAAGAGCGGCTATTTTTGCCATATCCTCCTCATCAAGCATAAAATCGAAAACGTTTAGATTTTCTTTCATTCGCTCATAATGAGTAGATTTTGGAATAACAACAACTCCTCGCTGAATATGCCAGCAAAGCATTACCTGTGCGGTGGTCTTTTTGTGCTTTTGTGCTATCTCAGCCAAAACAGGATTTTCAAACAGGCCGCCGCGTCCCTCTCCGAAGGGAGCCCAGGCTTCAATCTGAACGCCGTATTTATCCATATATTTTTTCGCCGCAACCTGCTGATTGAACGGATGGGTTTCAACCTGATTTACCATAGGACGAACAGAGGAAAACGAAGCAATATCAACCAGCCTATCGGGATAAAAATTTGAAACTCCTATCGCGCGTATTTTGCCTTCGCGGTAGAGGTCTTCAAGGGCTCTCCAAGCGCCGTAATAATCTGAAAAAGGCTGATGAAGAAGCATTAGGTCAAGATAATCCGTCTTAAGTTTTTTCATTGATGTTTCAACGGATTTTCTGCACTTATCGTACCCGTAATTATCTATCCATACTTTTGAAGTAAGGAAAATCTCGTTTCTGGGAACTCCCGATTTTTGTATCGCTTCTCCCACTTCTTCCTCATTAAAATAAGACTGGGCGGTATCTATTGAACGGTAACCGGCTTTCAGCGCGTCAAGCACACAGCGCTCGCACTCTTCTTTCGTTACCTGGTAAACACCGTATCCGAGTATAGGCATTTTAACCGAATTATACAAAGTTACATATTCCATCAGTTTTCCCTCCATTAGTAATCAAGGCTGTCCACCCAACTGTTTACTTCTTCAGCGGAGGTATTGCCGTCAAATCTTTTTCCCTGCTGCCACTCGCCAGTTGAGGCGCTTTCTTCCAGCAGACTGCCGCTGTCTCCAATATCTGACGAAGCGGAAGTACAAAACGGAATAACAGTTTTTCCTGTAAAATCGTTTCCTTTAACAAAACTGTCAACAGGCCACGCCGCACTGCCCCACCAGATTGGATAACCGATAAATACAGTATCGTAATCATCAAAATTTTCCGGAGTAGTTGTCACAAGGCTTACGTTTCTTTTTTCAGGGTCGTTATGCTCAATGCTTACTCTGGAATTTTCATTTGTCCAGTCAAGATCTTCAGATGTATATTCATCCTCAGGGGTAATTACAAATATATCTGCGCCCGTTTTTTCGGCAATACTTTCCGCAATCTTTTTTGTGTTTCCCGTGGCGGAAAAATAAGCAACAATCACGTTTGATTTTTCGTTTTCCGTCACAGTTTGGCTGCTGGCGCTTTCTGCTGAAGCGCCGCTTTTAGCAGTCGTCTCAGTTTTTTCGGACTGCGAACAGCCCGCAATTCCCAGCACCAGCAGTGCCGCCATTATAATCGGTAAAAATTTTTTCATGCAAATCACCTGTTTTCTGATTATTGATTATTATGTTTATTTCTCAGTAATGTTCAAAGCAGAGGTTTGCCTTAATTAAACGGCAGAATTACAGACAAATTCAGTCTTCGTCTGTCCAGACTTCCTTTGCCATTCTGAAAGCCGCCCATGCCTTCGGCCAGCCGGCATAAAACGACGCATGGGTCAAAATTTCAGAAATCTCTTCTTTTGTTACTCCGTGATTTTTTGCGTTTTGCAAATGGAATTTCAGAGAGCTATCAAGTATTCCGCCGGACATAAGAGCAACTACCGTAACAATGCTTCTGTCTCTGGCGGAGAGTTTATCCTCCCTTGACCATACCTCACCGAAAAGAACGTCGTCGTTTAACTCAGCGAATTTTGGTGCAAATTCGCCCAATTCATCTCTTCCTGCTGTAACCTTTGCCATAATAATTACACCTCTTTCTCAAGATTATCATATTCTTCGTCTGATACCGGCTCACACCACTCGTTTCTGCTGTTTTCGCCAGGTACTTCAACCGCCAGATGCTGGAACCATGAATTTGCGGCGGCTCCGTGCCAATGCTTTACCTCCGGGGGAATGTTTACAACGTCTCCGGGATGAAGTTTTTGCGGCTCTTTTCCCCATTCTTGATACCAGCCCTCGCCGGCAGTAACCAGTAAAATCTGACCTCCGCCTTTGTCCGCATGGTGAATATGCCAGTTGTTGCGGCACTTCGGCTCAAAAGTTACGTTGCCGATAGGCACCTGACTTGTTGATATCATGTTAAGATAACTCTGACCAATAAAATACTGAGCGAAAGCGTCATTTGGTTCGCCCACCGGAAAAACGCTTAAATTTTCCTTTTTCATTCTTTTATCCACCTTTCAATATCTTTTTTCGCATTTTTTACTCCGCTGCCGCGGATAGCAAGGCCTTTTTTAACAACAGCGCCTTTGCATATGTTTTTTATATCACGTTCGCTTACGCCCATGCCGCTGCCCTCATGGGTGCAAAACGGTTTGATTGTTTTTGAAGTAAAATCAAAATGCTCAAGAAACGTAAACACCGCCATCGGCATTGTGCTCCAGTAATTCGGATACCCAAGATAAATAGTGTCGTACTGCTCTATACTTTCGGGAAAAGCCTTCAGCGCGGGGCGCGCGCCTTTTCTCTGGTCCTCCTGAGCCACAGCAATACATTCGTTGTAACTTTCCGGATATTCCTGCTGCTGCTGAATTTTGAACATATCGGCGTCTATCAACTCATTGATTATGCCTGCCGCAACTTCTGTGTTTCCTATCTCAAGCTGTTTCAGCACTCCGCCGACATAATTCTCATCTGATCTTGAATAATAGACAATAAGATTTTTAGCCATATCGGTTCCTCCTTATCTCTCTGTCTGGTTTTATTATACCATCAAGGCCATTGACAGGGAATTTCCGATATGTTATTGTGGTATTAACCTGTGGTTTATGCTGAATTTAAGGAGGTCACGCTGTGTACAATCCTATTTTAACAACTTTTATTGCGGTTGCTGACTGCGGCAGTTTTACGAAAGCGGCCCAGCGGCTTTACATATCTCCCACAGCGGTAATGAAGCAGATAAACGCTCTTGAAGATCTTGTGGGAATTAAACTTATTGAAAGAACCCACAACGGCGTCAGACTGACAAAATCGGGAAGCGTAATTTACCGCGACGCAAAATTCATCATAGACTATTCCAAAAAATCAATAGAGGAAGCACGAAAAGCAGATATTTATTATGACACAACATTTTGCGTAGGGACGTCGCTTCTTAACCCCGCAAAACCCTTTATGGACATATGGTATAGGGTAAACAAGGACTTCCCCGACTACAAGCTCCACCTTGTTCCCTTTGAAGATAACCACGAAGGAATACTTTCTGAAATTGAAAAACTGGGCGAAAAATTTGACTTTCTTATCGGCGTCTGCGATTCAAAGGAGTGGCTTTTACGCTGTAACTTTCTCCCCCTGGGAAGGTATAAAAAGATGGTAGCCGTGCCGAGAGAACACCCTCTTGCAAAGAAAGAGCGAATAAATATTGAAGATTTATACGGCGAAACGCTGATGATGGTGCGCCGCGGCGATTCAGGGGTCAACGACTTTCTGCGCAACGATCTTGAGAAAAACCACCCTTTGATAAATATAGAGGATACGCCTCAGTTTTACGACCTTTCTGTTTTCAACCGCTGTGCCGAAACCGGCAACGTCCTTCTTACCATTGAATGCTGGCAGGACGTTCACCCCGGTCTTGTCTCCGTTCCAGTTAACTGGGACTACAGTATTCCCTACGGCCTGCTTTACAGCCACGAAGCGCCAGACGATGTGCTTTTGTTCGTGGAAAAAGTACGGGAATTAAACGCCAAAGAAAGCGACAAATAAACAAAAGCAATGCTCCCGGGTATCGAATACAATCGGGAGCATTGCTGTATAACTTCTTTAAAATTAAGAAAGCCGCCGGACCTTTCGGACCGGCGGCTCGCTTTTTGTGCCGCAAATATTTAAGGTATAATATTATTTTTGCTTTTTCTTTCTGGGCTTAGCAGTTGTAAGCACTGCGCCGCCGCAGACAAACAACACAAGTCCGCAAACAAGCGTCAAACTTTCAAAACCTGTATTTGGCGATTTCGTGCTTGTATCTTTATCAACAGGTTTATAATTCGGGTCTTCTGCGCCGCATACGGTGCACTTGCCCTTTTCAAAGTTATGACCCGTTGCCTTAATATCAGTCAGCTCTATTGTGTTAGAATAGGTTTTGCCCTCAAACTCAACACTTGCCGTATAAGCAGTAACGCCGTCTGCCGTGCAGGTGGCTTTTGTCTTAACAACGGCCGTTATCTTCGCGTCCAAAGTTTCAACATGGTCTGGGTCATTTTTACAGGTAAATGTTACCTTGCAGGTCTTTGCGTCATCAGACCAGTTGAACTGGGGCTCGCTCCAGTTATGGCCGATAGGATCGCCGTTTGTAAAAGTTTCAGTTCCTGCCGCGCCGCATACACACGATTTGTAATATTCGGTCGCTCCTGTACACGTCGGGTCACTCGCTTTGTAAGTATCTGAAACAACCTGTTTATCAAAGACATGGCTGTGAACCGCACTGCGGAAATAACTGCTGTAACCCGTTATCGCTGTTTCTGCCGATAAGGGAGAATTCTCGGTCTTTTGGGCGTTTTCCTCGCTGTCGCCTGTCCATACATCAATCAATTCTCCTTCAGCAGGAGTAATTTTGAAAGATTTTCCACCGCCGATTGCCGCGTATTGCTCTCCTCCTTTGGCGGTTACATCTGAACTGCCTTCAATTTGAAGGTTATTATATGCGTAAATACCCCATGCACTTGCGGAGAAAGTCTCAACTTTACTGTTAGTTATTACAACATCATTTACTGCGACTAAATTCATACCGTCAGTATTAGAGATAAACGTGCTGTCGGAAACACGGATGTCCCCTGTCATACTATACAATGCAGTTCCATTTACGTCCTTTACAGTAACACTGCTGTTATCCTCTATAACAATATCGCCGTCCGTTCCCATCAAATCATTACCGGCTCTAATCGCTATGCTTCCGCTGGTAGACGCGGTACTTGCATCTACCTGAGAGTTGCTGATATATATGTCATGGTCGGAGCATATGGCGCCGTAACCATTCTCAGACAATATATCAGCACAAACCGTACTATCGGAAATAATAATGCCACCGTTTCCGATAATAGAGTTTGTATTTGCAGAATTTCCAACAGACTTTACGTTGGCGCCGTTAATAACAGACACGGTGCCTCCCGCATGCATACCCATACCTGAAAACGGAGCTTTGTCCGCTACGCTGATATCCAGCTCTGCGCCGTCAACAGTAATACTTCCGATATTGATTTTTCCTATACCATAGTAAACGCTGTTAATGGTCAGCTTGTCGCCTTTTATGGTAAGCAGTCCTCGATCTCTGCTGAAGATACCGCCTGTAACTGAGGTAATATAATTTTCGCCAATCAGGTTGATATTCAGATCTCCGTCAAACATGATTGCGCCTTTGCTGTTATCGTTCTCATTCTGTTTGTAATCAATAACGGCATTGTTCAAGGTCAGCGTATTTGTATTAGGGTCATATACAGCTTCTCCGTCGCCGCAGTTTACTGTATAGTCTTTAGCCGCAAGTATATCGGTTCCGTTTACCGTCAACTCTGTAAGAGACGCCAAAGTTTTGCCGTACTCTATGGTTATTTTTTTATCTAAACCTGTAAACACTTCGCCGCCGATTGTAACCGTGCCGCCCTTTTCGCTTCTCAGCGCCTGCACGTCGGTGATTATCTGCAATTTCTCTATTTCAGAAGAAATTGACAAATCTTTATCAGCGATTATGCCAAACGTGTTTGCCGTTATATTGAGGGTGCCCGAACCTTCAATACTGAGGCTGCCCTCCTTGGCATATATACCATAGGGCAAACCGCCGTCCAGCGTATTGTCTCCCACCAACTTGATATTTAGATCGCCCTTTGCGTAAATACCGCTTATATCATCAAATTCATCAATATGAACATCGTTCAGCGTCAGCGTGTTTGTATTTGGATCATACACGGCCGTACCGTCCCCGCAGTTTACTGTATAATCCTGCGCGGTAAGAATATCCTCGCCGTTAACGTTTACTTCCGCAGGAGCCGCCGCAAATACCGTTGTTGGCAGTAAACACGCCAGCATAACAAGCGACAGCAGTACAGCAAGTCCTCTTTTTATTTTTTTTGATTTCATAAATTTCCCTCCTATTTATATTAGGTATGATTTGTCTGATTGCGCTGTTTAACATAAAAGCTTTCAGAAAAATCAATATTATCCATTAATTTAACTATATCACAAAAGAGATTTTTTGAAATCACCCGTGAAAGGGGTTAAAACGGGTAATGCCCGCGGAAGATACCGCAGGCATTTTTAAATCAGCATATATTTTTTGAGATCCTGACGGCGGCTGATAGCGAGTTTTTGCATTG
>URGA01000029.1 GCA_900547275.1 uncultured Oscillospiraceae bacterium | reverse complement strand
GTGGCGGCGGCAGCGGCTGCTTCTTCTGCAGAGCGTGAGGATGCCTCCACAACTGCGGGAACTGAAGCGGCTTTCTTCGCTTCGGCTGTGAGCGCTTTTGCGTCTGCCACCATGCCGTAGCGGTTTTCAGATTTAGCCGACGGCTGGATATAAACAAAACCGTCCGCCTGAGAAGCGATAAGGCTGATGCGTTCTGCCGGAGCCGGGGCAATCATTGAAATAACGTCAATTTTGAAAGGTGATGCCTCTTCTGAGAGTTCGTGCTTTTCTTCGTAGGGGAGATCGGGCACAACAACTGCGCAGACACCGCAGTCTGCGGCTTTCTCAAAGAATTTTTTGTAACCGTAGCAAAAGAGAACGTTGAGGTAAGTTCTGATAACTATCGGAACGCCTACTTTTTCGGTTATTTCTTTTGCCATATCGAGTATTTTGTCTGTTGTGGCTCCGCCCTTCAGCGCTCTTATGTTTGCCTGCTGGATAGAAACACCCTCGGCAATGGGGTCTGAAAAAGGAATTCCCAGTTCAATAATATTACAGCCTGCTTCAACCGCTTTAAGTGTGATTTCGCGGCAGGTCTCCATGTCAGGGTCTCCGGTGGTGATAAAGCCGATAAGCGCCTTGTCGTTTTCAAAAACAGCTGTGAGTTTATTATTCATGTACGTTCACCCCTCTGTATCTTGCTATTGCCGCAACGTCTTTGTCGCCTCTTCCCGAAAGGTTGACGATGATTATTTGGTCTTTATCCATGGTCGGCGCCAGTTTCATTGCGTAGGCAACGGCGTGGGCAGATTCAATGGCGCAGATAATTCCTTCTGTTTTTGCTATGTACTCAAAAGCGTCAACGGCTTCGTCGTCAGTTATCGGAACATATTCTGCTCTGCCCGTGTCGTGAAGATAAGCGTGCTCCGGACCTATTCCCGGATAGTCGAGACCGGCACTGATTGAGTAAACAGGGGCGATTTGACCTTGGTCATTCTGGCAGAAGTAAGATTTCATTCCGTGGAAAACACCGAGTTTGCCGTTTGCAACGGTAGCGGCGTTAAGCGGAGTGTCCGCTCCCTTGCCTGCCGCCTCACATCCGATAAGGCGAACCGATTTTTCCGGAATAAAATCGTAGAAAAGGCCCATAGCGTTTGAGCCGCCGCCGACGCAGGCAATAACAGCGTCAGGCAGTCTGCCTTCTTTTTCAAGTATCTGCTGTTTTGCTTCTTTGCCGATAACGCTCTGGAAATCACGCACGATCATCGGGTATGGGTGCGGGCCCATAACGGAGCCCAGAACGTAAAGAGTATCGTCCATTCTGTTTGCCCATTCCTGCATTGCGGCGTTTACAGCGTCTTTTAGAGTGCGAGTTCCCGTCTTAACAGGGTGAACTTTGGCACCCAGCAGTTCCATTCGGTAGCAGTTCAGCGCCTGGCGGACAGTATCCTCTTCGCCCATAAATATTTCGCATTCAAGATTCATAAGCGCCGCCGCAGTGGCAGTTGCAACACCGTGCTGTCCTGCTCCCGTTTCGGCGATTACTCTTGTCTTGCCCATTCTTTTTGCCAGCAGGCACTGACCCAAAACATTGTTGATCTTATGGGAGCCTGTGTGGTTTAAATCTTCACGTTTGAGATATATCTTTGCTCCGCCCAAATCTTTTGTCATCTGCTCAGCGTAATAGAGCAGACTGGGTCTGCCTGCGTATTCGGCGTTAAGTTTTTCCAGCTCGTCGCAGAATTCTTTGTCATTTTTATAAAATTCGTAAGCGTCCTCAAGGCGCTTTACTTCGCTCATAAGCGTTTCGGGTACGTATTGACCGCCGTGTATTCCGAATCTTCCCTTGCTCATGGTATTCTCCTGCCTTTTTCTTTGTAAAAATGTAAAAATAAAAAAATCCCTGGCAGTCGTTATGACTGCCAAGGACGAAATCTCTTTCGCGGTGCCACCTTGGTTTACGGTGAAAAAACACACATACACTCTGTGAGATACAAGCATATCTCTGACCGTTTACGCAGGTCCTAACGTCACGGAATACTGAGCGAAAAGCCGTTCACCGTGCCCTCAGCGGTCCATTTAACGCCCTGCATTTCCGCCCCGTTCCCAGCATAGGGGGCTCTCTGTACGCGCATCTGACGTTTTTATCTCCGCCTCAACGGTTTTATTTAATTGCAGGTAATATTTTAACAAAGCCGCCTTATTTTGTCAACAGCAACTTTGCCCAGGCGTTTTCCGCCGTAGATGAAAACATTATATTTGAAAGATTTTCGGCGGTTTCATAATCGGCAGAAGACCTGTGGGTAACAAAATAAAACTGTATCCCTTTTTCAATACAGCGCCTTGAAAATTCTTCGCTGCCTTTCGGCGCCGTGGCGCTGTGGTACATCGTATGAATAACGGCGTCGACTCCGTCCAAATTAAAAGCGTCGTAGTTAATACATGGGTGGGGAGTTATTATTAAAATGTTTTTGGCGTTGAATTTCGGTGCCTCCACCGGGCAGAACGAAACGTTCGCTTCCCTAAACGTGTCAGTGCAGTCGGCGGCGGTGGTTTTCCAGGCGTGGTGCAAACCGTCATAGGCAATGTAAACGCCTGTGGGCCCTGAAAAAAGCAGATGGCGGACAGCGCAGTCAAAATTTGCCAGAGCGTTGCTGTCAGGATTATCCGGCGGCTTGTCCGCTCCCACCAACACCAGCCTTTTTTCGGGGAAAAGGTGCGCAAGAAGAGCGCCGGTAAATGTCATTGTGTCGCTTCCGTGGAGCAAAATAACTCCGGCGAATTTTTCAAAATCAATATTTTGAACGTAACTGCAAAGATTTTGGAGAAACTGCGGGTCGCTGTGTTCTGAAAATATCTCAAAGGGAGCCGCGCATTCAAATTCGGCGTTCTGGGGGTTCGAGTAAAGTTCAGTTATTTTCAGCGGAGAATCCAGCGTTACCGACTTTCCGCTTTTTGCGCCGATAGTTCCGCCTGTTCCTATAACAAGTATTTTTTTCATTTTATCACCGTGATTATTATGGCACAGTAAGCCTCGGTTTACAAGTTGATAAAGCCTGTATTTACAAATCAATCGTAATTTTGTAGAATGAAACAGAAAAGTCATCCCATTAAAACTAATGTATTGTAAAAAATGATATAATATAAAAGGCGGCATTGGCTTCAAATTGATTTTTCAGTTTAGCCATACTATAAATGTTAATTATATAAGGAAGTGTTTGTTATGACAGAAAACAGAAAGATAGCAATTATCGGCGCAGGCCATGTAGGTTCCCACTGCGCTATGGCGCTGGCGTTTCAGGGAGTCTGCGACGAAATAGTGCTTCTTGATAAAGACCGCGACAAGGCTTACGCCAATGCTCAGGACGTGGCGGACGCCTGCCTTTTCACATCCTCAGCAGTTACGGTGAGGGTAGGAGATTATGATGACTGCCGTGACGCGGATATTATTGTCATCTCTGTCGGCGAGCCAAGAAGGCCGGGTCAGACAAGACTTGATCTGCTTGATAATTCCGTAATTATGGTAAGGGAAGTGTGCAGTCACCTTGTAAAGCTCAATTACGGCGGAATTATTATTACGATTACAAATCCTGCCGATATTATTGCTGATTATGTAAGAAAAGCTCTCGGTATGCCGCGAACACGCTGTTTCTCCACCGGAACAAGCCTTGATACTGCAAGGCTTAAGAGAACTTTCAGCGAAATGTCAGGCGTAGGCCGCAGAAGCATAACAACGTTTTCGCTGGGTGAGCACGGCAATTCGTCTATTATCCCGTTTTCTTCAACCGCCGTGGGCGGACTTGATTATAAAGAACTGAAAAAGAGCGACCCTCAGCGCTTTGCCGACCTTGACGAGGAAAAGATACTTGAGAGAACCAGGGAGATAGGCAACGAGATTATTGACGGCAAAGGCTCAACGGAATTCGGCATCGGAGCCGCTCTTGCGGACATGGTAAAATCTATTCTCCATGATGAAAAGAGAATAATGCCCGCTTCCGTTTTGCTGGAGGGAGAGTATAACCAGACTGACGTCCACGCAGGCGTTCCCTGTATTATCGGCAGAAACGGAATTGAAAAGATTATTGAACTGCCGCTTAATCAGGAAGAAAACGAGGCTTTCTGCAACACCTGCGATATAATCAGAAAGCATATCGCAAGAGCCCAGTCGCTGTAAATTTACCGTATTTTTCATATTGTATTTAAAAGTGTTGACTTTAGTGCTTTTATGTGCTAAACTAATAAACACACTTACTCAATACATTTGAAATGAGGTCAAGAAAAATGAACAAAACAGTTAAGAAGATTGCGGCTCTCGCGCTTTCAGGAATGCTCATTGCTTCCTGCTTTGCAGGCTGCTCATCAGGAGAAGGCGGTTCTTCAACAAAAACCTACAACGTAGGCATCTGCCAGGCAGTTCAGCATCCTGCCCTTGACGAAGCAACAAAGGGCTTCAAAGAAGCACTTACAGAAAAGCTGGGCGATAAGGTTAAATTTGACGAGCAGAACGCTTCCGGCGACTCAACAGTTTGCTCAACTATCGTTAACCAGTTCGTTTCAAACGGCGTGGATCTTATCATGGCAAACGCAACCGACGCTCTCAGCGCCGCAAGAACAGCTACAAACACAATCCCGATCGTAGGTACTTCCGTAACGAGCTACGGCGTTGCTCTTGACCTGGAAGATACAACAGCAAAAACAACGGGTATCAATGTAACAGGTACTGCGGATCTTGCTCCTCTGGACCAGCAGGCGGCAATGATCAAAGAGTGGTTCCCGGACGCTAAGCAGGTAGGTATTCTTTACTGCTCAGCTGAGAAAAACTCAAAATATCAGGCTACTGTTATTGAAGGTTATCTTAAAGAAATGGGTCTTTCTTACAAGGAATACACTTGTGCAGACTCAAATGAGATTGCTTCCGTAACTAAGGTTGCCTGCGACGAGTCAGACGTAATTTATATTCCAACAGATAACACAATCGCTTCCAGTGCTGAAACTGTAAACAATATCGCTGAGCCGGCAAAAGTCCCGATCATCGCCGGTGAAGAGGGTATCTGCGAAGGCTGCGGCGTTGCAACTCTTTCAATCAGCTACTATGACATCGGTTACCAGGCTGGCGAAATGGCTTACGAAATTCTTGTAAACGGCGCTGACCCGGCAACAATGGAAATTCAGACAGTACCCGCTGAAAAACTTTCAAAGAAGTACGACGCTGAGCGCTGCAAGGCTCTCGGACTTACAGCTCCTGAGGGTTACGTTGCTATCGAAGGATAATTTTATTAAATAATTTTACAAAAATGGCAGGAACGTTTTAATGCGTTCCTGCTTTTTGCTTGTTTGACTTGACCTTTATATCTTTTTTTGCTAATATATTCTTTAGCACTTAACAGTTTTAACACTTTAAATTGAAGGAGTACAAAATTATGATGGCATTTTTTAGTTCACTGCCGGGTGCCGTTGCCCAGGGTATAATCTGGGGCATAATGGCTATCGGCGTTTACATCACGTTCAAAGTGCTTGATCTTGCGGACCTTACGGTAGACGGTACTTTCGGTACCGGCGGCGCTGTAATGGTAATGTGTACAGTCAGCGGAATGAACATTTATGTTGCTATGCTTCTGTCATTTTTGGCAGGCTGCTGCGCCGGTCTTATTACGGGGATTATCCATACAAAGTTCGGAATTCCCGCTATTCTTGCCGGTATTCTTACCCAGCTTGCGCTTTATTCCATAAACCTGAGGATTATGGACGGAAGAGCGAACCAGGCGCTGAGTATTGATAAATATGATATTCTCGTTTCACTTCGCTATATTCCGAAAACGCTTATCGTAGGCGCTATCTTTACGGTTGCTATAATTGCAGTTCTTTACTGGTTCTTCGGCACAGAGATCGGAAACGGAATTCGCGCAACCGGTTCAAACGAGGCTATGGCAAGAGCAAACGGTATTAACACAGGACTTAACAAAGTTCTCGGCCTTATCATCTCAAACGGTATCGTAGGACTTTCAGGCGCGCTTCTTGCTCAGTACCAGGGTTTTGCGGATATCAATATGGGCCGCGGCGCAATCGTTATCGGTCTTGCGGCAGTTATTATCGGCGAGGTAATCTTCGGCAAACTGTTCAAGAATTTTGCTCTTAGACTGCTGTCGGCTGTCCTGGGCGGAATTATCTACTATATCGTTATTACGCTTGTACTCAGACTGGGACTGAACGCAAACGACCTGAAACTCTTCTCAGCTCTCGTTGTTGCGCTGTTCCTTGGTGTGCCCTACTGGCGCTCAAAGATTGCCGCAAAGCATGTAAAGACGGATAAGGGAGGCAAAGAAAATGCTTAAAATTACCGGTGTTCATAAGACCTTTAATCCGGGTACGATAAACGAAAAGAAAGCTCTCTGCGGAATTGACCTTACACTTAACGAAGGCGATTTCGTTACGGTCATCGGCGGCAACGGCGCCGGTAAATCCACAATGCTGAATATGATTGCGGGCGTTTATCCCGTTGACTGCGGTACTATCCTGATTGATGACCAGGATGTAACAAAACAGCCCGAATATAAGCGCGCTAAATATATCGGCCGTGTATTTCAGGACCCTATGACGGGTACCGCCGCAGATATGCAGATAGTTGAAAATCTGGCAATCGCTGCTCGTCGCGGAAAGTTTAAGGGACTTAAAAACGGCGTAACAAAAAAAGAACGTAACGAGTATGCGGAAATGCTCAAGGAACTTGATCTCGGCCTTGATACCCGCCTTACTTCAAAGGTAGGTTTGCTCTCGGGCGGTCAGCGCCAGGCTGTAACGCTTCTTATGGCTACGCTGAAGAAACCGAAAGTGCTTCTTCTCGATGAGCATACAGCCGCTCTGGACCCTAAAACAGCGAAAAAGGTTCTTGACCTTACTGAAAAGATTGTTGCCAGAGATAATCTTACAACGATAATGATTACCCACAACATGAAGGACGCTATTGCCATCGGCAACCGTCTTATCATGATGAACGAGGGCAAGATAATTTACGATGTCAGCGGTGAAGAAAAGAAAAATCTTACCACCGCCGATCTGCTCGCTAAATTCAAGGTTACTGCCGGCGAAGAGTTCGACAACGACCGTGTTCTTCTTTCAACTGAGGCAGACGAATAATTATAACCAAAAAAATCCCCACGGAAAGAAATCCGCGGGGATAATTTTTTATTTACTTTTTGAAGCGGTAGCCCCGGCCCCAAACAGTGTAGATGTATTCTGTGTCGGGGTCTATCTCTTTGAATTTGTCACGGATGCGGTTTACATGAACCGTTACCGTTGACGTTTCGCCCATTGAATCATAGCGCCATATCTGATTAAACAGTTCGTCTTTGCTGAAAACCGTGTCCGGGTGGACGGCAAGGTAAAAAATCAGGTCAAATTCCTTGTTCGTAAGGGCAACCTCTTTGCCCTTAAGCAGTGCCTGACGTGCGTTTGCGTCAAGGTGAAGATTTCCGGCGTCAATTACAGAACGGTCCGTCTTGCCCTGATTTCCCTGAGAAGTAAGCCTTTCGTAGCGGTTGATATGAGCCAAAACTCTCGCCACCAGTTCGCTGGGCGAGAAAGGCTTTACAACGTAGTCGTCTGCGCCAACTCCCAGCCCTTTGATTTTGTCCAAGTCCTCTTTTTTAGCGCTTACCAGAATAATCGGAACGTTGCTGTTTTTTCTGATTGCACGGCAGATTTCAAGTCCGTTTATGCCGGGAAGCATTATATCAAGCAGAATTAGATTGTAATCTTCATTCAGCGCGTGCTGAAGACCGCTTTGACCGTCTGTTGCAACGGTTGTTTTAAGTCCGCTTGCTTCCAGATAATCGCTTTCAAGTCCTGCGATTCGTTCGTCGTCTTCAATAATCAGTATTTTCTTCATTTTCTCCACTCTTTCAGCCATGGGTATATTTTGTCGGGAAAATAAGACAAAGATATTATTTTCTCTTGTTCAGCGAAATGAAAATTGAAAGTCCGCTGTCCTCGTGACTGCGTGCCCATATCAGCCCGCCGCATTGTTCAACTATTTGTTTGCATACAGCCAGACCAAGTCCGCTGCCCTGGCTTACTTTGCTTCTGGCAGGGTCTGTTCTGTACATTGCGTCAAATATTTTTCCGAGATTTTCTTTCGCAACGCCGATGCCGTTATCGGCAAATTCCATTATAACAACTTTTTCGTATTCGGTTACAGTAAGAACAACTTTTCCTTTTACGTTTTGACGCTTATATTTAACCGCGTTGCTGATGATATTGAGAAAGACACGCTGAAAAGCGTCTGTGTCAATCTCGATTTCAGCCTCCGCGGAGCAGTTGTTTTCAACTTCAAACAGAAAGTTCTGCTGTTCAAGATATTCTGTAAGCTCGTTTTTGGCGTCGCTTATAAATTCGTTGACATTTACGATAGAAAGATTATTTGCAGTTTTGTTCAGCTCGAGTTTTGACAGCGTTAGAAGCTCATCGAGCATTTTTTCCATTTGTATCGTGGAATCGTAAATCGTCTGAAGATAGCGCTGCTGTTTTTCCGGGGTGTTTGCTATCCCGTCTTTCAGCCCCTCAACATAGCCTTTTATACTTGTAAGCGGGGTGCGCAGATCGTGGGCCCCCCCAGCCGTCATCTCCTGCTTTGTCTGTTCGGTTCGGCTTCGGCTCTCTATAGATTCTTTTAGTCTGAGGCGCATCGCGTTAAAGCTGTCCACAGTTTGCCCCAGCTCGTTTGTAGATTCGTAGTCAATGTTGTAGTCAAGGTTACCCTTGGCAATCTCGTCCGCCCCCTGAGCAATTTTCTGTATGGGGCGCAATATCGTTTTTGATGTGATAAACGAAAGGATAGTTATCGAAACAGCAAACAGCAGAATTACTATAAGCATTATAAGCCCTGTTTTACCTGCCAGCACGTTTGAAAGCGCTGTTGTGCTTGAAGCCGCGCTTGCCGTGTAGTCTTCGTTGACTATCAGCAGTAAGTACGGACTTTCAGAACTGTCAATTCTGTTAACTATAACAAGGCCGTTTTCGCCGAAGTAATAAACGTTTTCGTCAGTGTTAAGGGGAGCAATTGACTGCGCTTTGTTCATGATGGTGTTAAGACTTTCGCTGGCGTAGTAAATTTTATCTCCCTTGGAAATATAAATGCTGGAGTTCCACTGCTCAAGAGGAGAGACGAATTCGTTTATCATTTTGATTTTTTCTTCGTCGCTGTCATCACTGAGCAGTTCGTCTGAGATGCTGGATATCGTCTGGTTCCACTGCATCTGGTTAATTGCGCTGTATTTGTTGGATGTGACCGATGCGAAATTAAAATACACCGCAGACATATTCATAAACGCTGTGGAAAAAAGTGCGATAACAGCCACCGGAATCAAAATTGCCAGTAAAGTGGTAAGAACGATTCGGGTGTTTATTTTTAGGTTTTTGGAACTTCTTTTTCTCTTTTTCTTTATATTATTCTTAGCCACTTTATTACTGATTCAGTCGTCCTCTTTTGCTGTGCTTTATTTCTTTGCTCTTGCGGATGATCTCTAAAATAGAGCCGAGATGAATTCTGGCGAAATTAACCGACTCGGATTTAACGTCAAGATTATCGTGGGTTACCCAATAGCGGATTACGCCTTTCATTCCGGTTATTATATATTCGATGCTCAGATCGCTGATGCCCATTATATCTGTTTTAATAAGATCAAGGGCAGTGCGGATAGTCTTTTCAATTTTTTCGCCGAAGACTACGGTTCCGCTGTCTGTAAGCAGAAGACGGTAAACCTCTCTGTCTTCGTCAATAACGCGCTGAATAGACTGGAGCATTTTGGCGGCGCATTCGATAGTAAAGCCAAGATCCTCAAAATTGCGCACGTCATTTGTTACCTTTAAAAAAGCCTTGCGCATAAGTTCGTTGCTTATTTTGTTGAGCAGGTCGTACTTGTCGGAGTAATGAAGATAAAATGTGTTTCGGCTTATCATCGCCTCGTCGGTAATATCTTTTACCGTAATTGACTCAAAGCCTTTTTCTTTAATCAGTTTAAAAAATGCTTCTCTGATTGCTTTCTTTGTGCGGAGAATTCTTAAATCGGTTTTTTCTTCTCTCTTTGCCATTTTGTCACATCCTTTTTTTATTTTATGATATTAATACAATCGTATTTTATAATACTATTATTAAAAATATGTCTTTAACTGATTATAATGTACACCAAAAATGTGAAACTGTCAATCAAATTACACAAAATATTCTTTGTTCATTAAATAAAAATTATCATTGACACACAAAATTTTTTAGTATATTATATTAACGCCATTCTGGCTGGGGGGGATATTTTTGGCGATTGCTACATTTAAACGTTATGAAAAAAAGTATATAATCACCAAAAAACAGCTTGATTGTCTAATGCCCGCCCTGCTTCAGTATATGGACCTTGATCCGTACTGCATAGACGGCGGAGAGTATCGGATCTATAGTATTTATTATGATACAGTCAATCACGATATCATAAGGCAGAATTCATCAAAGCCTTTCTATAAAGAGAAAATGCGCATCCGTTCTTACTATAATAAGCACGACCCGGAAGATACAGTGTTTATGGAAATTAAGAAAAAAAGCGACGGAGTTGGCAATAAACGAAGAATAAAAATTAAAATTAAAGAGATAGAACCTTTTGTCAAAGATGGTGTTTTACCCCAGACGAAGAATTATCTTTCAGGTCAGGTGGCAAAAGAATTATCCTATTTTCTTAAAAATAACAAAGTTTCGCCGGCTCTTTACGTTCAGTATGATCGACTTGCTCTCTTTGGAAAGGAAAACAAGGATTTCAGAATTACTTTTGACAGAAATGTCAGAACTCGCCGAAACAATTTTACGTTTGGTGAGAGTGAGGATGACCAGCTCCTTTTGCCTGACGATACATATATTATGGAAATAAAAATACTGGGTGCGATGCCGTTATGGCTTACTCATTTGCTCAGTGAAAATAGGCTTTTTAGCCATGGCTTTTCAAAATATGGTGTGAAATACAAACAGGAGGCGCAGGCTCATCAGTTGGAGTACTTGCTTCTTGATGATAATGGCAATCCTGTTGATTTTGAATATTTTAAGGAAAAGACGGGGGTACATACTAAATGAGTGATTTCATCAACGAACTTTCTTCCGGCAGTATAGCAGAAGTGTTAACACTGAAAAGTGTGGCGGAAATTCTTGTTTCTTCCATAATTATCGGTTTTGTTATCAGTCTTGTTTATCTGTTGACTCACAAAAAAGAGGGATACAGCCAGGCATTCTGTGTTGCGCTAATTCTTCTTTCTCCTATTGTAGGAATGGTTATTCTTCTTATCGGCAACAATGTTGCGAGAGCGTTCAGCCTTGCAGGTGCGTTTGCTCTTATTCGTTTTAGAAGCGCGCCCGGAGATCCAAAGGATATTGCTTTCGTTTTCCTAAGCGTTGTTATGGGTCTTGCCTGCGGAATGGGCTACTGGTTTTATGCGGCGGTTGCAACGGTCGTTATCTGCCTTGTAATAATTGTCTTGTATCTTACGAATTACGCTGGTAAAAAAGCTGAGGCATATACGCTTAATATTACAGTGCCCGAGACGCTTAATTATGTTGGTGCGTTTGATGAGACATTAGAAAAGTACTGCACGTCTCAGAAACTTGTTAAGGTAAAAAGCGTTGATTTCGGGGCTTTATTCGAACTGTCATTTACAGTTCATATGAAAGACCCAAAACAGATGAGAGAAATGCTGGACGATCTTAGAGCTATGAACGGAAATCTTAAGATCATGCTTTCAACAGAAGCTCCGGCAGTAAAGAATTTTCATTTTCAATAATTTCCACGGAGGAACGCAATTTGCGTTCCTCTTTGCGCGTAAGGCATATTTTTTCGATTTTGAGTTTTATATAAGAAAGATATAAGGGGTTATTTTGATGACGATTAAGAAGATTTTTTCTCTTCTGATGGCGGCAGCCGTTGTGGGTACATGTTTTGCCGGCTGTTCAAAGAAGCAGGAAACGGTTGAACTTACTCAGCCTGTTTCAATAATGGAAGATGCAGACGACAGCGATACATCTGTTGTAGCAGACAAGGAAAAAAGCAATATAATTGAACTTAAAGATGAGAATTCAAATACACTATTTTTAATTCCTATTAATGATGTTGCCAATAAAATTACTATTTGCGGCTATGTCAAATCTGCTAAAGATAAAAACGGCAAAGAAATATCTGACAAAGATCTTATTGATAAAGTTGTTGCAGTGACCGCAGATACTTCAAATGTCACTCCTGTTTACTCGGTAACGCTGAAAGACGGGAAAAAAGTATTTCTTGACTTTTTTGTTAATGACAAAAAACAGATTGTTGCGGTAGAAAGCGTTTCAGACGGAAAATTTTATGAAGTTGTTACTGAAAACGGCGAAAACGGCAATGTTTATATGCATCTTAAGGCTGATCAGAACGGAAAACCTGTAGAGGTAGTAGTTAAAAAGGACGAAAAGACAGGTAAGACGAAAATTGTAGAAAAGAATACTAATAAAACCGTCAGCGAGAACGTTCAAAAAGATGTTCCGATAAATACAGAGCCGTCCGGCAGCGCAAATTCCGGCTCATCATCAGACACCAACAAAGACAAAGATAATGAGGATACAAGCACCGACAAAATAATCGGCTTTGCAGATTATAACGAACTGGCGGATATTACCGTTATGCTTCAGAAAAATTCCACCGCTGCTGTAAGACTGGAGAGCGATTCTCCTGTAAAGGCAGATGCAAAGAAAAAGGCATATGTAAGTGACGGAGTACTATATCTTGAAGGTAACGGCGATTACTATATAACGTCTGAAAACAGCGATAATACTTGGTATGGAAAAATCGTAGTGACTTTAGGTAATAAAGGACTTGCACGTGTAAGGCTGGCAGGTGTGAATATTTCATCCAGCGATTCAAAGGCGATAGAATTTATTGATAAGGATACTGTCATTAACGATACGGACGTTGACGGAGAGGTTCTTGTTTATGAAAATACCACTTCAACAAAGAATAATCCTGACGCTGTTCTTTCTTTTGTTGACGGTACAAAGAATGTTCTTTCCGCAACAGGTAATTCAAACGGCGGCAGCGGCACGATATACAGCGAGTGCAAACTTTCAATAAAAGGTCATGGAACGGGAGAAATAACCTCAAAAAACAAAAATGCTATTCAGACAGAAAGAAGTCTCGGAATAAAAAATGTAACGCTCAACATTACTTCGGTTGCAGGAAAAGGAATTCGCTCAAAGGGAACTATTGATATAGAAGAAGGCGCAAATATTACCGTAAATTCCATGGGCGATGCAGTTCGGTGCAATGAATTTTTGATGGATACGGGTGTTAAGGACGCTTCAGGAAATAAAGATCTTTCAACAGGTTCAGTAGTCAATCTTTACGCCAAGTCAAGCGGAGCCGCAAGTGCCACTTCAGGCGACGGAATTGACGCTGACGACAGCGTTATCGTGCGTGCGGGAACGCTTAATATAGACGATTATTGCGACGCAAAGCAAAAATACGGAATTAAGGTACGCCGTGTAAACAACGAGGAATTCCTTAAGGTAATTAAGCAGGAAAATATAACAAGTATAGACGGCTTCCTCAAAAATCACCAGGACAGTGTTTATTATGCAGATGTTTTCCTCAACCAGAAGGAGTACCAGAGCCTGCTGGCTTATAAAGACAAGAGCCCTACTTCAGCTGATTATCAGGGTATTCGAACATCAGAAGGCTGTGATGATACTCTTCGCTTTACAGGCGGAACCGCAAAAGTTGTAGTTAAATTCGGCAGAAATACAACGGTTAAGGATTCTAAAAATTCACAGTCTACAATCAGTGCTTATGCAACAGGTAAAGTGCGCACAATTAAGATTGATAATTTCCTCAATTCCGGCGATGAAAAAATATCCGCGCTTATTTATTCTTCATCCCAGATTAACAAGGATAAAGACTATTCAGTTTCATTTGGAAAACTTCCCGGTAAAAAAGCAGTTACAAAGAATGCTGAGTTCAGCGGTAATATTGCTTACGTTACAGACGCTTCTTAATTTGTAAAACAGAGGATAGAATATGAAAAAGACTTCTAAAAAATTAATTTCTTTGCTGCTTGCAGTTGCAATTATGGTCTCAATGTTTGTAATTATTCCGCTTAGTGCAGATGCGGATTCATTTCCCGGAGTGCTTGACTCAAAAATAGCAACGATTGATTTTTGGGTTGGGGTTGAGGATGCTCAGGCAGGCGGAGATCTTGGCACCGTTCGTGCCCATACGGTTACTGAATCTGGTACGGGAACATACTATCTTTTCCTGCCGTCTCAGGCGGATCTTAATAAAGTTAAATTGTATTACAGCGGAAGCGATGAGTGCACGCTTACTTATTCCCATAATTCCGCTACACGCAATATTACCGTAACCAATGGCCTTGAGACGGATGCTTTTGCCGCAGGTATCAATGGCTCTGTTACTTACAAATTGCTTCTTAACGGCACCATATATAATCTTCTTGTCTATAAGAGTTCAAATATCGGTACTGTTTATTTCAATACAGAAAGCGGAAACACAGACAATATTGATTACGGCAGTGACAATACTGAACATACCGTTTCGGAAAGCGGAACAATAATGGTTGTTGATGAGAACGGCGGTATTGATTACGACGGCGTTCTTGAAAAAATCCAGGGCAGAGGTAACGGAACATGGGATGCAGATGCAGGCAAACTGCCGTATAATATCAAACTTCAGAATTCCGCGTCTCTTCTCGGAATGAGCAATGGTAAAAAGTGGACTCTTATTGCCAACTGCAACGATACTTCACTTATCAAGAACTGGCTTTCATACGATTTTTCAAAGTATATCGGCGTTCCTAATCAGGTTATTGGAAAACCGGTAGATGTTTATGCAAACGGCAAATATATGGGCAATTATTTGCTTTGCGAAAAAGTGGAAATAAAATCAAACCGCATTGATGTCAGCGATTCATATGAAGCCCTTGAAATAGCAAACGGAAGTGTGGACCCCACAACAGGAGTTGTTACCCCTGCTGATTTTGCTAATCTTGGAGTTACTTCTCGTGTAATAGATGTTAACAATTCAACGGTTGTTGATGTTGATATAAATTTAGAATTGGCAAATTCGTATTCACATGCTGTTGGTTCAAGAAAGTATTCGTGTTATCGTGAAGGAACAACCCTCAATCCTGTTTATACTAATTTAAATGACCCGGCAGATTTAACAGGAGGCTATCTTTACGAACTTGAGATATCAAACAGATGGCCTGATGAAAATGCAGGTTTCTGCGGTTATAACAGACAGGGTTGGGTAATCAAAAGCCATGATTACGCAAGCCGCCATCAGGTAGATTATAGTTATAATTTGCTTTACGCTTTGGGCAGTTCTATTTACAACGATGGAGTAGTTCCAAATCGTTCAACTACAACAAATTGCAGCGGGCTTTCACTTATTACCATAGGCATTTATGGCGCTCGTTCAATTACTAATCCTGCTCCAAGCATTGAATATCAAGGTAAAAAATGGAGTGATCTTTTAGACGCAAAGTCTGCAGTAACGTATTACTGGACTCAGGAGTATTTTAAAAATATGGATTCCTCTGCGTCATCAACATATTTCTTTAAGGATTCAGACTCTGTTGATTCGATGCTTTACGCAGGTCCGGTATGGGATATGGACAACAGTATTGGTTATGAACTTTCCGGAAGCCGCTGGGGCTATAGCTGGACTTCTTCCGATGGCTGGTATACCAGAAATTCAAGAATTTACCGCTGGCGTGCAGGAGATTCCTCAACAAGTTACAATAAAGATACCCAGTCACCTTTATCTTTCTACGGAGCTTTGGCAACAAACTGTGATGATTTTTGGGATATGGCAAAGGACAGCTGGTATGAAACTGTCGAGCCTGCTACAAAAATACTTACAGGCAGTGCTGATGACCCAACCGGAACACTTAAAAGTGTTGATGAGTATGTTGATACCATTGCCGATTCAGGCAGGATGGAGCGCATAAGATATCAGGAAAGCGATTATGATTCAGAAGCTATTAAAAGCGGCATCAAAAACTGGCTTTCTTCCCGTGCTCAGTGGATTGACAGTCAGTTTGGTACTCTGGATATAAGCAACGCCTCAGTTTCTGCTGTCCCGGACTGCTCTTATACAGGCAGTGAGATTAAGCCGCAGCTGGAAGTTACATATTCTAATGATGTGCAAGGAGTTCAGACCCTTGAAGAGGGAGTGAATTATACACTTGAATATAAAAACAATGTTGAAGTAGGCACCGCTGTCATTACGATAAACGGTATAGGCAGGTATGCAGGTTCATCAAAACAAATTACCTTTAATATAGTGCCTGCTGATATTTCTTCCGGCAGTCTTACTATTTACGATGCGGCGTATATCGGAGACGAAATTGTACCAACTCTTCTTAATTCTGACGGCGTTGAAATAACCGGAGGCGTTAAGTATGATTGGTATTCCGACTCAAACAGGGTATTTACGGGCGCTTCATACACTGTAAGCGCAGATGACGCGGGCAAGCCGATTTATGCTGTTGCTACCGGTGACGGCGTATCGGTCAACGGAACTCTTACCAGTAATTCATGTTCAGTTGCCCAGACTTCCCGACCAGACGGAACGCTGAAAAATATTGCAACATTCAGCTATAAGTTCGGAGATGACGGTCTGAGCCTTCAGGGTGGCAAAAACGACGGATATTACGCTACGTCTGGCATCCAAAAGGATACGGCGAGAATTCATGCAAGTGTTGACGGCGTAAATTATGAAAAACTTGAGTGGAGCGGCAGCGATACGTTCATCCGCACCGACGGTACCTCAGGTCAGCAGCCGGTAATGAGCCCGTCGGGTACAACTTACTGGCAGGAATATCCTTATTTTGACATTACATTTTCCACTGTCGACTATAATGACATCACATTCAGCGCAGATATAGGAGCAACATCTAAGGGCGCGGCCTGTTATGCTCTTATGTATAGTGTAAATTCAGGGGAATTTCAGTATTTTGACGATCCAAGCGGTGAATACGATTATATGTATTATGAACTTACCGCTCTTGACAAAAAAACCATGAGAAATGCGTTTAATGCGACACTTCCTGAAGTTTGCGAAAATGCTGAAACGGTAACTGTAAGAGTTGTAATAGACGCTGAATATACACTTGAAGGCAATGATACTCTGTTTACCACAACAAAGGACAGCGGAAAAATAGCAATAAATAATGTTGTTGTAAACGGTGTTAAGAAGAATGATGTTACAGGACTTGACGCCCCTGTTATTGAAACAACAGCCCAGTCGCTTTATTCTGACGATACGGTAATTGTTTCAGATACAAATGCCGGAGCGGATGTTTATTATACTCTTACTTATTCAGACGGCACGGTAACTTCGGCGGCTCAGTATACTGATAAGTTTGCACCTTTTGAAAATGTAAAAACTGATACGGTAACTGTTACTGCCTGGAGCGAACAGGGAATATATAAGAGCCGGGAAGTCACCAGAACATATGCTTTTGCGGGAGACGCGCTGGCGAGATTTAATTACCAGACATACAGTAGTGAAGTGGTAAACGGCGCGATGCCTTCAAACGGCGGGGCCTTTGACCAGTCGTCAAAACTTAAGACTGTTGCTGACGGTACGTCGCAATACGTTCCGCTTTACAATGCAGATAAAAAAGCAATAGCTCTGTCTCCGGATGACGGACTTAAATGGACCGAAAATTCAGGCTTTTATTTTGAAGTTCAGACAGGAGGCTATGATAATATTACCTTCTCGTGTGATGCTTATACTACCGCCCAGGGTCCAAACAGCATGGCGCTGTCTTACAGCCTTGACGGTGAAAAGTGGACGCCGATAACAGAGAATGTAAAACTCCCTGCGAACGGTGCGATTGAAAACTATATGGACCGCATAGCTATTCCCGGTGCGGAAAATGCTTCGGTTGTCTATATCCGCCTTACAACAAGTGAAAACCTCACATCAGGAGGAGCGGCGCTTCACAATAACCTTTCTAAGGGTAATGTATATATTAACAATATTATTATCGGCGGTGAAGAAATTCCAGGTGTGCTGAAAACTCCGTACACAAATAAGTCAACTGACTATTTCGGACCTACGGGTGTTGTAAAATATGTCAGCCCTGATTCTCAGCAAATGCAGTATACTGTTCAGGATTCTGAAGGCAAGGTAGTAAGCAGCGGCAGTTATCCTCAGTCAGGTTTGCAACTGTCCTCAATGCCGGGATTTAGCCCGTATAAATTTACCGCTTATACAGTAAGTGTTTGGGCGGTTGATGATGAAGAGAGCAGCGCAGCCAATATCCGTACATATTATTACAAAGGCAATACAATAGCCGAGTTTGATTACAACACCTCACGTTTTGATTCTTCTGTAAGCGAAGATCGAACTTCAGTTTCAGCAACTACCGGAACGGGAAGTGTTTCGATGTATCCTAACGGTCAGACCCCTGCTGTACTTGACTATACTTCATCATATGGTTTGAAGGTGAGCGCATCTGCCGACAATACTTGGGCAAGCAATTCAAAACTTGATGACCCGCAAGAGAAGGGTTGCTGGCTGATAAAGACTTCAACTATCGGCTGCACTGATTTGACATTGAGTATTGAGCAGGTGTCTTCTTCAAAAGGCCCGCGTGATTGGGGTATCGCTTACAGTACAGACGGAGTGAATTATACTTATGTTGATAATTCAAATGTGCGCGCCATTGAGTATCAGCAGACAGTTGAAACTTATTCCAATATTGCTTTGCCAAAGGCTGTTGAAAATCAGGAGAATGTATATATCAAAGTGTTTATAAACGGCGGCGAAAACATTGCCGGTTATGAATATACTGACCCTGACAACTCCTTGGGCAAAGGTAACACAGGTATTAACAATATTGAACTTTGCGGAATAACTCCTCCTGAGGATTTCCCCGCAACGATAACCACTACCGTTCTTGAAAACGTTAACGATACCACAGGAAAAACTCCATTAGCAGGTGTTGATGTTTATGTTGACGGAGAACTTGTGGGCACAACGGACTCAACAGGCAATATAACATGTATGCTTACTGCCGATAAGACTTATACTATTCTTCTTGATAACGGTTCTTTTAACCGCACAGTAACGGTTACCGGCGGAAAAGACGTTAGCTTAAACGTTCCTATGGTAGCGCTTGACCTTGTTAAAGACGGCTACATTAACGGACGTGACTACGTTATGATTGACAGGCTCAATGACAGTGAAGCGAAAGAGCTGTATGAAAGAATTTTTATGGAATTTTTAAATAAAAACGAAAAAACATTCCAATATGCTCCTTTGAGCTGAACAATTAAGAAAAACCCGTCGGTATTTACCGGCGGGTTTTGTTATAATAAATTCAGCAGGGCAATTATTCCACTAAGTCGTTTTCCTTAAGAATTTCTATGAATTTTTCAATGTCTATCATTGCTTTTTCTTCGCTGACATCGTATGCGGCGGTTAATTGTTTAAGAGCTTCGTCTTTCGTTGCGCCTTTGCAAAATACTTCCCAGAGGAAGCCGCCCGTTGAGTTAAGAGTAATCATTCCGTTGAATTCATTGGCGGTTTTTCCCACCGGAACAACAATATTGCTACCGGAAATATTGCGCATTGCGAAACCGTCTTTTATCTTCATGTTTTTCACCTCTTTGGCTATCATTGTATCAAATTGCTTAAATTCTTTCAACAATTTGCTTAAAACATTCTGATAATTATTGACATTTTTTTAACTATTAGGACTTGAAGATATAACATATTTTGGTTATAATAATCAATGGTAATTGATAAAATTATTAAGTTTTTTGGAAGGAGTAAATCTTACGATGACTTATTCAAATGAAGTTGAACAGATGTGCACCGTTAAAAAAGGTCCGCATCACGGTCCCGCTCCGATTCCTGAAGAAGGAAAATGGGTAAAATCTTATCAGATCAGCGACATTTCCGGTTTTTCACACGGTATCGGCTGGTGCGCACCTCAGCAGGGTGCCTGCAAGCTCAGCCTTAACGTTAAAAACGGTATCGTTGAGGAAGCTCTGGTTGAGACAATCGGATGCTCAGGTATGACCCATTCAGCAGCTATGGCAGCAGAAATCCTGCCGGGCAAAACTCTGCTTGAATGCCTTAATACAGACCTTGTTTGCGATGCTATTAACGTTGCAATGAGAGAAATCTTCAAGCAGCTGGCTTACGGCCGCTCACAGTCCGCTTTCTCAGAGGACGGTCTTGTTGTCGGCGCTGCTCTTGAAGACCTTGGTAAAGGCCTTCGCAGCCAGGTAGGTACAATGTTCTCCACAAAGCTGAAGGGCGTTCGCTACATGGAAATGGCTGAGGGTTATGTAACCCGCATGGCTCTTGACGAAGAGGGCGAAGTAATCGGCTATGAGTTCGTTAAGGTTGGCAAGATGCTTGAGGACATCCGTCACGGCAAGTCACCTGAAGAAGCATACAAATCAAATATCGGCAACTACGGTCGTTTTGCAAACGCTGCAAAATATATCGACCCCAGAGAAGAATAAGAGAAGGAGGACAGTACCATGGCAAATGATGTAAAGTTTGAAGGCAAGGAAAGAAGAATTGCCAAAATCGAAAAATGTCTTGCTGAATACGGTCTTTCCAGTCTCGAAGAAGCAAGAGATCTCTGCGCATCCAAAGGCATTGATGTGGATGCAATCGTAAAGGGCGTTCAGCCCATCGCTTTTGAAAACGCAAGCTGGGCTTACACTCTCGGTGTTGCAGTTGCAATCCAAAAAGGCGTAAAGACAGCTTCAGACGCTGCCGCAGCAATTGGTATCGGCCTGCAGGCATTCTGCATTCCCGGTTCTGTTGCAGAACAGCGTAACGTTGGTCTCGGCCACGGTAACCTTGGCGCAAGACTTCTAAGCGAGGAAACAAAGTGTTTTGCTTTCCTTGCAGGTCATGAGAGTTTCGCAGCTGCTGAAGGCGCAATCGGTATTGCTCGTACAGCAAACAAAGTCCGCAAAGAGCCCCTGAAGGTTATCCTTAACGGTCTCGGCAAGGACGCTGCTTATATTATTTCAAGAATTAACGGCTTCACCTATGTAAAGACTGACTATGATTTTTACACCGGCGAACTTAAGATTGAAAGCGAAAAGGCTTTCTCAGACGGCGAAAGAGCAGCTGTTAAGTGCTACGGCGCAAACGATGTTCTTGAAGGCGTTGCTATCATGAAGCACGAGGGCGTTGACGTTTCTATCACCGGTAACTCAACCAACCCCACACGTTTCCAGCATCTTGTTGCAGGCACTTACAAAAAGTGGTGCATTGAAAACGACAAGAAATACTTCTCCGTTGCTTCCGGCGGTGGTACAGGACGTACTCTTCATCCTGATAACATGGCTGCAGGCCCCGCTTCTTACGGCCTGACAGACTCCATGGGCCGTATGCACGGCGACGCTCAGTTCGCAGGATCTTCATCAGTTCCGGCTCACGTTGAAATGATGGGTCTTATCGGTATGGGCAACAACCCGATGGTTGGCGCAACCGTTGCCTGCGCTGTAGCAGTTGAAGAGGCAATGAAATAAGCCTTAAAAATCAAATAAATCCTAATCCAGGCGCTGAGTTTCTCAGCGCCTGATTTTTTTGGTTCAAATAATTTGTTTAAATAATTAGTCTATATTTTCTGTTTTTTAGTAATCGAATATTATAAAACTTTTCAGAATATTGGCGAAAAAGGAAAGTTGATGACAATTATTGGGCTTGTGTGCAATATTTTTCAGATTTATTATATTTTGCATTGACATAAATAAAAAACTTTCTATAATATACGTTGAAGTAAAAATGTCCTAGTCCAAAGCGTTAATTTTAAACTGCTTTTGCATGTGGTAAATGGTGGTAAAACGGCGAATTTTTGGATGGAAACATTTTGAAATTTTACCCTTTGGAGGCAACACAAAAATGAAAAAAACAGTAAAATTCATGGCGACTTTGATGGCAGTTGTTATGCTGACTTCACTTGTTCCGCTTACAGTTCTTGCAGCTGATCCGCTCAACAAATCAGTAAATACTGTTACAGACGCTCAGTACTATAACGTTAATCTGAACAACGGCTCTCATGGAGATTACATCTCATTTGAGTATACAGGAGTTAACAAGGACGGCACAATGTTAGTTGAGGCCAATACTCCTATCACAATTACCATGAGCGACGGCAATGGCTACAACACAAACGCCCAGAATTCCAAATATACAGCATATTTG
>URGA01000028.1 GCA_900547275.1 uncultured Oscillospiraceae bacterium | reverse complement strand
TGCTTATTTCGTAGTTGGTTTTTCCGGGCTTTATCGGATTGAGCAGTTGCCCGAACAACTCATAAATAAGCATTGAAAGAGAAAATTCGGAAGGTTTGTCGTCGGTTGAAATAGAGCTGTAAATCCTGAAGAGCAGGTCTCTAGTTCTGTCAGGGTCACTGCAGGAGATTATACTGCCGTCTGCTTTCACCACTTCGTCATACATATCGGTCGCATTAAGACCGTTGAAATGAAGCCAGACATATTCGAGAGTATCCAGTGTGTAATATTCATGGGGTTTGTGGCAGTCAAGAATTGCCGTTTCGCCCGCTTTCGCCGTGTACTGAATACCGTCGGCAACGAAAGTAAATGAGCCGTTTATTATATGCGCGATAAGGATACTGTTATAGTCGTCTCTTTTCAGGTGATATCTGTTGTCGCAGTAAAAATGGCCGGCGCTTACAGGATAATAATAAAGCTTCTGGGCCGTTGAGGAAGGCGATGAAAAGTAATATTCAGACTTTTTCAAAACTCCCGGTACATTTGCCTTCATATAATTTTGACCTCCGTATGACAACAGGTGGTTTGTCAAAGTTTAATATAGGAATTATATAACAGCCGATTTTAGGAAGTCAATTTGTTTATCTTATTTATGGAAGATAATAGAATAAAACTGACTGATAAGTAATTTAACTTACTTCCTTTCAAAGGGATAAACGAGACCCATTTGAGCGCGGCATTCGTCCATTATCTCCATAACTGTTTTGGTTGATGAAAACGGAACGTAGTCGGACTGCTTTTTGCCGGATATTATTTCTTCTGCCACCCTTGTAAATTCGGTAAGATAGTCCGTCTTTCCGCTGAATGTTTCATTTCCGTCGTCAGATTTTAGTGTTGCCTTTGACGCCATATGGAAAAGCGGCAGGCTTATGGTTCCTTTTTCGCCTTTAATTACGCAGGACTCGCGCAGAGTTGAAAGGGAAATGAAAATGCGGCATTTTGTTTCGCCGTAATGGAGCACGATTTCCTCGCTTATGTCTATACCGTCTTTCAGCTTGCCGCTGCACTCCGTTTTGTCGGGCTTTCCGAAAAGATTATAGCAGTATGTTATTGGGTATATGCCTATATCAAGAAGAGCGCCGCCGGCTGTTTCTGGCATGCGCAGGCGTGAAGTGCGTTTCTGGAGCAGTCCGGGAAAAGCATAGTGAATTTCAACATCTGTGATTTTGCCTATTCTGCCGCCTTGTACCCACTCTTTTACTTTAAGCGCAACGTCCGAATACCAGGTCCACATTGCCTCTGCAAAGTAAGTGCTGTTGCTTTCTGCGCATTCAATCAGGCGCTCAACGTCAGAAACGCTTACTCCTACAGGCTTTTCACACAAAACAGGTATTTTTCGCTCAAGACTTTTAACGGAGTATTCAACATGAGACGTGTGAGGAGTTGCTATATATACTCCGTCGATTTTGTCTGGGTCCATAGCTTCTTCTGCGCTGTCGCAGACAGCCGCTGAGTATTTTGCGGCGAATTTTTTGGCTTTTTCTTTGTTTCTGCCGTATACGGAAACTATTGTGTGATTGCCTTTTATTATTTCGTCGGCTGTGTGATATGCGATGTTGCCGCAGCCTATATATGCCCATCTGAATTTTTCCATAATCAACACTCCTCAAGATAATCTACAATGATTATTATATTATACTGATGAATATACGTCAATTTTTTGCTGTAATGTCTTTGAAATATATTTTGAATTCATCATTCATAAGTATTTTGTCGTTTTTACTTAAATTTGTCTTGTATTTTGTTTGGAAAATTGTTATTATAATTTGGATAAGGGGGATGTAAACCAATGGAAAAAACAGTCAGAACTTACTCCGCCAAAGAGCGGAACATGTATCTTACCGGTATGTTCGGTCAGAACATGATTTACAGCCTTGTATCAACAGGACTGTACTACTACTTCCAGAACGTAATCTGCCTGCCTGCAATGGCTCTCGGCTGGATTATGCTGGTTGCAAGAATATGGGACGCTATCAATGACCCGATGATGGGCTCAATCGTTGACAAAACGAAGAGCAAGTGGGGCAAGTGCAGGCCATATCTTATTTTTGCTCCTATAGCAATATGTGTTATTACAATTCTTACTTTTGTTAACGGCAATTACGCAACAGCAAAAGCAGAAGGCAACACAACTGCAATGGTATTCATCGTAGGCTGGGCAGCTGTATCCTATATCTTCTGGGGTATGTCATTTACAGCCGGCGACGTTCCGCTTTGGGGCATTATCAGCCGTATGTCAGAAAATGAAAAAGACCGTTCCAGCCTGATTTCGCTTGCTCGTATTATCGCTTCTGTCGGCGGCGGACTTATTGTTGCTTCCGCAGTTGCCGGTTCACAGGCTATCAACGGAATTCTTTCAAAAGAAAGTAACGCACAGCCCGGATTTATTATTTTCGGCGTAGTTGTTACTCTTATCGCAACGCTTCTGTTTATCTGCGCCGGTATCGGAACAAAAGAAAATGTTCCGAATGTCGGCGAAAAGAAGACGATGAAAGAAAGCTTTAAGCTTATGTGGAAATGCGTTCCCTTCAGAAAGCTCCTCATTTCAGGTCTTCTTCGTTCACCCTGGCAGCTCCTCAACGTAGTAGCTATGACCCTTTTCTCATACTATTACTGCGAAGGCAACCTTATGAACGCTTTCGGCGACTTTAAGATACTTATTGATATCGCTCTTGTTGCCGGCGGTATGTTTGTGGGTCAGTTCTTAATGATGGCTCTGTGCCCCAAACTTATTACAAAGTATGACATCAAAAAGATGTACAACTGGTTCTCAGGTCTCTGCGCCGTTCCTTTTGTACTTATCTATGTTGTATATAAAATCGCTCCGTTTGATCTTGCTCAGATCCAGTGGGCGCTTGTTGACTGTGTTCTGTTCCTTGTAGCCGGCGGACTGTTCGGTGCAATCAACGTGTTCCAGTCAGTTATGATTTCAGACTGCATCGACTATGAAGAGTACCACACAGGCTATCGTCCCGACGGCGTATTCTTCAGCGGCCAGTCATTCATCACTAAGTTCTCAAGCGGTATCGCTTCTATCATTTCCGCTGTTGTTTATTCAGTAGTTGGTTACAGCGATACTAATATCAGCGTTATGAACGAGGCTCTTGCTCAGGGCACTGCTAAGTTTGCAGTTGATTATGCTCAGTATGCAGACGCAATGTGGTTCCTTGTATCAATTCCTCCGGCAATCGGTATGCTTCTCGCCGTTATTCCCACTCTTAAATATCCTATTACAAAGGAAAAACACGACGAGATGCTCAGCGCTCTTGTTGAGCGTCACGCTTCAGAGAGAGAAACTGCTGAAGACTAATAAACCGGTTTTATATCAGTATTTTGGGGTCCGATTAAATCGGACCCTTTTTTATGCTTTTATTTTATTTTGCACTAATATTTCTTGCAATCTCTGTCGTAAACTGGTATTATATTACAAGTAAGGGGGAATTGCATAATGCAAAATAATGTCAGAACCTATACCGCCAAAGAGCGGAACATGTATTTGCTCGGTATGCTCGGGCAGAACATGATTTACAACATCATCGGCACAGGACTTTATTTCTATTTTCAGTCCGTAATTTTCATCCCTGCAATGGCTATCAGTATATTTATGGCTGTAGCGAGAGTTTGGGATGCTATCAATGACCCGATGATGGGTACGTTTGTTGATAAGACGAACAGCAAATGGGGTAAGTGCAGACCGTATCTGCTTTTTGCTCCGCCGGTTATTCTTGTTATCACAATCGGCACATTCATTAACGGTATTTACAGCACATCAAATTCAACGCTGACAAATACTCTTATTGTCGGCTGGGCTGCCGTTTCTTACATACTTTGGGGTATGTGCTACACAGTTGGTGATATTCCGCTTTGGGGCGTTACTTCCCGTATGACGGAAAGCGAAAAAGACCGTGCTTCTATCCTTTCTCTTGCTCGTATCGCAGCAGGTATCGGAAGCGGCCTCGTTCTTCTTTGCATCACCCCCGTTTCTCAGGCTCTCGGCCAGGCTCTGGAAAAGACAGTCGGTTCTACTGCCAAGTCTCAGCAGTACGGATTTATTATCGTTGCGGCTGTTCTTGCTGTCATCGGCTGCGGTCTGTTCCAGCTCACCGGTATTTTTGTACGTGAGCGAGTTGTTTCTAAAGAAGAAAAATTCGGATTTATCGATAACTTCAAAATCATGTGGGGCAACAAACCCTTCAGAAAACAGCTTATCAGCGGTGTTCTCCGCTCACCTATCCAGATCCTGCTTGCAGTTGCAATGACGCTTATGTCATACTACTACGGCGACTATTTCGGAAACTATATGCTTTATATGATCATTCTCGGCGGCGCTATCTTCGGCGGCCAGTTTATCGCTATGGCAATCGTTCCGAAACTTACTGAAAAGATTGAAAAGACAAAACTGTTTATCGGATCAACTGTAATCAGCGCAATTCCTTTTGCATTGATTTTCCCGATTTACAAATTGGCTCCTCAGGACCTTGATAAGCCTGTATGGATGGTTGTTCTGTTTATCGTATTCCTGCTTGCAGGCGCAGGCATGGGCGCTCTTACAGTACTTCAGTCAGTAATGATTGCAGACGCTGTTGACTATGAAGAGTACCACAAGGGCTACCGCCCTGACGGCGTTTTCTTCAGCGGCCAGTCATTCATTACAAAACTTTCATCCGGTATCAGCTCAATTATCCAGGGCGTAGGATACTCAATCGTAGGCTTCTCAGGCGACAATGTTAACGCTTGTAACGAGGCGCTGCGCAACGGCGCGTCATTCAAGGCGGATTTCCCGGAATACGCATCAATGATGTTCTTCCTTTGCTCAATTCCGCCTGCCATCGGTCTGTTCCTTTCAATAATTCCCATGAAGAATTATGGTATGACAGACGCAGAGCACCGCTCAATGCTTCAGACTCTTATTGACCACAGAAATAAAAAGGCGGCTGAAATGGAAGCAGCAGAAACAGAAACAAGCGCATCATAAAATAATAAAATCTAACGGGACGGTTTTTGCCGTCCCGTTTTTTTGCATAAAAAAGTCCGCATATTTTGAATGCGGACTTTTGCTTATTTTATTTTTTCCTAACCTTATATGCGGGCAGTATCATAGGCCGTTCTTCTCCGGCTTTTTCCATCTGTTCAAGCAGAAGATATTTCATTTCATGCCTTATGTGGCGGTACTGGGGATTGCGGATTAAATTGTGCTTTTCATTGGGATCTTTCTTTAAATCATAAAGATAATCCTCAAAGTAAGTGTTGGCGCTGTGATGAGTGTATCCTGTTGGCGCAAGACTGCGAACGGAGTATTTAAATCTGTCTGTTCTGACAGCGCGTCCGCACTGGCTTTCGCTTATTTGGATAAAGACGCACTTTCTCATTTCAGAGTCGTCGTCTATCATTTTTGTAAGGTCAAGACCCATATATGTTTGAGGAATAGGAATGTCTGCCATGGAAAGAAGAGTAGGCGGAATGTCGATAAGCGATGTCAGACGCTTTTCGTGTTTGCCTCCCTCAAATCCCGCTCCTTTGATTATAAGGGGAGTATGGGTTGAACTTTCGTGGCATGAGCGCTTGTATTCGGGATTGCGGGTCTTAAAGTGGCATCCGTGGTCGGAAGTGTAAATAATGACTGTGTCGTCGTATATACCAAGCTCTTTTAGCTTTTCAACAAGTCTGCCGATGTTGTAGTCGAGACGGTTTATTGCAGATATGTAATCCGGGTACATCTCTTTGTAGTCGCCTTTGAGAAACGTCAGATCGTCCGGCAGGGGATAGTCCCTGTATTTTTCGATTGTTTCTTTGTAGCCCTCAAATGTATGGCGGTCGTTTTGCTGGTGGGGTTCCAGCTGGCTGACAAACATGAAAAACGGCTTTTCCGGATCTCTGTTTTCAAGATATTCAAGAGCGTAATCGTTGATACAGTCAGCGCGGTAGCCGGTAAAATCAAGTTTGTTTCCGTCTCCGTCAAAAACATAGCCGTCATAGCCGTGACTGGTAAATTCCAGAACGTCGGCTCCCCGCCCGTACTGGTATTCTCCCTGACGTTCCTTTGGTACTGCTGTACTTTCGCAGTGCACGCCGATACCCGGCAGTCGGTCGGACGCAAGGTGCCATTTGCCGATATACGCCGTCTGGTAGCCTGCTTCGTTGAAATAGTGGGCAAGGGGCGTAATGGTATTCGGAAGCGCAACGCCGTTCCAGTAACAGCCGCACTGGGTTGCGTAGAGACCTGTCTGGATACAAGCCCTGGCAGGTCCGCAGACAGGCTGGCAGGTAAAGTTGTTTTCAAACATAACGCCTTCTTCAGCCATTTTCATCAGGTTCGGTGTTATCTCATCGTTAACTGTGTCCCAGCGCTGCTGGTCGCTGAAGTAGAAAATGATGTTCTTCTTTCTCATAATAACTCCTTAAATTACTCCGCAGTAAAGCCGGTAACCGCGTTGTAAACGTTCAAAATAATAAATATACCCAGCACTGCCGTGTATACCTTTTTTACTGTGTTCTCATTTGCTTTTTTATTCAGTGCCGCCCCGATTATTCCGGCAATGACAGCCGCCGGAACAGCAACGAAAAGTATTCTGTAATCAAACTGGGGAACAGTATCGCTGACGATATATGTAACAATTTTTGAAAGCTGACTGAAGAATATAACGGCAACGCTGTAAATCGCAGACTCCTTCATCGTCATTGAGAAGAAAAGCACGAAAAACATCATGTTTATCGGTCCGCCGCCGATGCCGAGAAAACTTGAAATGATGCCAAGAACAACACCGCACAACAGCATTGCGGCTCTGTTTTTCAGGTGGAAGCTGACCTTGCCTTTATTGACGTACAACAGCGCGGCAGTCAGAAGAACCGCCAGCATTACAGCCTGGTATGCTTTTGCGTAATTGTCGCTCATGGCGCCGTTGAAAAGGTCAAACAGCGACTTGCCTGCAAATCCACCGATAATAGAACCTGCGGAAATCATCAGTATCGTTATGAAATCCACTTTCTGTTTGCGGCGGGTGTATTTTATTGTTGAACTTATTGACATTGAAAAGACGGACACAGACGAAATAAAATTTATTACTTCCGTGGTATCGTTTACAAACAGTGTCAGCAGGGGTTTTATTATTACACCGCTACCGCCGCCGAGAAAAGAACCCACAGCAGAAGCAAAAAATATTATTACGCCGTAAAGAACAAAAATCATTTTTCAGTAGTTTCTCCGTTGTTCTGCTGATCTTCAAAATAAATCGTCTGGGAATTATACGCCAGCGAGTAGTCCTTTTTGTCTATCAGCTTCTTTGTTGCCAGGTTAATATCGTTTTTGACTGTTAGATAGGTCTGGTAGTCTGTTGCACTTAGATAATAGAATACGTCAACGTTCATTCCGTGAGCGCCGTATTCGGTAAAGTTTATCCTGATATCGTCCTGAAGGACAAATTCGTTCTTCATCAGCAGGGAGCGCAGTTCTTTTTCAAAATTCTCAATCTCTTTGGCGCTGTGCTTATAGTGGAGACAGAATGTTTCCGTAACAAGTCTTTTGTCCATCTGGGACCAGTTTGTAATATTTTCAGTAGTAAGTTTTGTGTTTGGCAGAATATAGCGGCAGCCGTCAAGTGCGCGAAGCGTCGTGCTTCTTACGGTAATATCTTCAACGGTGCCTTCTTTCCCGGAGACGCTTATATAATCGCCCACCTGAAATGGCTTGTTGAATACAATAATAAAGCCTGAAATCATGTTTTCAACAGCGTCTTTGCAGGCGAATGCTACCGCAACACCGCCAATACCCAGCGCGGCAAATATCCTTGTCGCAGAATAGCCGAAAAGCTCTAATACAAGAAGCGCGCCGATACAGATAATTACAATCTTAGATATGTTGAAGATGAAGCGAAATGCAGTAAGTTTTGATTTATCGTCGCCGCTGTCAATGGTGTAAGTGTCAAGCTCGTAATTGAGCGCTCTTACTCCACCCCAGCAGATGCTGAAGATAGCGCCGATTTTAAGCAGGTACTCAGATATCTTTGCAAATTCTCCGCTGGGAGCAACAACGTGAAGCCCTACGGCAACGGCCAGGATAACGAGAAAGACAGAAAGAGGCTTTTTTAGAGCACCTGTTATAAGTTTCTGAATTCTCTGACTGTGCAGCGCAAAAACTTTTGCGACAATGCCCAGTATTATCTTTGAAATGACGTTGCGAAGCAGGATTATAATAATTGCCGCTCCCACTGCTATTGCAAGTCTTATAAGCAGTTCGCGCTCGCTTTCAACGCCTTTGATATAGTCGGTAAGTTTTTCAAGTAAAAGGTTAATCTGCATTATTATCACACTCTAAAACTAAGTACAAAAATCATTATATATGAGTATAAACCCGGGGTCAATGCTATACGCAGTAAAAGTTGCTTTCCCATGCGGGAATATAGACACTGTGGCGGAAATACAGCTTGTAACTGTTATCAAGTTCAAGAATTTTTTTCGGAAGTTCAAAGAGATCTTCGTTCCTGTGGTAAGCGCATACGTAAAGCTTAGGATGACAGCGGCGGATAGTTTTCTCCGAACCGCAGAGCGCCGCTTTTTCACACCCCTCAATGTCCATTTTGATCAGCGTTACGTTTTCATTCTCTGCAAGACTGTCAAGATCGCAGGCGTCTACTTCGTTTCCGCTTTTGGCAATGTGTGCGCTTCTAGCCGAAGTGTCTGCAAACGACAGATTTTCTTTTTTATTCCATGCCGCTATGTTGTAAAGGCGAACACCTTGCATGTCCTCAGTATTTCGCTTTAGTTTTCTGAAGTTCTTTGCGTCCGGTTCCATGGCGATAATACCATTGTATTTTCCCTGAGTGTATGCGGTAAACTCGCGGATTGTATCGCCGTCATACGCTCCCATGTCAACGATGAATTCGTTATCTGTCAACTTCAAAACATCGCTGTAAACCGAATTTTTATTACAGAAGCAGTTGTAAAGGTATTCAACTTTACCGCTGACTTTGTAACGAATTACGTCAAGATAGACCCTGCGGCTCTCTTCGTCCGCAAGTCGGTTATAAATAAATTCAAATTCTTCATCATGTTCTTCAACAAATTCACGGGTGAACAGTCCGTTTCCCGCAACGGGAATGTCAGGAGCATAAACAGTGTGTTCGTCGTTAATACGTTTTATGTTTTTCAGTACGTTGTCAAGGTGAGAAGCAAAAGCAAGCACAACGTTAAAGTCGGAGTAGTCATCGCAGATGTCGCTGTATTTTTTTACTTTCATCCCCCGAAAACTGTGGCCTCTGACAAATTCGTCGCTGGCAAAAATATCTGAAACAGCGATGCCTTTTTCTTCCAAAATATTGATTATTCTGTCCGCGGCGTTTCCCATGCCGTAAATGATAACGGGCTGGCCGTCGTTCTTCAGTTTATCCCATACGTTTTCATCGTCAATTCGTTCAATCATTGTCTTTACCTTTAAGCAAAAATTATTACAAATGACATATTAACATATTTGACAATATAAAGCAAACAGTATATAATAAATAAATTAGAAAATTCGGGCGATTGCCGGAAGAGCGGAGGAATGTGCCTAAATGGGCGTTGGTCTAATAGGAAAATTATTCGGTAAGGAAAGTACTACCGAAGATGAAATACGACAACTTGTAGACGAAGACGAACAGCGAGGAGATCTTGAAGTATCTCAGCGCGAAATGATAAACAATATTTTCGAGTTTGACGATCTGAATGCCGGCGATATTATGACCCACCGCACCGATATTGAAGCGGTGGAGGATACTGCGGGCATATATGACGCGGCGGCTCTTTCAATGCAGGCGGGTTATTCAAGAATTCCTGTTTACCATGAGGATCTTGACAATATCCGGGGCATTCTATATATTAAGGACCTGCTTAAATTTGTGGGTCACAAAATTTCTTCGGATGAAAAGCTGACGGATTATATCCGAGAGCCGATGTTCGTTCCGGAGACCATTCCCTGCGGCAAACTTTTTGCTAAAATGACGGAAACACGTATCCAGATGGCTATTGTTGTTGACGAGTACGGCGGAACAGCCGGTCTCGTTACAATGGAGGACCTGCTGGAAAGTATCGTCGGCAATATAATGGACGAGTACGACGACGAGGAAAACGAAGTAACTCAGATCGACGAGAAAACGTATACTTTTGACGGAAGCGCTGAGATCGAGGAAGTTGAAAAAGTACTTAATATTGAATTGCCCGAGGGTGATTATGACACTCTTGCGGGCTTCGTTATAAATCTTCTCGGTTTCCTGCCAACAGGCAAAGAGGAAGAAAATGTAAGCGTTTCCTATGAAAACGTAACATTTACGGTTCTTCGTGTTGAGGAACGCAGAATTGAACTGATAAAGGCAGAAATCGGTGTATGACAGAACAGGTAATTACATTTGAGGCAATGGAACAGGCTGCAACGCTTTTCGGCAGCTTTGACGAAAATATAAAACTTCTTGAACGTGAGTACGGTGTTACGATTATCACAAGAGGCGCGGACCTTAAGGTAGTGGGCGACACTGAAAACGTTGCAAAAGCAGTGAGGGCGCTCAACGGCCTTCTTGTGCTTATAAACAAGGGTGAAAATCTTTCCGACCAAAATGTTCGCTACGTTATTTCTCTTGTTAACGAGGGAAACGAAGATAAACTTTCTTCAATGACCACGGACTGCGTTTGTATTACGTCTAAGGGAAAGCCGATTAAACCGAAAACGCTGGGTCAGAAACGTTACTGCGAGTCGATACAGACAAATACGATTACTTTCGGAATTGGCCCCGCGGGAACGGGAAAGACGTATCTCGCCGTAGCAATGGCGGTTACTGCGTTTCGCGCAAAGGAAGTTGACAGAATTATTCTTACGAGACCTGCCGTTGAGGCGGGTGAAAAACTGGGCTTTCTGCCCGGCGATCTCCAGAGCAAGGTAGACCCTTATCTTAGACCGCTTTATGACGCGCTGTTTGATATGCTGGGTGCTGAGAATTTTCAGCGCTATCAGGAGCGCGGCTCAATAGAGGTTGCCCCGCTTGCCTATATGAGAGGGCGCACGCTGGACGACAGTTTTATTATTCTTGACGAGGCACAGAACACCACGCCGGAACAGATGAAAATGTTTCTGACGCGACTTGGCTTTCGCTCAAAGATGGTCGTTACGGGAGACGTTACTCAGATCGACCTGCCGGACGGTAAAAAATCCGGCCTTGTAAAAGTTATTGATATTCTTAAACACGTGGACGATATTGAGATCCACAAGTTTACGCAAAAGGATGTTGTCAGACACCGTTTGGTGCAGGATATCATCCGTGCTTATGAAAAATATGAAGAGAGGAACAAATAATGGAGTCTGTAAAAGTTATAATTTCCAATGATCAGAAAGCCGTTAAGGTTCCTACGGGAATCCGCTTGCTGATACGCCGCTGCTGCCACGCCGTTTTGCAACTTGAAAAATTTGAGGGTAGTGCAGAGGTCAGCGTTCGTTTTGTAGACAACGCTCAGATTCGTGAGCTGAATAGAGAGTACAGAAATATCGACAAGGAGACCGACGTGCTCAGCTTCCCGTTGGGTGAAAACGGCGAATACGACGTTAACCATGACACAGGAGCTAAGGTGCTGGGCGATATCGTTATTTCTATGGAAAAAGCCGTTGAGCAGGCTGAAATGTATAATCATCCGCTTCAGCGCGAGATCGGCTTTTTGACAGTTCACTCAATGCTCCATCTTCTGGGTTACGACCACGAAGCCGGCGGCATTGAAGAAGTACATATGCGTGAAAAAGAAGAAACAGTGCTGACCCAGATCGGCTGGAAAAGAGACAGCAGTTATTATATGGGAGATGAATAATGGCTACGAAATCCGCTTTTATTGCAATCATCGGCAAACCGAATGTCGGCAAATCATCAATTCTTAACAGACTTACAGGAAGCAAGATAGCAATAGTTTCTTCTAAGCCTCAGACTACGAGAACAAAGATTATGGGTGTTAGAACGGACGGAGATATCCAGCTTGTGTTTACCGACACTCCCGGTTTCCACAACGCTCATAATAAACTGGGCGAGAAGATGAACGAGGCTGTGGGCGACATTATCGGCGGCGTTGATGCCTGCCTGTTTGTTACCGAGCCCAGGGGCGAACTTAACGAAAAGGAAAACGAACTGCTTTCAATGCTTAAAAAGCAGAGAATGCCTGCTATTCTTGTTATTAACAAGATTGATATGCTGGGCGACAAGGCAGAACTGCTGGAAAGAATAAAGTATCTTGCCGATAAATTCGATTTTGAAGCGGTGGTTCCATGCAGTGCCCAGACAGGCGAGGGAATGAAGGATCTTATGGACGAGATGAATAAGCTTGCTTACGATTCTCCCCATTTTTTCCCTGACGATACGCTTACCGACCAGCCTGAAAGAGTGCTTGCGGCAGAGATGATAAGAGAAAAAATACTTCGCCTTATGGACAAGGAAGTTCCCCACGGCATTGCTGTTGCAATCGAAAAGATGAAAGAGCGTCCCGACGGAACTATCATGGACGTTGACGCCACTATTTACTGCGAGCGCGAGAGCCACAAGGGCATGGTTATCGGCAAGGGCGGAGAAATGCTCAAAAAAATATCTACTTATGCCCGTCAGGATATGGAGCGCTTTTTCGGTATCAAGGTCAATCTTCATACCTGGGTAAAGGTCAAAGAGGACTGGAGAAACAGGGAAGGACTTATCCACAATTTCGGCCTTGATAACCGTTGATTAAAAACTGCTAAAAAGGAAAAATTTCTCAGTAAAAAATTTTTGGCGCTGTTATCCCGTTTTTTGTGCTTGGATGAATTTGGCACAAATCACCGTAAGACCATAGGATAAAATAAAAACGGTGATCATATGCAGGATAACAGCTGGCTTAATTTTGTCCACAGCGGCAAAGTTGAAGATTATTTGAAATACAAGCAAGAGGAAAAAGCGAAGGCAGATGAACAGTACAACCAAAGCGTTAGTAATACGGGAGCAGACAACAGGGGAGAGTGACCGTCTAGTTACTCTCCTTACTGCTGATTACGGATTGATACGTGCCTTTGTAAGAGGCGGCAAACAGCCGTACTGCCGCCACTTCGCTTTTTTGCTACAGTGATTTTTCGCTTTACAGAGGGCGTGACGCTTTCGTTGTCGACAACGCTTCGCCCATTGAGGTGTTTTTTGATTTGAGAAAAGATATTGAGCGGTTGTCAGCCGCCCAGTACTTTGCTCAGCTCACATACGAACTGGCTCCTCAGGAACAGCCCGCAGAGGAAATGCTGCGCCTTTTGCTCAATTCGCTTCATCTGCTTTGTAAAGGGTCAAAAAGCATAACGCAGATAAAGAGCGTTTTTGAACTTAGAATGATGTGTCTCGGCGGTTATATGCCCAATGTTTTGGCGTGCAGAAACTGCGCCGCATATGAAACGGACATTATGTATTTTGATACGGAAGAAGGCTGTATTTACTGCCAGAGCTGTCCGAAATCAGGCGCTGACGCTGTGCCCAAAACCGTTATGACCGCAATACGTTTTATCTGCCTTACAGAGCCGGGGCGAATTTTCAGTTTTGCCCTTTCCCCTCAGCAGATGGAACTGCTGGCGTCGGTAACGGAAAAATACGTTATTTCCCGTGTTGGCCGACGGCTTACTACGCTGGAATTTTATAAATCGCTTAAATAAACGTTTTACATAATTTTGAATTTTGGTAAACCAATGAATAAGAATTACGAAACACTGGAACTTGATATTGTGCTTTCCATGCTGGCGCAGGAGGCGACAAACGACGACGCCAAAGAGATGGCGCTGTCGCTTCAGCCTGCCTTTGATAGAGATGAAACGGAGCGTCTGCTTACTCAGACGGAGGACGCTTTTTCTCTGCTGGCACGGTTCGGCGCGCCGTCTTTCGGCGGTCTGCGCAATGTTAACAATGAGCTCCACCGAGCAGCCGCCGGCGGTTCGCTTAACATGAAAGAACTGCTTGACGTGGGCTATACTCTGCGCGCAATGCGAAGTCTTGACGACTGGCACGGTCACTGCTCAGGTGTCCATACTTCACTTGATTTTTTCTTTAACGGAATTACCGTTAACAAGTATCTTGAAAATAAAATATTCACTTCGATAATCAGCGAGGAGGAAATGGCGGACAAGGCTTCCGAAGAGCTTTACGATATCCGCCGTAAGATAAAATCGAAGGCAAACGCCATCAGGGCGCGCCTGGACGATATGATTCATTCCACCCATTATCAAAAATTGCTTCAGGAGCCGATTGTTACTCAGCGAGGCGGCCGTTTCGTTGTGCCGGTTAAAGCCGAGTGCAGGGGAGACGTTCCCGGTCTTGTTCACGATACATCAGCAAGCGGCGCTACCGTTTTTATTGAGCCTGCTTCTGTTGTTGACGCAAACAATGATATTAAGGTGCTTGAAGGCAGAGAACGCGAGGAGATACAGCGCATATTGTTTGAACTTTCTGCTGAAGCCGGCAGTTTTGCCGAGAACGTAAAGCATAGTTTTGACTGTGCTGTAAGACTTAATCTTATTTTTGCTAAAGCACATCTTGCCTATAAGATGAAAGCCGCAAGACCTGCTGTAAATGATAGGGGAATTATAAATCTTAAAAATGCGCGCCATCCGCTTATTGATAAAAACAAGATTGTGCCTGTAAGCATTTCTCTTGGTTCTGACTACGATACACTTGTTATAACCGGTCCGAATACCGGTGGTAAGACAGTTACACTTAAAACACTCGGACTGCTTACGCTTATGACGATGTGCGGACTGATGATACCCGTTTCCGACCAGTCGGAAATTTCTGTTTTCAACAATGTTCTTGTTGATATCGGCGACGAACAGAGCATTGCCCAAAGCCTGTCTACATTTTCGTCTCATATGATGAATATTATTTCCATTATGAAGCAGGCTGATGATAGATCCCTTATTCTGATAGACGAGCTTGGCGCGGGAACGGACCCCATCGAGGGTGCGGCTCTGGCTGTGGCTATTATCGAAAATCTCAGAAGCAAGGGCGCAAAGATTGCCGCCACTACTCATTACGCGGAACTGAAGGCGTATGCGCTGGAAACCGAAGGAGTAACAAACGGCTGCTGCGAGTTTGATGTAAAAACCCTTCAGCCCACTTATAAACTCCTTATCGGCGTTCCCGGCCGTTCAAATGCTTTTGCTATTTCAGAGCGTCTCGGTATGGACGCTGAGGTGGTAAACGAGGCAAAGGCAATTGTGGGAACAGATAACAGACGGTTTGAAACTGTTCTTGAGAACCTTGAAAATACGAGAAAAGCGCTTGAAGAAGAACGCGCCGCGGCAGAAGCGATGACTAAGCACGCAAAAGAGGTTGAGGAAAAGGCGCGCCGTCAGGAGCAGGAAACAGAAAATCTGCGCCGCCGTGAACTTGAACAGGCTAAGCGTGAAGCTCAGAAACTGCTTGACAATGCAAAACGACAGTCTGCTGATTTCCTTTTAACTCTCGAAAAACTGAAAAAGGAACAGACTGATTCAAACGCCGCCGAACTTGCCAGAAAGACAAGGCGTGAAATTAAAAACCGTATGGGCGAGTTTGACGACCTGGTAAATCCCAATGTAATGAAAGACGAATGGGACGATGATTACAAACTTCCGCGTCCGCTTAAAGTGGGAGACGCCGTTCTTATTCGTTCTATCGGAGAAGGCGAAGTGCTTGAACTCGGAAATAAGATACTTGTTCAGTCAGGCATGCTTAAAACGAGAGTAAAGCCAGAGGACCTTCGTCTGATTAAGCCTAAGAAAAAGGAAGCGTCGCCTGCGAGACGTATGCTCCGCAGAACTACTTCCAGAGCGGATTCAGACGTTACTACTGAACTTGACCTTAGAGGCCAGACCGTTGACGAGGCTCTGGCTAATCTCGGAATGTTTATTGATAAGTGCCTGCTTAACAATATATCGGAGATCCGTATTATCCACGGAAAGGGAACGGGGGCGCTTAGAGCCGCCGTCGGCGAAGAACTCAGGCACCACCCGAATATCAGCGAATACCGTCTCGGCGTTTACGGCGAGGGCGAAAACGGCGTTACAATCGCAAAACTCAAATAATTTTTCAGCCGCCGGTGAAAACCGGCGGTGTTATTGTCTTTATATACAATATATCAACAACGGAGGTGAAAAAATGAGAAGACGAATACCTGTTCACGAGGATGTTAAAGTTCCTGTCTTTAAAAATATTGTATACGCCTGCAAAATACTTTGGAAAGCAGACAAGACGTTTGTGCCTGCACTTATATTTGCACAGTGCGCGTATATAATTTTTACGCTTTTTATTCAGGGCGTTCTGTTTTTGAAAATGCTTCTGAGCATAATTGAAGGCGGCGGAAGTTTCGGCGCATTCATAAAAATGATGCTTTTGTTTTTGGCAGTTGGAATCGTCAATGAAATAATATCAATAGTCTGTGACTACTCTTCTGCCGTTTCCCAGAAAAAGATATTTAAAAATCTCAATAATATGATTTTTGAAAAAGCGCTTAAAGTGGATATCGGCTGCTATGAAAATCCTGAATTTTACGACGCTTATCAGCGCGCAACCGAAATTCTTACCGGCGGATATTTTCTTGCTTTTGCGGTGGATGTGGCAACGGGTATTGCGGCGCTTATATCCCTTTTCCTTGTAGTGGGCGTTGTTGTTACAATAGATACCGTCTATCTCATTTTCCTTTTTCCCATTGTTCTTGTTTTTATCAACGAGTTATTGAAAAGCAAGGTCGTTTATAAGCGCGACCTTTCTATGACCACAAACAAGCGGGTAAAGGCATACGCCCAGCGCACAGTTTTCCTTAAAGATTTTGCCAAGGATATGCGTACTTCAAATATCTTTGCGGTTATTCTCCGCAGATTTAATAACGCAGTGGCTGACAATATCAGAATTCTGAAACAGTACGGAATAAAACTATTTTTGTACAGTATGGTAAGTTCGATTTTCGGCGAGTTTATTCCAATTGTGGGAACGTATTCTTTCGCCGCTTATCAGTTTATCTATGACAAGGGACTGGAAGTATCAGGCTTTTCCGTTGTGCTTTCTGCTATAAATTCTGTCCGTGAGGCTACAAATAATATTGCCAACAGTTTTTCCGAACTTTCGTCAATGGCTCTTTATTTTCAGAACCTTCATGACTTTTTCGATTACGAAAGTCCTGTTAAAAACGGTACTCTCACTGCTCCGGAATTTGAAAGTATTGAATTTCGCAACGTTTCATTCCGTTATCCAACGGTTGAAAAATACGCGCTTCGCAACGTGAGCCTGAAAATCAACAAAGGCACAACGTCTGCCGTCGTGGGTATAAACGGCGCAGGAAAAACAACGTTTGTAAAACTTCTGCTGCGCTTTTACGACGTAACGGAGGGAGAAATACTATATAACGGCGTGAATATCAAAGAGTACGATCTCAATTCATTGCGTATGCGCTTTGCAACTGTTTTTCAGGATTATAAAACATTTGCGCTTTCCGTTAATGAAAACGTTATGTGCCGAGAGTGTTCGGATGACGATAAGAAAACAGCAGAAACGGCGCTTAAGAAAAGCGGCGTTTGGGATAGAGTTTGCGAACTGCCCCAGGGTGCTAATACTGTTTTGACCCGTGAATTTGACGAGAACGGAGCGGGACTTTCAGGCGGAGAGGCCCAGAAAACGGCGGTGGCGAGAATGTTTGCCAGAGATTTTGATATCGCTGTGCTGGACGAACCTTCCTCTGCACTCGACCCCATTGCTGAGTACAAAATGTACAGCAATCTTATTGAAGCAACGAAAAATAAGACGGTCATCTATATTTCCCACCGCCTTTCTTCGGCGGTGCTGTCCGACTGCATTTATGTTCTGGGCGGCGGAACGCTTTTAGAAAGCGGAACCCACAGCGAACTGATGCAAAAAGGCGGAGAATACAGCAAAATGTTTGCCCTTCAGGCTTCCAGCTACGGCAGAGAGGAGGGAAACGAAAATGAAGCGTAAGAAAAATATCGGCGAAGCAACCGAGCATTCAATGTTTTCAAACATCTTTTATTTTCTGAAACTGCTTTTCAGCATTTCTCCAACTCTCGTTATAGGCGAGTGCGTCTGGGGCGTTATGGACAGACTGCCTACACGTCTCGTTTCGGTAATAGGCGTAAAGTATGTAATTGACGTTGTGGCGTCCGGCGGAGACAGAAGAAAAATAGTCTTTGCAGTTGTCGCCATTGCGGCTGTCCTGCTTTTGTCTGAATGTTTTTGTATGCTTTTTCGCGAGTTTTACCGCCATGTTGAAAAAGAAAAAGTTCAGCAGGGACTGTCGCTGAAACTTTACGAAAAGGCAAAATCCCTTGATCTCGCTTCCTACGACGACCCGCATTTTTATAATACGTTTATTCTTACCATTGAGGCGTCGGCGGATAATATAACTAATATACTCAGCATGGTGCGGCGATATTTCGGCGAGTTCGTTTCTCTGGTTACTATCTGCGCAACGCTTATGGCAATAGACCCTGTCTGCCTGCTTATCGTTTTGGCGATAGTTGTTATTTTTACTCCCGTCAGCAAAAAGATAGGCAAACTTCAGGCGCAGCGCCAGGTGGATAACAACCGCTATCACCGCAGAGCCGATTATTTTGCAAGAATTTTTTATCTCCAGGATTACGCCAAAGAGGTAAGAATGAACAATATCAAGCCTCTTCTGATAAAGCGCTACAATGAAGCGGCAGACGATGTAATTGACAATCAGCGCCGCTATGTAAAAAAGATAGATACGATATACTTTTTCCAGGAAAGCGGAGTTCAGCTGCTGGGCTTTATGTTTTTCCTGCCGCTGTATCTCGGCTATTCCGTTATAGTTTCAAAGACGCTTTCAGCAGGCGATTTCGTTGCAACGTTTAACGGCGCTTATTCAATTGCCGCTTCATTTTCATTTTTGACGGTGGGCGTTGTAAGAAACTTCTCGGAGCGGGCTCAACTTGTTGAAAAGTACCGTGAATTTCTTAAGAGCAAAGGAAGTATTTTTGACGGCGAAAAAACCGCTTCTGTTTCTGAGCCTAAGCCGATAGAGATAAAAAATGTAACGTTCACTTATCCCGGCAACAGCGAGCCTACGCTGAAAAATATCAGCCTTACGCTTCATCCGGGAGAAAAGGTTGCTCTTGTCGGCTATAACGGAGCGGGAAAAACAACTCTTACAAACCTGCTTTTACGCCTGTACGACGTTACCGACGGTGAGATACTCATTGGCGGAGAAGATATAAGGAATGTTACCGTTCAGTCCCACAGACGTCGTTTTGCGGCTGTATTTCAGGATTTCCAAATTTTCGCCTGTTCCCTGGGCGAAAATGTTGCCCTCGACGTAAATCTCGATTCACAACGTGCTCAGCGGGCGCTTAAGCACAGCGGCTTTAACAAGAAAATCAGCCGTGGAACGGATACGGAAATCCTGCGGGAATTTGATGATGACGGCGTAATGCTTTCCGGCGGCGAAGCCCAGAAAGTCGCAATCTCAAGGGCGTTTTACAAAGAATGTCCTTATGTAATAATGGATGAGCCGTCCGCCAATCTGGACCCTGTTGCGGAATATAATCTTAACCAGGCAATGATGGAGGCGGCAAAGGATAAAACGGTTGTGTTTATCTCTCACCGACTGTCAACGACAGTAAATGCTGACAAAATTTATGTTATGGAAAACGGAGAGATAATTGAAAGCGGCAGCCATGACCGACTAATGGAGCAAAACGGCGTTTACGCCAGAATGTTCCGCCTACAGGCTGAAAAATATCAGATGTGATTAGCGCAATAAAACACCCCGGCGGGCTATCCGTCGGGGTGTTTTGATGTTTAATTAAATTTTCTGCAAACTGTTGACTTATTCTTCGCCTGATGTCTGATTTTCTGCTTTATCGGCTGTTTCAGCGGTGATTTCTTCTTCGCTGTTTTTGCTCTCTTCTTCAGCTTTTTCTTCTGTAGCGCCTTTTTTGAAAAGGGAGTATTTCGGAATGGGTTCCGGGGGAACATATTCCATGCCGCAGCGCTGGCAGATTTCCTTGTGGATAAGGTCCAGCGTGTATTTTCGGCTAAGCCCTATGTCGATGGTTACAACCTTGTCTTCTTTGAGTGTGAGCGTAAGCACGGAGTGACGGTCAATGAAATTTTTTACAAGGCTTGGGGTGGTGTCTTTGTATGACTCTACGTTTTCAATATCGTTGTAGTCGAAAATATTATTATCGTCAAGTCCTGTGAACTCGAATTCGTCCTCACGGAAGACAACGCCGTTGCGAAGAGTTTCTCTCGTAACAAGAACTGCGATTATTATTGCCGCTACCTCAACCGCCGCAAAGAAAATTGCCGCCGCAGAGCGAAGCTCAATAACCTTTTTAACGGCGAAAATGCCGTAGGCAACTACTGAAACGTCAAGAAGCAGTATTACTGCCGCTGTTATTGGGGAAAGCACCCTGATAAATTTATCTTTCACTGTTATCATCTCCTGTGAACTGTTTTATGAATTCTTCCGTGTCGGCGGTAAATGTCTTTTCGTCAAGATATGAAAGTGTCATCCCGTCGTTTACATGGAAAGTTAATTTATAACTGAACAGCGCCTGGCGAAAACGTCCGTGGCTTTTCCCGTACTTTCCGTCGCCGCAGAGCGGACAGCCGATAGACGCCATATGCGCTCTTATCTGGTGGGTTCTGCCTGTAAGAAGTTGAACTTCAACAAGCGCTTTCTTTGAGAATGTTTTAATTACACGGTAACGTGTGATTATTTTTTTTGCGCCGTCGCATGGCTCTTTGCGAACTTTGACCATGTTGCGCTTTTCGTCTTTTGTCAGATACCCTGTGAGCGTTGCTTCCTTTTGAGAGGGGATGCCGTCAGTAACAGCGAGATAATACTTGTCCGTTTCCCGCTGTTTTATCATTGCGGTCAGTTCCCGCAGTGCGTCTGCGTTTTTTGCGATTATAACCAGCCCGCCGGTGTTGCGGTCAATTCTGTTTGCAGGGGCCGGAGAAAAGGAGCTTTCCTCCGGCGACCATTCGCCTTTTTCGTAAAGATAGCGTTTGACCCGTGCAATCAGTGTGTCAATGTATTCGCGCCCGTCTGGGTGGCAAAGCAGGCCCGGCTTTTTATCAGCAATCAGGATGTTTTGGTCCTCATAAACGATTTTGATTTCCTTTGAAGCTGACAGAAAATCGTAATGCTTTTTCTTTTCCGTCAATACGTCGTCGGGCAGATAAAGAGAGAGAACATCACCCTCGGCCAGCATTTGCTCGGGAGTGCATCTCTTTTTGTTTATCTTAATGTTTTTTCGCCGTATTTCCTTGTACATCAGCGAGCGCGGCAGTCTGTCAAAAGTCTTGGATAGATACCTGTCAAGCCGCTGATTGGCGTCGTTTTTGCTTATTGTGATTTCTTTCATATGGTTTATTATAATCTATCGCCGCAAAAAAGTAAATGACGAATAACAAATTGTATAAAAGCTTTCAGCACGCGGCGGCAATATTCGTTTATTTGCTAAGTTGTAATTATAATATGTTTAGTGTATAATAAAAACTGTATGTAATTCTTTAGGAGAAACAGAGTGTATGGACCGTTTTAAGCTTCACAGTGAATTCAAGCCCACGGGCGACCAGCCTCAGGCAATAGATGCGCTTGCAAAAGGCGTTCTTTCAGGTATGAAAGAGCAGACTTTGATGGGTGTTACCGGTTCCGGTAAGACTTTTACTATGGCGAATATCATTGAAAAAGTTAACAGACCAACCCTTGTTCTTGCCCACAACAAAACGCTGGCTGCCCAGCTTTGCAGTGAGTTTAAGGAGTTCTTTCCTGAAAACGCCGTTGAATATTTTGTTTCTTATTACGATTACTATCAGCCGGAAGCTTATGTGCCCACAACGGATACTTATATTGAAAAGGATTCTGCGATTAACGATGAGATAGACAAACTGCGCCACAGCGCCACCGCCGCTCTTTCCGAAAGGCGGGACGTCATAATTGTAGCTTCCGTTTCGTGCATCTATTCCATCGGCGACCCTATTGATTACCGCAATAAGGTTATTTCTCTGCGCTCAGGTATGGAAAAAAGCAGGGAAGATCTAATTGCAAAACTTGTTGAAATTCAGTATGAGCGCAACGATATAAATTTTGTCCGCAATAAGTTTAGGGTAAGAGGCGATACTCTTGAGATATTTCCGGCGGGCAGCAGCGGCAGTGCTATTAGAGTGGAATTTTTCGGAGACGAGATTGACCGAATATCTGAAATCAATCCTCTTACAGGCAAAACGGAAGGTGTTTTGTCTCATGTCTGCATTTATCCTGCTTCCCATTACGTTGTGGGTCAGGAGAAGATGGAGCGCGCTTTGAGCAAGATTTACGGCGAGATGGTGGAGCGCGTAGCTTACTTTGAGGAAAACGGAAAACTGCTTGAAGCCCAGCGTATTAAAGAGCGCACCATGAATGATATTGAGATGCTCAGGGAAACGGGTTTCTGCAAAGGAATTGAAAACTATTCTGCCGTTATGAGCGGCAGAAAACCCGGTGAGCCTCCGTTTACGCTTATGGACTATTTCCCGGATGACTTTTTGCTGTTTTGCGACGAGAGCCATGTAACTCTTCCTCAGGTTAGAGGTATGTACGGCGGCG
>URGA01000027.1 GCA_900547275.1 uncultured Oscillospiraceae bacterium | reverse complement strand
ACGGCTGCACAGGCAAGGGCAACGACCAGGTTCGTTTTGAACTGGCTATCAAGGCTTTTGCTCCCGAGATGGAAATCATCGCTCCCTGGAGAACTTGGGAATTCAAGAGCCGTGAAGAAGAAATCGAATATGCGGAAAAGATGAATATTCCGCTTAAAATAAATAGAGAAACCAATTATAGTAAGGACAAAAACCTCTGGCACCTCAGCCACGAAGGTCTTGACCTTGAAGACCCGGCAAACGAGCCTAAATACGACGAAATCCTCGAAATGGGCGTTTCTCCCGAAAAGGCTCCTGACAAGCCCACTTATCTCACCATTCATTTTGAAAAAGGTGTTCCCACTGCTATTGACGGCGTTGAAATGAACAGCGTTGATCTTGTTAAAAAGCTCAACGAACTGGGCGGCGCAAACGGATGCGGTATCGTTGACATGGTTGAAAACCGTCTTGTCGGCATGAAGAGCCGCGGCGTATACGAGACCCCCGGCGGTTCAATCCTTTACAAGGCTCACGAAACACTTGAGCAGATCTGCCTTGACCGTGAAACTCAGCACTACAAGTTCCTTGTTTCTCAGAAATTTGCAGAGGTTGTTTATTACGGTCAGTGGTTCACCCCGCTTCGTGAGGCTCTCTCCGCTTTCGTTACTGAGACCCAGAAGCGCGTTACAGGCGACGTTCGCATCAAACTTTACAAGGGCAACATCATCAATGTCGGTGTAACATCACCTTACAGCCTTTACAGCGAAGATTTTGCAACATTTGATGCAGATGACGTTTACGACCAGAACGATTCAGCAGGTTTCATCAATCTGTTCGGTCTGCCGCTTAAAGTTAAGGCTATTCTTGACGCTGAGCGCGAAAACAAAGAATAATTTAATTCGGCATCCTGCCGAGAAAAATAATCATACGGCGGGCGGAACTTTCCGCCCGTTTGCTATAAATGAGGTAAAAATATGGCACAATTATGGAAAGGCAGATTTAAGAAAGAGCTTGCGAAGGAAACGAACGATTTCAACGCCTCGATTCACTTTGACTGCCGTATGTTTGAAGAGGATATCAAAGGCAGTATCGCCCACGCGACAATGCTTGGCAAATGCGGGATAATTGAAGAAAGCGAAAGCGAAAAAATCACCGAAGAACTGGCTAAAATTCTTGATGATTTGAAAAATGGCAGTCTTCAGATTGACTATGACGCTGAAGATATTCACACTTTTATTGAGGGTGAACTGACGGCAAGACTTGGCCAGACAGGAAAGAGACTTCACACCGCCCGTTCAAGAAACGACCAGGTTGCTCTCGACATCCGCATGACTTTAATGAAAGAAACAGATGAGATAGCCAAACAGCTGAAAGAGCTGGTGGAAGTACTCTGCACAAAAGCAGAAACATACAAAGCGGCAATCATGCCGGGATACACTCACCTTCAGCGCGCCCAGCCAATAACATTCGGTCATCATCTTATGGCATATGCGTCTATGCTTTGCAGAGATATCGACAGACTGGCAGACGTAAAAAAACGCATGAATGTGCTCCCTCTCGGCAGCGGCGCCCTGGCGGGAACAACTTATCCCATCGACAGACGAATGGTAGCTGAAAGCCTCGGCTTTGACGACGTGTGCGCAAACAGTCTTGACGGAGTATCCGACCGCGACTTTTGTATTGAACTTGCAAGCGCTCTTTCTCTCGTAATGGTGCACCTTTCACGCTTCAGCGAGGAAATAATCATGTGGTGCTCCTGGGAGTTCAAATTTATTGAACTTGACGACGCGTTCTCAACCGGCTCCAGCATTATGCCCCAGAAGAAAAACCCTGACATTGCCGAGCTTGTAAGAGGTAAAAGCGGCAGGGTATTCGGCGATCTTACAACTCTTATGACTGTTATGAAAGGAATTCCGCTGGCATACAACAAAGATATGCAGGAAGATAAAGAAGCAATATTTGACGCAGTTGATACGGTTAAAATGTGCCTGCGCGCGTTTACTCCCATGATTGACACCATGACCGTACTAACAGACAATATGAGAAACGCCGCCGCAAAAGGATTTATCAACGCCACCGACTGCGCCGACTATCTTGTGGGCAAAGGTCTCGCCTTCCGCGACGCTTACAAGGCCACAGGCGAACTTGTTGCTCTTTGCATAGACAAAAATCTTACCCTTGAGACATTGCCTATCGATGATTACAAAGCAGTCTGCGATATGTTCGACCACGACGTATACGAAAAAATCAATCTCGAAAAATGCGTTGCAGACAGACTTTCCGAAGGCGCTCCCTCTCCGTCCAGCGTTGAAACGCAGATAAAAAAAGCAAAAGCGTTTCTTGACAAATGTGCATTTTAATCGACAGATTTATTTAGTGTTGACTACTTGGGACAATGGGTCTATAATTAGGCTATAATGTTAATATATGACACTGAAAGTTGAGAAAAACTATGGATTACAAAATTATTGCAGACAGTTGCTGCGACTTGACTGAAGACATGAAAAGCTGGAGCAACCTCACCATGGTTCCCCTGACTTTACAACTTGGTGATTACAGCATTGAAGATAACGCCGATTTTGACCAGGACGACTTTATTGCCAGAATGGACAGTTTTTCCGGCGTGCCGCGTTCCGCCTGTCCTTCTCCCCAGGCTTTTGCAAAAGCTATTGAAGGACCTGAGAAAGACGTATATCTGCTGACGATTACCGACAAGCTTTCCGGCTGCTACAACAGCGCGCTTCAGGGTAAGATGCTCTATGAAGAAGAGCATCCGGGTGAAAAGAACATCCACGTTTTCAACAGCCTTGCCACAAGCGGTCTTGAAACCATTGTTGCTCAGGAAATAAAGAGACTGGCAGACAGCGGTGCTCCGTTTGACGAAATAGTGGAAAAGGTAACCGATTATATTTCTAATCACACCGCCCTGTACTTCTGTCTTGAAAGTCTTGACGCTCTCAGAAATAACGGCAGACTTTTTTCTCTTGCGGCCACAGTTATAAAGAAGCTTAAAATGAAGCTCATTTGCCACAGAAGCAGTGAAGGCACAATCGGTCTTTCCGGCCAGGATTTCGCTTCAAAGCGTGCGCTTAGCAAAATGTGCGACATGATATGCGGCGATGTCGAGGGCATTGACCTTTCAGACAAAAAGCTTATAATCAGCCATGTCTGCTGTCCCGACAAAGCTGAAATGATAAAAAGCAAAATCAGTGAAAAATGCGCTTTCGGTGAGATAATAATTCTCAAAGCAAGCGGTCTTAATTCGCTTTATGCCTCAAACGGCGGAATTATCGTCTCATACAGCAAATAAATTGAAATATTTTTTAGTAAAAGAGGTAATATACGTTGGAAATCAAGTATGATTTAACCAAAACACCAAAAGAAAAACCTACAGGCAATTTAGGATTCGGCCATATCTTTACCGACCATATGTTCATTATGGACTATAAGACCGGCAAAGGCTGGCATAACGCAAGAATAGTGCCCTATCAGCCAATCGTTCTTGATCCTTCTGCACTTGTGTTCCACTACGCTCAGGAATGTTTTGAAGGTATGAAAGCATACCGCACTCCGTCAGGCAATGTTCAGTTGTTCCGCCCTGACAAGAACGCAGAAAGAATGCAGTCAACACACCGCCGTCTTTGCATTCCGGAAATCCCGGTTGAAGATTTTGTTGATGCTGTAAAAGCTCTTGTAAGCGTTGAGAAGGACTGGGTTCCCTCAGAACCGGACACTAGCCTTTACATTCGTCCCTTTACTATCGCAACAGAGCCTGTTCTGGGCGTTAAAGCGTCTGACGAATATCAGTTTATCATTATCTGCTCACCTTCAGGCGCATACTACGAAGAGGGCATGAACCCCGTTAAAATCTACGTTGAGGATGAATATGTACGCGCTACTCCCGGCGGCACAGGCTTCATCAAGTGCGGCGGTAACTACGCGGCATCCATCATCGCTTCCGAAAAGGCTCACAAACTTGGTTTCTCTCAGGTTCTCTGGCTTGACGGCGTAGAAAGAAAATACGTTGAAGAAGTCGGCTCAATGAACATCATGTTCAAGGTAAACGGCGAAATTTACACCGCTCCCACAGTAGGCACCGTTCTTCCCGGTATCACAAGAATGAGCTGTATTGAACTGCTGAAATCATGGGGCTACAAAGTAAACGAGGAACGCTTTACAATCGATTTCATCATGGACGCTGCTAAAAACGGTACTCTTGAAGAAGTATTCGGCACAGGTACTGCGGCAGTTATCAGCCCCGTTGGCGGCCTTACCTATGAAGGCGAAAGCGTTGAAATCAACGGCTTCAAGACCGGCGAACTTACTCAGAAACTGTATGACACACTTACAGGTATGCAGTTCGGCAAACTTGAAGACAATATGGGCTGGATCGTTCCCGTTGAATAATCCGCACAATTTATTTCGGCAGACGTGGTTCACGTCTGCCGTTTGTCTGTATAATATATATGAGAACTATTTCACTTAAGATAATGCCGCAGCAAAGCGGTGAAAAAGCGGCAACTGTTCTGAGGTCTTTCGGCGTCTCCGCCGCTCTGCTTACAAAACTGAAGAAAACTGAAACAGGGATAACTCTGAACGGAAAACCAATTCGTTCAATAGACAGAGTAAAAGACGGCGATACGCTTACAATATGTATTGAAGACAGCGGAAATCCGCCTGCTCCCTGGGACGTTTCAGTTCAGATCTGCTATGAGGACGACGACATTATAATCGTCAACAAACCTCATGGAATGGCTGTCCACGAAACGCGCAACCACCAGGGAGACGCCCTTTCAAACGCTGTTTCAGCCGCCTGCTCCCTCAGCGGCGCTTTCAGACCTGTTTTTCGCCTTGACCGAGATACAAGCGGTCTTGTTCTGATTGCAAAACACGAACTGGCGGCGGCAAAACTTGCAGGTAAAATAAAGAAAGACTACTACGCCGCAGTAAGCGGAGAATTTGTAGGAAGCGGCACAATAGACGCACCTATTGCAAGAGCCAAAGACAGCGTAATGCTTCGCTGTGTTTCACCCGAAGGGGAACGCGCCGTTACCCACTGGCAGTCGCTCGGTACAGACGGACATATATCTCTTCTGAAAATACGGCTCGAAACGGGAAGAACCCACCAAATAAGAGTTCACTTTGCTTCATTAGGTTCTCCGCTTTTGGGAGATACTCTTTACGGAGGCTCCTGCGAAAAAATTTCCCGCCAGGCTCTTCACTGCAAAAGAATTGAATTTACTCACCCTATAACAGACGCCTTTCAGGAACTGGAATGTCCGTTCCCGGAGGATTTTAAAGGACTGATTTCATGCCTGCCTATTGCTCCCACTATCTTTTCGCCTGTGAAATGATGGATTTCCTTAAAGAGCACGCTTCTTTTAAACTCAACGGCGACGCCGTTATAATCGGAACCCAGGGACCTGACATATTCTTTTTTCACAGGATCGCCCCCTGGATGCCGGGAAAATCTTTGAGAAAAGCCGGCTCCGCGCTTCACCGCACAAGGCCCGGCGATATTCTTGATGCCATGGCACAGTACTGCCGAAAATCAGAAAGCAAAGCAATCTGTACATCCTATGTGTACGGCTTTATTCTTCACTACGCCCTTGACAGGCAGTGCCACCCGTATGTTTACGCACAGCAAAACGAATTAACAAAAAACGGAAGCACTTTGCACAAATCATCACTGCACAATATAATTGAAATGAGCATGGATTCAGTGCTTTTAAACAAAAAACTCAAAATTGCCGATCCTCGTGATTTCAATACCGCGGTAACTTTTCCAAACGATAAAACCGTTATGGAGGAAATAAGCCGCCTTTGGGAAAACTGCTCTAAAGAATTACTGCCTTATAAAATAAGTTTTCGCCAGGCGTATCAGGCGCTGAAGGACACAAAAACAGTACAAGGTCTTCTCTACGACAAAAGCGGCTTCAAGTCAAAAATCGCAGGAAGTATTGAAAACGCACTCTCCCCCCTTACGGGAAATTACAGAATTACTTCAATGATTCGCCCGAAAGACTTGGAAAATGCAAAAAAATATGGTAATATATCCAATGGCATATGGCGCTCGCCCTATGAGCAGGGTGAAAGGAACGAAAGTTTTTTAGACCTTTACGAAATAGCTAAGGGGTGCGCAAAAGATATGATCTGCGGCTTTGACGCTGTTCTGAGCGGAACAGCCACAGGCGCACAGGTCACGAATAATTTATCATTTTTGACCGGAGTTGAAGTTAAATGAAAAAGATACCCAGTTTTGAAATTGACCACAACATTCTGAAAAAAGGAATATATATCAGCCGTATTGACGACGATATTACTACTTATGATATCCGTATGCGCGAGCCGAACCGCGAGCAGGTTATGACAAACGCGGCGATGCACACTATCGAGCATATCTTTGCCACATATGTGCGCAACACCGAATTCGGAGACAATATAATTTATTTCGGTCCTATGGGCTGCCGCACAGGATTTTATTTCCTTACCCGCAACCTGTCCGACAGTTACTGCATAAAGCTTATTCAGGACGCTTTCGAATATATCGCTGACTTTTGGGGCAGTATTCCCGGAGCGGCAATGAGCGAATGCGGCAACTGGAAAGACCACAATCTTCTCCAGGCGAAGGAAGAAGCAAAGAACTTTATTCCGATCATTAAGGACTGGACTAAAGAAGACCTGAAATACCCTACAGCAGAATAAAATATCATATAAATTAAGCCCGTGAGATAATTTATCTCACGGGCTCTTCATTTGTCAGTTAATAAATGTTGCTTTAAAATCGGGCTCAATAACAGGCAGTCCGAAACGGCGAACAATATCTTTGACGGTGCGCTCCGACAATTCATTCGGAAGCGGCATTCCCAAAAATACAAAGTTATAGATTACAAGTTGGTCGAACTTCGGCTCCATTTCGTTAATAACTTTTACCGTTTTTCCGTCAGGCTCAAAGAAGAACGTAAACTGTCTTACATGGGCTGTCTGGACGGGGCGAATCCAAAGTTTAAGAGAACCGTCGTTCTGCCATGCGGCTTTTGCGTAAGTCGTATAATGCAGATCGCCCAGCACTATTTCTGACACTCCGAAGGAACCGTCCATTCCGACGTTTATCGTGTTTTCGTAATTCTTTTCTTTCCAGTAAAATCTTGCGCCGTCTTCTGTAAATTCAAATCTCATGGCGTTGATTTTTCCGGGCTTGTTATAAAGCATCTGGGTAACGGAAATAGAAACAACGGAAACGTATTCGGATGTTTTGCAGGTCATTGTGCGCCCGCCGATCATCTCTTCAAGGCGGCGGTTTCTCTCGGTTGCAGGCAGATCCGGAGCAGAGCATTTTTCCATCGTTTCGCACATTTCGCGGTATGCCTCTTCATCCGGCTCAAGCGCTTCGTTTTCAAACGCTTCGGGAAAATGCTTCCAGAAAACTTTCATTACCTTATAGTCCTCAGACTGGCCGCAGTTGAGCACCATCATGGCGTCGTATTCCGGCAGGAAGAAACAGCGCTGACCGAAAAGTCCGTCTGCGCGGTAGCTGTTTGGCAGAGGATTGCGCCAGAACTGGAAACCGTAGCCGTTCATATTGTCAATATAGCCGTCCTTAACGGAGTCCGTCTGCTTTGCTGTTGCCATTTCTACCCACTGGGCAGGCACAAGCTGGGTTCCGTCCTTGTATTTTCCGCCGTGCAGATATGGCAGGAAGAATTTTGCCAGATCCTCACTCTTCATATAAAGGCCCCAGCCTGCTGAGTTGTTGCCTTTGCCGTCTGTTTCCCAAAACGGTTTTTCTATTCCCAGCGGTTCAAACATTCTGGGATAAAGATAGTCAACCATCGACATACCTGTAACTTTGGAAACAATAGCGGAAAGCATAAACGTATTTTCGCTTATATAGTTAAAAGTCGTATCCGGAGGAGCAAGGAACGGAGCCGCAAAGAAACTTTTTATCCAGTCCTTTTTGCCCTTTTCCTCAAATACGGTAATAAGTTTGTCTGAGCGCATGGTAAGGAGCATTCGCACCGTCAGCGATTTGTTCTGTATACCCCTTACATGGTATTCGGGGAAAAATTTATAAACTTTGTCGTCAAGGTTAAGGAGACCCTCCGCAACGCAGAAGCCCACCGCGGTGGAAGTTACGCTTTTACTCATAGAGTAAAGCACATGGGGTATATCCTTTGCGTAAGGTTTCCAGAAGCACTGAGCAAACACCTTGTCATGACGTACAAATGTAAAACTCTGGACGCCGAGACCTTTTTCGTTTATTTCATTGATAAAAGCCGTTACAGCACTGCTCTTTACGCCAACTTCCTCCGGCGTAACGTGCTGGAACTCACAGTCTTTCAGTTTTTTCATTTCAATCCCCCTGTACTTTTATAATAATATGCTATAATTCTACATCATATCGCCGGTATTTTTCAACAAATTGCACTAAAATTTAATATTTTAGTCAAAGGATTGAATTTTAATTCATCATTTAGTATAAATCTGGCTTATATGTAATATAAAGCATCATATTTTCGCTTCTATTTGACAATCGTCAAAAAAACAGTATAATTGTTTTGTAATCATTTTGTAACTTTTCGTAATTACTTTAAGGGGTTTCAAATGAAAAAGCGATACCTTAATTTATTTTTATTCCTGCTCTGCCTCGCGGTCACCTTTGCGTCCGTACCGCAGAGCGCCTTCGGAGCAACCGCAAACCAGTTAAAAAGCAAGGTTATCTCAGTTGCAGAAAACGAAGTCGGATATAAAGGCACAAGCAGTAATTCAAAATACGGCGACTGGTACGGTTACCAGGGCAGTTGGTGCACTTATTTTATTTTCTGGTGCTACAACCAGGCGGACAAGTCTATGGGCTCTGATATGTACGGAACAATTGTGCCCTCGGGCGGAAACTGCAACAGCATGATAAGCTGGTATAAAAACAAAGGTCTTTATCACAAATCGGGAAGTTACAAGCCGCAAAAAGGCGATCTTGTATTTTTCGACTGGAGTTCAAATGGCTCAAGCCAGCACGTCGGATTTGTTACCGGCACTTCCGGAAGCACGGTTTTCACCATTGAAGGCAACTGCTCAGGGGAAGTAAAATCAAGACAATACACGTCAACAGGCTCAAAGCCTTATAACAATATAAGTTCAATAATGGGCTACGCTTCTCCGAAGTATTCTTCAGCGTCAGGCTCATCTTCTTCGGAAGAAACAGAAAAGAAAGAGACTGAAACGAAAAAGAGCCAGGAAAGCAAGGAAACTACCAAGAAAAAATCCTCCTCTTCATCCTCTTCCTCATCAAGTTCAAACAAATCAGAAAAGGACAAGACCACTAAATCTTCAACAACAAAAAAAGAGAGCAAAGACGAGGAAAAACAGGCTGAGAAACTCACTTTGCACGCCGCAACGAACACGCTTGAACTGGGTGACAGCGTAACTCTTGAATACAACGTTGAGCCAACGGGAAGCAAGGCGGTAGTAGGCTATTTCTGCGACGAAGAGGGAGTAATTGAAATCGGCGAAGGTGGAAACATTACTGCAGTAGGGAAAGGCACTGCAACGGTAGTTGTCTGCGCCAACGACAGCATTTACAGTCAGTGCGATTTTACCGTAACAGACGTCAGCAGAGACGTAACGATACAATCCGATACTCAGGAAGAGAACGCTCCTGAAATGTCCGACAAAAACATTCCGGCAGAGCTTAAATTACGCTCCTTTATTTCCGCCGCAACGGCTTGGATAACATCCCGCGAACCCTATGTATGGCCCGCTGTGGGAGTAGGCGCTTTCGGAGTAATAGGACTTATAATTCTCTGCGCTAAAAGCGGCAAAAAGAAATAGGACAAATTCAAATACCTGTTGAAATGTATCTTTTGCTGATGTAAAATATTATCGTAAATATTTACTTCTAATAAGGCAATCTTATAATCTATTCAAAGAGGTGTTTTTCAATGCTTTTTCATCCTGAATACGATGAAAACGGTAAAAAAGTGCTGTGCGAAATGAACGGCATAAATTCCGAAATGCTGATGGACATTTATGTTAAAAAACTTTCCGCCGGCGAAGAACTGAACATTTTTGAGGAGAACAACGAGTGCGCCGTTCTCCTGCTCTCAGGCGAGGTTAATTTCAAAGTTGGAAACTCAATAGACGAAAACTGCAAGCGTGCAAATCCCTTTGAGAAAAAGCCGTATGCAGTTCACTTCTGCAAAGGCACAAAAGCCTGCGTTAAGGCTCTGGTGGCGTCTGAAGTGCTTGTGCAGATGACAGACAATGAAAAAGAATGGGAACCTGTATTTTACAATCCAGACAACTGTCTTTACCAGGAATTCGGCAAGGGTCAGTGGAACGGAACAGGCCACCGCATCGTTTCCACCATGTTTGACTTGGACAACGCTCCTTATTCAAACATGGTAATGGGCGAAGTTTTCAACCAGCCCGGCCGCTGGTCATCATATCCGCCCCACTATCATCCCCAGCCGGAACTTTATTACTACCAGTTTGACCATCCGGAAGGCTTCGGCGCAGGATTTGAGGGAGATACGCCTTACAAGACCGAAAACGGCTCCTGCCTTTGCATAAGAGGCGGCAACGCCCACCAGCAGGTAACTGCTCCCGGTTATGAAATGTACTATGTTTGGCTTATCCGTCACCTTGACGGCGATCCCTGGGACAAAACAAGAATTTACGTTCCCGAATATGAGTGGCTTGCAAATGCGGACTAATGAAATACTGCTGGACTCTTACAAAGATATTCCGGCAACGATAAAGAAAACAGGGGCTTCACGCCCGTTTCTCTGCTGCGGCAAAAGCTTTGAACAGACAGAGGCATTTAAATTTTTAAAAGCCAGTCTCGACCTTACGGTTTGGGACAGTATCAGGCCAAATCCCCGTTACGAGGATATGCTGGCGGCGGCTGAACTCTTTCGCAGAGAAAAATGCGATTTTATGATAGGCGCAGGGGGAGGTTCGCCTCTTGACAGCGCAAAGATGATAAAACTGCTTGCTACCAATCAAGGTAAAGTCGGATATTCAGAACCTCTTGACGACAACGATATTCCGCTTCTGGCAATACCGACAACTTCTGGAACAGGTTCTGAGGCAACGCGGTATTCTATCTTTTATGTTAACGAAAACCAGAAATACTCGGTAAGCCATCCGGGATTTTTGCCCGGCTATGTGCTTCTTGATCCCGATTTTCTGAAAACAGTTAACGATTACCAGAGAAAATGCACCTGCCTTGACGCGCTTGCCCACGCCATTGAGAGTTTCTGGAGCGTCCGCGCCAACACAGAAAGCCAGAAATACGCCGAAAAGGCAATCCGTATCTTCGTGGCATGCAAAGACGAATATATGAGAAACGAAACCCGCGGCAACGCAGGAATGATGCTGGCGTCATACAACGCAGGAAAAGCAATTGACATAACGTCAACAACGGCGGCTCACGCAATGTGCTACAACATTACCATGAACTGCTCCACCAGCCACGGTCACTCCGTTGCCGTAGGACTTGCGGAAATATGGAAATATATGCTTGTCCACAATAACGAGGTAAACGACCAACGCGGAAGAAGTTACGTTTTACAGACATTTGAGGAAATTTCCGAAATGCTGGGAGGAAAAGGCATTTCAGACGGTCCCGTACTGTTTGAAAATATCCTCCGAGAGTTTGGACTTCCGTTTCCGAAAGCAACGCTTTCACAATGCAACAGTTTTGCAAAAAGCGTTCGCACAGACCGTCTGAAAAACAATCCCACCGTGCTGACTTTAAACGATGTTCAGACGATTTACCGCAACATTCTTCTTAAATAACAACCAATAAACGACAAAAGCACTGAGAAGCAACGCTTTCTCAGTGCTTTTTATATTTTCAAGATTTGAGCAAAGTAAGACTTCTTAACAGTGCTTTTATTCTATTAGCGGCAGAGAACTTGACGCCGCTTTTGTAAACGCCTTTTTTACATCCAGCAGGCAGTCATAACTGTACCACGGCGCTTCAGTATTTATCATTTTAAGCAGGAGCGGACAAAGTTCCTTGCTTATTATCCACTTAGTTACCTTGAAATCATCACGTATTGACTTTGTCGGATAACTGTCGAAAACAAGTTTAAAGTCAGTTAGCATAAGAAATGCTCCCTGCTGGAAACGCATAAGGTCATTTGTGGGAATATCAATCATTTTTGCGCTGGGCGAAGTGCCCAGCTTAAATAAAGTTTCCTTCTCATGCTCAACCTGCTGCATAACGGTAAGGAAACCTTTTTTGCCCCTCAACATATCCTTAAGATACTCTTCACGCCGCCTGAAAACATGAACGTGATACTCGCTGAGCCATCTGTCAGCGGTTTTTTCATCTTCCGTGTAGTCGTTTTCGTCAACTATCTGAACAGTATACAGCACAAGGTCGTTTTTATACTCGCTCCTGTTTTTAAGGCCGAAAGAAAGCGCAACGTAAAGACTTTTCGTAAAATCCACAAAAGGCGAAACGTCAAGATAATGCTGGGAAAAGGCGCAAAGCCGATACATAGACTCTTTTTTTGCAGGCTCCATTACCCTCTCGTAAAGTTCAAGGTAATCACCGAGACTGTCGTAGTAATTAAAGATAAAATCCGCGTCAACATCAGCAATAACGTCACCTGTGTCAAAAAGTGCTTCCCTGTTTCTCAAAATTGTGGGAATAAGCGGTCTGCTGCGCTCGTTTATGCGCTCTCCGCGGTAAAAAATCTTTTTGTCTCTCTTAAGAAACGGCTCTTTCAGCATTGCGTCAAACTGCTGCATGGTTTTTATCTCATGCTTTACAACAGAAAAATCCACGTCCAGCTGATTTATTATCTGCGCTTCAATATCAGAGAATTTTTCGTCACGCAGTTTTGAAATTATCTCGTTTTCAATATTCTTTTTTTCGTTCTCAAGAAAACCCATATATTATCAGTCGGTGTTGTTATTTATTGTAGTTGCGTCAACATACTGCTCGCCTGCCTGAGGCGCCTTACCGGTTTTTGCCTGGATAAGTTCGCTTACCGTAACTACCTGATAGCCTTTTTCTATCAGATAAGGAACAAGCTTTTCCACTGCGTCTGCGGTGGTAGAGTATATATCATGCATCAGAATAATGCATCCGTCGTAAACGTGTGACTTTGCAGTACTCAGGATTTTTGAAGCGTTTTTGCTCTTCCAGTCCTCGGTATCTACAGACCAGTAGGCAATAACCATTCCTTCCTTCTTCGCCTCGTGGCGCATCGTTTTGCTTATAATGCCGCCGGGGCAGCGGAAAGCGGTTGGATACTCGCCGACAGCTTTATATACGGCATCAGAGCACTTGCTGACGTCTGACGCTGTAACTTTCTTGCCGTAATTGGAATGGTCGTAAGTATGATTGCCCAGCTCACAGCCAAGCTCAAGCTCTCGCTTAAGATATTTCTCCGTGCTGTCGTTAATTCTTGAGCCAACCATAAAGAATGTGGCGCGGGCGCCGTATTTTTCCAGAGTATCAAGAATTCTTCCGGTAGAGCCGTTAAACGCCGGACCGTCATCGAAAGACAGCGCAACCATCGGCTTGTCCTTATCTATATCCTTCATGCGCTGTGTCTCTGCAATCTTGACGTTTTTGACATCGCTCCATTCGCCGTAAACGTCATCGCCGTTGACCTGAAGGCAACCTCTTACGCGAACATAATAAGTCTGCTTTTCTTCAAGAGAATCAACAACAGAACTGCTGCGCTTTGTGGGAACGTCTTTTGCTTCTGTGCTGTCCTTGGAAAACTCGTTGCTTTTGTCGTATTCCATCTGATAGTAAGAGGCGGAAGCGTCTGATTTCCACTCAACAGTCATGTTGCCGGGAGAAGCCGAACGAACCTCGATTTCCGGCTTAGACGGAACAGTATAGGCCGTAATTTCGTGGCTCAGTTCGCCGTCATACTCTTTGCCCATAAAAAGTTTGTATGCCAGCATACGAAAACGGTAAATCGTAGACGGCGCCAAATCTTTGATAACTTGCTTATTGGTTTTTCCGTTATCTACAGAAGCATACGGTACAAAATCGTTTTTCTCATTGTCAAAAATAAAGATTTTGTAGCCGTCTGCACCGCTTACGTGTTTCCATTGGAGTGTGCAGTTGTCAGTCTTTCCCTCTTCTGCCACTTTAAACGATGTCACTGTATCTACATCGGTGGAGTCTACAATGTATATCGCAGTAAAGGTCGCCGCGAGAATGAGCAACAAAGCGCACAGGGATATTATTCTAATTTTTCGTGCCATAACGACAACCTCCTATCTAAATTTATAGTGCAATTATATATCATAAATGCAACTAAATCAATATAACAAATTACTGTAATTGTAACTTTTCTGCTAACAATTTTTAACAAATTAACGAACATCATCAGCATTTTAAAATATATGCTCAATAAGCAATTTTTTTTGCGTTTTTTGAACTTTATTGTTCCAACAAGTTGACCAAGTTCGAGCAAAGTGCTAAAATCTATAATTATAATATATAAAAAGTATAGAAAGAGGTTGAATGCATGGAAATCATGATAATTTTTCTTGTGCTCTTCCCTTTCCTGAGCGCTCTTTTATTGAGCATGGTTAAGGGTCAAGCAAGAAAAATAGTTACCTACATAAGTTCCGCCGCAATCATAGGTGTTGCGGTGGCTTTTGCCGTGCGCTTCTTTATGGGCAAAAACCATCAGCTTATGTTCTTCTCCCAGTCAGAATACGTAGATTACGCTATGATGGCCGCCGAGTTGTTTTTGATGGTGCTCATAACTGTGCTTGGCATTAAATATAAGCGATATTACGTCTGCGTGCTGTCTATCGTTCAGTCGTGTCTTGCTTTTATATATGAGCTGGGCGGATATAAACCTGAACAAAGTATACCCAGCATGTATGTTGACGAGCTTACCGTTATAATGGTACTGATTATAGCGATAGTCGGTACGCTAATAACAATATATGCCGTAGGATATATGAAAGATTACCACAATCATCACACGGAATTCAAAGACAGAAGCAAGTTTTTCTTTGCAATGCTCTATGTATTCCTTGGTGCAATGTTCGGCCTTGTTTTGTCAAACAGTCTCTTGTGGATGTATTTCTTCTGGGAAATCACCAGCGTTGTTTCGTTCCTGCTGATTGGTTATACACGCACGGAAGAAGCAATCGCAAACAGTTTCAGAGCACTTTGGATGAACCTCCTCGGCGGTCTCGGCTTTGCCGTTGCTATCGTATGGGCAGGCGTTCAGTTCAAAGTTACAGATATTCAGAGCCTCATCCTCTGCGACGGCTCCATCGTTATCGCTCCGGTAACTCTTCTGGCTTTCGCCGCGCTTACAAAAAGCGCCCAGCTTCCGTTTTCACGCTGGCTTCTCGGCGCAATGGTTGCTCCCACGCCCTCTTCAGCGCTTCTCCACAGCGCAACAATGGTTAAAGCAGGCGTCTACCTTCTTATACGTCTCGCTCCGCTTATGGCGGGAACATACGCAGGAACGATGGTCAGCCTCGTTGGCGGATTTACATTCCTGGTAACTTCTATGCTTGCAATCTCCGTCAGCGACGGCAAAAAGGTGCTTGCATATTCAACCATATCAAACCTCGGTCTTATTGCCGCCTGCGCAGGCGTCGGCGTTCAGGAAACTGTCTGGGCAGCTATATTGCTTCTGATTTTCCACGCCGTTTCAAAGTCTCTTCTCTTCCAGACTGTCGGAGCAATCGAAAACGCAACAGGCTCAAGAGAAATCGAATCGATGCACGGCCTTATCGCACGTCATCCCCGTCTTGCCCTTACACTTTCAATAGGCATCGCGGGTATGTTCCTTGCACCTTTCGGAATGCTGATTTCAAAATGGGCGGCGCTTAAAGCGTTCGTTGACAGTGATTCAATCGTTCTCGTTCTGTTTATCTGCTTCGGTTCGGCAACAACTCTTCTTTACTGGACAAAATGGGTTGCCACCGTGCTTTCATGGAACAGAAACGACAAGAGAGAGAAAAACACAACATCCGGAGGCCAGTGGTTCTCACTGCTCGTTCATTCGGCAATGATGGTGCTTTTGTGCTTCGCTTTCCCGATGGTTTCTTCCAGCGTTGTAACGCCTTACCTTACCGGCGTTTACTCTGACGCATCCGAAGTTCTCTCCGGCGACAATATCATTATTATGATAATTATGCTGGTACTGATATTCTTTATTCCGCTTATCTCTCTTATCCTGCTGAGACACTCCCGTCTTTCATTTGAAGACACATATCTCGGCGGTGTAAACGCAGGAGACCAGCAAACATTTTACGATTCTATGGGCGAGCCCAAAAGAGTACAGCTTTCCAACTGGTATCTTACAGACCTGTTTGGCGAAAAAAGGCTCTGGGGTCCGAGCGTAGTAATTTCAACGGCTGCCATAATCATTCTGACAGTCATAGCGGTGGGAGGTGCTATCTGATGAGTGAAACTTTACAGTCTGCAATCAGCATAATCGCTTATATTGTTCTCGCTCCGTTCGCAGGCGGTCTTCTTTCAGGTATTGACCGCAAGGTTACCGCCAGAATGCAGGGCAGACAGGGACCTCCTATCCTCCAGTCTTTCTACGATGTAGGCAAACTGCTGAAAAAAGAAACCAAGTTCATGAACCACATTCAGATCATCTGCCATATTACGTTTTTGGTGTTCGTTATCTTCACCGGCGCGTTGTTTTTCGGCGGATTTGACCTGCTTCTTATCTTCTTTGCTCTTACAACGGCGAACCTTTTCCTTGTGCTTGCCGCAACAACCTGCAACAGCCCTTACGCCACCATGGGCGCAAACCGCGAAATGATGCAGATGCTGGCTTACGAGCCTATGGTACTCATTACTGCAGTAGGTTTTTACCTTTCTACAGGTAGCTTTAAAGTAAAGGACATTGTTGAGAGCAATGCGCTTCCGCCTATCGTTTATATGCCCGGCGTATTCGTAGGCTTCCTTTTCATACTGACAATTAAACTGAGAAAACACCCCTTCGATCTTTCCACAAGCCACCACGCTCACCAGGAAATGGTAAAGGGACTTACAACCGAATTCAACGGTCTTACTCTCGTTATCGTTGAGATAAGCCACTGGTATGAAAACATTTTCCTTATCGGCATAATCGCGCTTTTCTTCATCAACGCAAATCCCTGGAGCATCGTTGTGGCTATCGTTGCAACATCAATAGCGTATTTCGTTGAAATACTCGTTGACAATACAAACGCGCGCCTAAAATGGAAAAATATGTTCCGCAACGCATGGATGACTACTATGATCATCGGCGTTATCAACATCTTCGTTTTACAGGTTCTCAAGGGGGTATAAAAATGGCTGATATTACTAAATCACCGTGGATAATGCACTATGACGGCACCTCCTGCAACGGCTGTGACATCGAGGTACTGGCGTGTCTTACACCGCTTTACGACGTTGAAAGATTTGGCATAATCAATACAGGCAACCCGAAACACGCCGACATTCTGCTTATCACCGGCTCTGTCAATTCGCAGAACCGCGACGTTGTACGCCAAATCTATGACCAGATGAACAACCCGAAAGTTGTCTGCGCGATAGGAATCTGCGCCTGCAACGGAGGGGTATTCAAAGAGTGCTACAACGTAATGGGCGGAGTTGACAAAGTTATTCCCGTTGACATTTACGTTCCCGGATGCGCGGCGCGCCCGGAAGCAATCATCGACGGCGTTGTAAAATCACTGGCTCTGCTTAAAGAAAAGAGCAAGAATATGAAGGAGGAAAAGCAATGAGAGAAGAATACACGCTGGAAACAGTGGATATAAAAACACTCTACAGAATTATGCTTGAGCATCTGCGCAGCGGATACCGCCTTGTTCAGATATGCGCTACCTCCGTTGACGGCGGAGCAGAACTTATCTACTCCGTAGCTCTTGACTACAAACTTGAAAACTACAAGATTTTCGTTGAGGAAGACGAGGAGATAAACTCAATTTCAGACATTTTCCCATCAGCGGCTCTCTTTGAAAATGAGATTTCTGAGCTTTTCGGAGTTAAGATTGATTCAATAAACATGGATTTCCACGGCAAATTCTACCGTATAGACAAGGAAACTCCGTTTAAGAAAAACGCTCTAAAAGAAGACATTAAAGTAATTAAAAAATCAAAGGAGGAAGAACAGAATGGCTAACAGAACAATCGTACCTTTCGGCCCGCAGCACCCTGTTCTTCCGGAACCTATCCATCTGGACCTGGTGCTGGAGGATGAAAAAGTCGTTGAGGCTATTCCCTCCATCGGCTTCGTTCACAGAGGACTGGAAGGGCTTGTAAAAAAGCGCGATTTCAACGACTACCAGTACGTAATCGAGCGTATCTGCGGCATCTGCTCATTTAAGCACGGAATGGCTTACTGCGAGGCGCTGGAGCGCATCTTTGACGCCGAAGTTCCCGAACGCGCAAAATATCTTCGCACTATCTGGGGCGAAATGAGCAGAATTCATTCACACCTGCTGTGGCTGGGTCTGCTTGCAGACGCCTTCGGTTTTGACGCACTATTTATGCAGTGCTGGCGTATGCGTGAAAAAGTGCTTGATATGTTTGAAGCTTCCACCGGCGGCCGCGTTATCTTCAGCGTAAATAAAATCGGCGGTGTTCTTAAGGATATGGACGCTGATATGCTCAAGCAGTTTGTAAATATCTTCCTTGATATGGAAAAAGACCTGAGAGAAGTTACAAACGTATTTCTTAACGACTACACCGTTCAGGCAAGACTGAAGGGAGTAGGTATGCTCTCTAAGGAAGACGCGCTGAAATTCGGCGCTGTAGGTCCGATGGCGCGTGCTTCAGGTATTGAGATAGACACCAGAAAACTGGGATACGAAGCATACGAATACGTTGACTTTGACATTATCACCAGTAACGAATGCGACGGCTATGCCCGCTGTTATGTACGTATTCAGGAGCTGTTCCAGTCAATCTCAATTATCCGTCAGGCGGTTGAAAAAATTCCCTCAACGCCAATCTCCGCTCCGGTAAAGGGAATGCCGAACGGCGAGGCTATCGTAAGAGTTGAACAGCCCCGCGGCGAAGCGCTCTATTACGCCAAAGCAAACGGAACAAAATTCCTTGAGAGATTTCGCGTAAGAACTCCCACATTTACAAATATTTATTCGCTCATCAATATTTTGCCTGGCAGCGAACTGGCGGATGTTCCGCTTCAGATACTAACCATCGACCCGTGCATCAGCTGCACGGAAAGATAAGGGGGCGCTGATTATGGCTATAATGGACTTTACAAAAATCGCGCTGAAAAACCTCTTTTCCAAACCGGCAACAAAGAATTATCCCGCTGTCCCGAGGGAATACCCGGAAAGAAGCAGAGGCCACATTGAAATAAACATTGATGACTGCATAATGTGCGGTATGTGCCAGCGCAAGTGCCCTTCAGGCGCAATCACTGTTGACAGAAACAACAAAACTTGGCAGATAGAGCGCATGGGCTGTGTTCAGTGCGGAAACTGCGTTGAAGGCTGTCCGAAAAAATGCCTTTCTATTGTTCCGGGCTATACCGAACCTTCAGCTCAGAAGATTGTTGACACGTTCCAGAAGCCTGTTGAGGAAAAGGGCAAGGGCGGAAAAATAACAAACGATATTACAAAGTGCATTCTCTGCGGACTTTGCGCAAGAAAATGTCCCCAGGAATGTATAACAGTTGACAGAACAGGCGAAAAAACATGGTCAATCGACCGTGATAAGTGCGTTCAGTGCGGAGCCTGCATTGACGCCTGTGTTAAATTCAAAGCGCTGTCCTTTGCTGAGGACGACGGCGAAAAAGGCGTTGTTACGCTGAAAAAGCAGTAAAATGACAAAAAAGTATGTATTCAAAGGCATTGTGCAGGGCATAGGTTTCAGACCCACTGCCCTGCGGCTTGCTCTGGAAAACGGAATTACGGGAACTGTTTGCAACTCCGGCGGCTATGTAACGCTGACTGCAAGCGGAACACAAAAGGCACTTGATGCTTACATCCGGTGCCTTGTTGCTTTGTTTTCGGTAAAATCATACACTGAAACTCAAATTCCACAGCAGACCTTTGATTCATTTAAAATTATTCACTCAAGCAGTGACAATTCAGTACCATTTCTCACGCCAGATCTTGCCACCTGCGCCGACTGTGAAAGAGAACTGAAAGACAAAAGCAACAGGCGTTACAACCACCCGTTTATCAGCTGTGTAAACTGCGGACCAAGGTACACAATACAAAAATCTATTCCCTACGACCGGGAAAATACGGCTATGGGATCTTTTCCAATGTGCCCCGAATGCAAGGAAGAATACACAACGCCCAGCGACAGGCGATGCCACGCCCAAACTATTGCCTGCAACCAATGCGGGCCTGAAATTTCAATGTCAATTGAGCAATGCGCCAAACTGCTGAAAGACGGCAAAACAGTTGCTGTTAAAGGCATCGGCGGCTACCACCTCTGCGCCTGGGCAAAAGACGAAAACGCTGTAAACAGCCTTAGAAAAATCAAAGGACGGGAAACGAAACCTTTCGCTGTTATGTTTTCTTCTTCGGAGGAAATCATGAAATACTGCTTCGTTTCAGATGTTGAAGAGGAGGCGCTGACTTCCCCTGCCCGTCCTATCGTCTTGCTTAAAAAGAAAAAGGATTTTCCGAACGCGGTATCCGGAGGTAGCGAATTTACAGGAGCTTTTCTGCCCTGCAATCCTATCCAGATAATGCTTTTGGAAAAAATATCTCCGCTTGTAATGACAAGCGCAAATTTAAGCGGCGCACCGATAATTACCGACGACAAAGGAGCGGCATCATTGGGAGTGCCCGTTCTCGCCCACAACAGAGAAATTCTCACTCCCATTGACGACTCTGTTTGCCACGCTATTGACGGAAAAATGCGCTGGATAAGAAGAGCCAGAGGCTGCGTGCCGCTGGCAGTGGATATCGGCATATGCGCCAAACACACAACATTCTGCGCCGGAGGAGATCTTAAATCCGTCTTCGGCTTTCACGTGGGAAATTACGTTTATTTAAGCCAGCCTTTCGGCGATCTGGAGGACGCCGATTGTTTTGACGCTTATTGCAGAAATATCAAGCGTTTTTCAGCGCTTCACTCATTTAGTGCTGAAAAAACGGTTACCGACCTGCACCCGAACTATTATTCCGCCTCTCTTTATCCAAACGGAATAAAAATACAGCACCACAAAGCCCACAGCGCATCGGTAATTGCCGAGCACAAACTCCATGGAGAAGTGCTTTGTTTCGCATTTGACGGCACAGGCTACGGCGACGACGGCGCAATTTGGGGCAGTGAGGTTTTCCGTTTTAACGGAAAAGAATTTACCCGTCTTGAGCATCTTGATTACACTTTGATGCCCGGTTCTGACGAGATAGCGAAGGACGCGGAACTTTGTCTTTCCTGCTATACAGGCACAAACGAACTTATTGAAAAAGCAAAAGCGGCAGGTATCAACATGGTAAAATGTTCAAGCATGGGCAGACTGTTTGACGCTGTCAGCGCACTGCTTGGGATATGCGGCAAAAACACCTATGAAGGCGAATGCGCCGAAAAACTGGAAGCGTGCGCCGCGCTATCAAAAAAGCCGTGTAAATTTACACCCAGACTGTCGCCAAAAGGAATTATTGAAGAAATAAGCAAAAGCGACGCCCCTGTTCAAGACAGGGCGCTGGGCTTTCACTATATGCTGGCAGAACTGATTTTGAAAATTGCAAAGAAATATTCTGTAAGGCAGATAGCACTGTCCGGGGGAGTATTTAACAACCGTATTCTTACAGAACGGGCTTTGGCTCTGCTTCGTGAAAACGGTTTTTGCCCCTATATCAACGAGCAGGTGCCCACAGGCGACGGAGGCATTGCTCTTGGACAAGCATACATTGCCGCACTGGAGGAAAAATAAATGTGTGTTGCAGCACCGGGAAAAATCATATCCATTGAAGGGAATACCGCCACAGTTGAATACAACACCAACAAAATAAGCGCAAACATAGGAATTGTTAACGCAAAGGTAGGCGACTGGGTGCTTGTTCACGCAGGGCTTGTTATTCAGGTACTGGGCGAAGACGAGGCGCAGTCAATGCTTGAACTGTTCCGAGAACTTGAGGAAATATAATGGATATAGAAGAAGTAAAATCATATCTTAAAAATTACAGCGGCAAAAAACTTACGTTTATGGAGGTCTGCGGCACCCACACCGCTTCAATAAGCGAAAACGGAATACCGTCGCTGTTGTCAGAAAAGATACATCTTGTAAGCGGTCCCGGCTGTCCCGTGTGCGTTACCGTTACAGACTATATCGACAGGCTGTGCGAACTGTCAAAAGAGGCAGACACCTGCGTTGTTACATTCGGCGATATGATAAGGGTTCCGGGGAGTAAAGGCTCTCTTGCCAATGCCAAAGCGGCAGGAGGAAATGTAAAAATGGTTTACTCCCCGCTTGACAGCCTGCGCATTGCAAAAGAAAATCCGGCTGTGAATTTTGTTTTTGCCGCAGTTGGATTTGAAACAACAACGCCGGTCTACGCCGTGCTTATGGACGAAATAATAAAAAAAGATATAAAGAATATAAGACTTCTCACCGCTCTTAAGACAATGCCTCCCGTTATCGAAAAACTGTGCAATGAGCGAAATGCCGTTGACGGCTTCATTGCTCCCGGCCATGTTGCGGTAATTACAGGAGAAAAGCCCTTTGCACAGCTGGCAGAAAAATACCGTCTGCCATTCGTTATAAGCGGCTTTGAGGGCGAAGAACTGCTTTGCACGATATATGCTCTGGCTCATTTACAAGGCAAAGGCATTTGTAAAAATCTTTACAAGCGCGCCGTAAGTCCTGACGGGAACCGTCAGGCAGAGGAACTTGTTGAAAAATATTTTGAACCCTGCAACGCCGCATGGCGTGGTCTTGGGGAAATTGAAAATTCAGGAATGGCACTGAAAAGCAAGTTCGGCATTTACGACGCAGGAAGCCGCAATCTTTTAAAAGACGCCGCTTCTGACAACGGCTGCAGATGCGCTGAAGTTATAGCCGGACTTAAAAAACCCGGTCAGTGCCCGCTTTTCGGCAAAGGCTGTACGCCGGAAAATCCTCAGGGAGCCTGCATGGTATCCTCTGAGGGAAGCTGCCATAATTACTTTATTAACAATAGGAATGACTGAAAACTATGAAAATTGCTGTCTTCGATTCGGGAATAGGCGGATTGTCTGTACTTCACCAGGCAATGAAACGCCTGCCCAATGAAGCGTTTTTATATTACGCCGACGAGGATCACGTCCCATACGGCGAAAAAACAAGAGAACAAATAGTACAATACAGCGAAGAAGCTGTAAAATTTTTGATTGACAAGGGCGCAGACGCCGTTGTTATCGCCTGCAACACCGCCACCAGCGCGGCGGCGGCGGTTCTGCGAAGCCGCCACTCCCAAAGCCTTTT